>JBBIUR010000088.1:0-13507 GCA_037440145.1 Myxococcales bacterium | reverse complement strand
GCAAACCCCGGGGGGCAGCGGTGGTCGGGCGGGCCGTCCGGCGATCCCAAGCAGCCGTACGGGCGCTTCGAGGGCCAGACGATCTTCGAGGCGGCGCAGAAGACCTTGATTCCGGAAAGCTCGCGCGTGCTGGGCTATTTGCCGGCCGACGACGAGTGGAACTATCCGAACATTTACGAAGACAACGCGGTTAGCGGACCCGGCAAGTTCTTCGAATTCGACAAGACTGGCGCCGAGCTGCCAGAGCACAAGACGTGGTTTTTCTACCTCGCTCGCATCTGCAACCACTGCACGTACCCGGCGTGCCTGGCGGCTTGCCCGCGGCGCGCGATCTATAAACGCCCCGAGGACGGCATCGTTCTGATCGACCAAAAAGAGTGCCGCGGCTACCGAAAGTGCGTGGAGGCTTGCCCGTACAAGAAACCCATGTACCGGGGCAACACGCGGGTCTCGGAAAAGTGCATTGCCTGCTACCCTCGGATCGAGGGACGCGATCCGGAAACCCACGGCGAGCCAATGGAGACGCGCTGTATGGCGGCCTGCATTGGCCAGATTCGATTGCAGGGGCTCGTGAAGATGAACCCCGACGGAACATGGGCTGAGGACCGCCAGCACCCGCTCTATTATCTCGTGCACGTGGCGAAGGTAGCCTTGCCGCTTTACCCGCAGTTCGGCACGCTCCCCAACGGGTACTACATCCCGCCGCGATGGGTGCCGAGGCCGTACTTGCGGCAGATGTTCGGGCCTGGGGTGGACCAGGCAATCGAGCGGTACACGAACCCGGATCGCGAGCTGATCGCAGTGTTGCAGCTCTTCCGCCGATCGAACCGCATCATCTACCGATACGAGATCGAAGAGGGGCCGTTGATTTACGAGACTACCCGCAACGGGCGAAAGTTCCAGCTCTACAACGACACCGTGATCGCCTTCGGCCGCAACGGAAAGGAGATCTTCCGCACCGCGGTGGAGGAACCGCTTCACGTGCGAGGGTCCCAGCATGCCAACTCCATTTGAAGCCGGGGAGGCGATAACCCGCCGCGATCGCTCGGCGGCGGAAGAAGCCATCGCTCGCGGGGTGCTCTACAACGCGCTCGCGCTCGCTTTCCGGCCGCCGGAGCCGGGAACCATCGGGCGGTTCACCGCAGCAGACGAGGTTGCGGCCCTGGCTGATGCGGCTGGCGCTCTGGAAAAGGCTGGAGGGTCGGGAATGGTGGCTGCGGTGCTCGAGCTCCGAGCCGAGGTTCCTTCGCTCGAAGAACTTGCGGCCGAGCACCGCCGGCTTTTCGGCCACACCTTGCGGGGGGCGGTGACTCCGTATGAGACGGAATACGGCAACGAGGCGGTTTTTCAGCAACCCCAGGAACTGAGCGATCTCGCGGGTATTGTCGCAGCCTTCGGCCTGCAGCTGCGGGCCGGGGCGCGCGAGCGCCTCGATCATGTCAGTTGCGAGTGCGAGTTCGCCTCCTTCCTCTCGTGCAAAGAGGCCTACGCGATCCACACGGGGGACGAGGAGATGCTGGCGGCGACTCGGGGCGGAATCAGGGCCTTACTGCGAGATCACCTGGGGCGATTCGCCCCCACTTTTGCGCGCCAGCTCCGGCGCGCGACTCGGGTGCGGTTTTACCGGGCGATGGGGGATCTGCTGCTCGCTTGCGTGCGCTATCACTGCGCCCGCCTCGGCATCTGCGCCGGACCCGAGTTTCTGCCCCTGCGGCCGGATCCCGCGCTCTGCGCGGCGCCGCTCGGATGCGGGGCGGAGTGCGAGGATCGGGGAGACGCACTTTGAGTGAGCACGCGCTGGCGTTGCTGGTCGACCCCGCGCTCGCGGAAGAGGCCGTGCTGCGAACTATTTCAGGTCGACCCGAGGAGCGGCGTTTTCGGCGCGAGCGCAACCGCCTCTACGACCTGCCGCTTGAAGAGCGCGAAACTGCGTTTGCCTCGCTTCATTTGCGGTGGTTTGCGGCGCTGGGACTTGACGAGCAACTGCGCCAGCCGCTCGACGAGCTCCCGATTCTGGCGGACCACTGCTTCCGGTGCGTTGTGGCGCGGGCGCGAAGTCGGGACGACCAGGGCGCGGATCTGCTCGTCGACGATGCTGCTTCCGGCCGGGAGGGCCGCACGGTTGCCGTGCGCTTGCTGCCAGCCGCGTTCGCGCACCCCGAGGCGCTGCGCTCCTTCTTGCGATTCGAGCTGCTGCACGTCGCCGATATGGTCAATCCGCACTTCGGATACGAGCCGCGATTCGGTTCGTCGCTGCCCGGCCCATGTCACGAGCAGCTTCTCCGGGATCGCTACCGCGTGCTCTGGGACGTGCGGATCGCGGGCTTGCTCGCGCGGCGCGGCGCCGCGGACGCAGAGCTGGTCGAGCGGGTACGCGCAGCGTTTTTCCGCTGGTTTCCCATGCTGGGCCCGGAGGAAGCCGAGAAGGCTCTCGCGGGGCTGTACGCCGGCGATTGGGGAACGCATGCGGAACTGGTGAGGTTCGCCGCTGCCCCCGCGGGCCGCGCCGAGCGGCCACGGCTGGCCCCCGGTATGCGCTGCCCTTTGTGCCGGTTCCCGACCTATGCGCCCGAGCCAGCGCCGGAACAGCTCCCCGCGGAGGTCGTGGAGCAGGTCCGAGCCGATTTTCCGAACTGGCAGCCGACGGACGGTCTCTGCATCCAGTGCGCGGACCTCTACCGCGCGCGCGTGACCCTGACCTCGAGCGGTGTGGCGAGTGCGCCGGTGTGAACCGGGGCCCGCGGCCCGAGCGGCAGGCGATGGGCGGCAGCGGGGGTCCGATTTGGGAGGCAGAGATTGCCTCGTCGCAGCAGGCACCGCAGCGCCATGTCAAAATCTGTCCGCTCTCTTGATTGCGAGCCCGCCGTGGGCCAAAGAGCGGGGTCGAGGTCATGTTGCTGGGAGACCGCGTGGCGATTGTTTCCGGCGTCGGGCCGGGGCTCGGGCGGCACGTAGCTCTCGCGCTGGCGCGCGAGGGAGCGCACGTGGTCCTGGCTGCCCGGACAGCGGCGCGGCTCGAAGAGGTTGCAGCCGAGGTCCAGAGTGCGGGCCGGCGGGCGCTGTGCATCCCGACCGACATCGCGTCCCGCGAGCAATGCGAGCGGCTGGCCGCGGCGGCACAGCAGGGGTTTGGTCGGATCGATGTTCTGGTCCACAACGCCTTTCGCGGTGGCCCGGAGCCGCCTGCGGCGGAGGCGGACCTCGAGGACTGGAGGAAAACGTTCGAGATCAATGTCTTCGGATCCATGCTGCTTACCCAGGCCGTGGTTCCCCATATGCGGGAAGCGGGTGGTGGCTCGATTGTGTTCGTGAACTCGATGTCCATGCGCGTGATTCAGCCCGGTTTCGGCGGCTATGCCGCCTCGAAGGGCGCGCTGATGGTCGTCGCGCAGACGCTCGCGAAAGAGCTGGGTCCCTACCGCATCCGCGTAAATTCCGTCGTTCCGGGGTACATCTGGGCCCCCCCGAGCGCTACTTCGAGCAGTTGGCGCGCCGTCGGGGAGTCTCCGCGCGCGCGGTCTACGACGAGGTCGCGGCCGCCGCAGCGCTCCGCCACATCCCGAGCTCCGCCGAGGTCGCCGATGCCGTCGTGTTTTTCGCTTCTGACTTGTCGCGGGCAATCACCGGGCAGGCCCTGGACGTGAACGCGGGTTTCTATTTCCACTGAGAACCGCGCGCGAGGAGGCGAAGCATGCAGCGAGGAGCCAGTCGGTATCGCGGGATATGCGCTTTCTTGTTTTCCGCGGCCCTGGTGGCAGCGCCAGTTTTTGGGGCGGATCGAGCGGTGCAGGGTGCGGGCGCGGAGAAGACCGGGGCGGGGGGGACCGGCGCCGAGGCGGGCCAGCGCGGAGACGAGGGCGCCGGTCGGTGTGCGATGCGCGAGACCGGTGGCTGTTGCGCGGCTTGCCAGCAGCGGGAGCACCCGAGCGATGGCGCCCGGGGCCCCTCGGGTTGCCCTTGCCAGCGGGACCGGAACTCTACCGGGGAGCGGCCCGGAGCACTGCCTCGCTCCTAGGGGTGCGAAGTGTCGGCGCGGGCGGCAACCGGCGTTTTCCCTTCGATCGACTGGGCGGCGCGAAAGCGCGAGGCGGGCTCGCGCCGGGCTATCCCGTCACACGTAACCCTCCGGCTCCTGAGGTGTCTTCGGGGGTCTGGTGCGGGGCTTGATGTACTTGCCGGTAATCATGTCCTTGTAACCCATGCCCGGACCGATCATCGGGTACACGTGCGCGCGCGGGTCGATCAGAACTTCTAGGAACGCCGGTCCGGGGAAGCGGAGAAACTCTTCCAGCCGCTTGGGCACGTCGGCAGGATCGGTCACGCGCTTGGCGAATTCGAACCCGTCGGCTTCCGCGGCTTTTACGAAGTCCTTCTTGTGCAGGGTCTTGTCCGAGCCGGAGTAACGGTTGGCATAGAAAAGGTCCTGCCACTGGCGCACCATTCCATCGCCGCAGTTGTTCATCAGCAGCACCTTCACGGGGATGCTGTACGTGGTCAGGGTTTCCAACTCGCCCAGGTTCATGCGAATGCTTCCGTCGCCGTCCACATCGACGACCAGGGCCCCGGGGTTTGCTAGCTGTGCCCCGATAGCGGCCGGCAGTCCGAAGCCCATCGTTCCCATGCTGCCGGAGGTCAGCCACGTCCGCGGTTGCTTGAAGTCCAGATATTGTGCCGCCCACATCTGGTGCTGGCCGACGCCCGTGGTCACGATCGCTTCGCCGCGGGTGAGCTGGTTCAGGGTGTGGAGCACGTACTCGGCCTGAATCCGCTTCGACTCCCGGTTCCAATTGAGCCCGTGGCGCGCCTTCAGCTCGCGGACATGCCGCAACCAGGGGCTGAAATCTTTCTTGAACCCGAGGGCCTGACCCGCCTGAAGCAGCTCGGTCAAGGCGCGCTTGGCATCGGCAACGTGGGCCCAATCGACGGGTTTCACCTTCCCAATCTCGGAGGCATCGATGTCCAGGTGCGCGATTTTCGCATTCGGCGCGAACTCCTTGACCTTGCCCGCCACGCGGTCATCGAAGCGCGACCCCACGGCGAAGAGAAAATCGCAGTCTTCGACCGCGTAGTTCGCGTATGCGGTCCCGTGCATGCCGAGCATGTGCAGGCACAAATTGTCCGTGGTGTCCATCGCCCCGATCCCCATCAGGGTGGTGACCACAGGGATGCCAAAGGCCTTCGCAAAGGCACGCAACTCGCCCGCCGCGTTGCTGTGGATCACGCCGCCACCCGCGTAGATCAGCGGTCGCTCGGAAGCTCCCAGCATGCGGAAAAATGCCTCCGCGTCCGCTGCGGAGAGAGTGGATCGATTCAGCTTTTCGAGTCTCTCGCGATAGCCGGGCAGGGGCAAAAGTCCCTCGCCGCGAAAAACGACCTTGGCGAGCTGGACATCGCGCGGGATGTCGACCACCACGGGCCCGGGTCGGCCGTGGCGAGCGATGTCGAACGCGCTGCGCAGCGTCGGCTCGATCTTGTTTTCGTCGGTGAGCAGGAAGACGTGCTTCGCGCACGCTGCCATGATGCTGAACACCGGGGCTTCTTGGAACGCGTCCGTCCCCATGGCGTGGCGGGGTACCTGCCCGGTGATCAGCACCACGGGAACGGAGTCGGCATGGCAGTCGCGCACCGGGGTAACAGAGTTCGTCGCTCCGGGGCCGGAAGTGACGAGAAACACGCCCACGCGCCCGCTGGAGCGCGCGTACCCCGCAGCCATGAATCCGGCACCCTGCTCGGTAGCCGGCACGATGAGCCGGATCTGTTGGTCGGCGGGGCGCTGTTCGTTGTAGCGGAAGATCGCGTCGTACGTGGGCAGGATGGCCCCGCCGCTGTACCCGAACACGGTGTCGACGCCCTCGTCCGCTAGGACTTGCAGGATCACGTCTGCGCCGCTCATCGTCGTCCCTGCTAGGGGGTGCTGCCCCCGGGCGGGCGCAGGAGTGCACTCCGAATCCGTTCGCAGCGCGGCATCCGGTTCTCCTCGCTGCTGTGCGCGTGAGGACCTCATTGGCATCTCGAACTCCTTGCGGTCTTGGATTCGCAGAGAAAAAGTGACGAGAACAATAGCGCGATTTTTCCCCTCGGGCGAGGGTGCCGGGCGCCTCTGTAAGGACCCCCTTGCGGGGAGCGGGGTTGGCAAAAAACGCGCGCCGGGGTAAGAGGTAACGCGCTGCGTCTATCCGCGGGGAACTGCCCCGCGGGGGCGAAACCGAGGGGCCCCCGGGAGCGGGGGCAAGGGGGGCCAAGCATGAGCGCACCGGAAATCCGTGTGACGAGCGAGGAAGAATCGCGGCGCCTCGCGGAGGAGGCCCGCGAGGTGGAATGGGCGGGTCGGGGGTTCTTGCGGGAGCTGTTCCTCGGGGACCTCTCGCTCGACTTGATCCACCCGTTCCCGCACGAGCGCGAGGAACGGCCGGAGTTCCAGAAATTCTACCGAGAGATGGAAGTGTTTCTGCGAAGCGAGGTCGACCCGGTGGCGATCGACGAGACCGGGGAGTACCCGCCGCACGTGATCGAGGGCCTGCGCAAGCTGGGAGCCTTCGGGATGAAAATCCCGAAGGAGTACGGGGGCCTCGGATTCACCGTCGCGGAGTATACGCGGGTGATGCAGATGGTCGGCCCGTACGACGGAAATATCTGCGCGCTCCTTTCAGCGCACCAGTCGATCGGCGTGCCGCAGCCCTTGAAGCTGTTCGGCACTCCGGAGCAAAAGAAGAAGTACCTGCCGCGGTGTGCTGCAGGGGCCATCTCGGCCTTTGCCCTGACCGAACCGCACGTGGGCTCGGATCCCGCGAGCCTTTCCACAACTGCAGAGCGGGACGGTGACTGGTACATCCTGAACGGGGAGAAGCTCTGGTGCACGAACGGCACCCTGGCGGAGCTGCTGGTCGTCATGGCGCGCGACCCGGCGACGAAGAGGATCAGCGCATTCATCGTCGAGACCGCTTGGCCGGGTGTCAAGGTCGAACACCGGTGCCGGTTCATGGGCTTGAAGGCACTGGCCAATGCGGTGATCAGCTTTCGCGACGTGCGGGTGCCGCGCGAAAATCTGATCGGCGAGGAAGGCAAAGGGCTCAAAATCGCACTGGTCACCTTGAACACGGGCCGGCTCACCCTGCCCGCAGTGTGCGCGGGGATCGCGGAACAGTGCCTGCAGATCGTCCGCGGGTGGTGCAACGAGCGCGTCCAGTGGGGCGTCCCGATCGGCAAGCACGAGATCATCGCGCACCGCTTGGCGGACATCGCCGGGTATGCCTTTGCGATGGATTCGGTCTCGCGGCTGGCAAGCCACATGGCCGACCGGGGCGGTTACGACATCCGCCTGGAGGCAGCTGCGGCGAAGGAGTGGAACACGGCGCGCGCGTGGGAGATCGTCGACCAGACCCTGCAAATCCGCGGCGGTCGGGGGTACGAGAGCGAGCGGTCGCTGCAGGCGCGCGGAGAGGCGCCGATTCCTGTCGAACGCGTCATGCGCGACTGCCGGATTAACCTGGTCTTCGAGGGATCGAGCGAGATCATGCACCTGTTCATGGCGCGCGAGGCTGTCGATAAGCACCTCGAGGTGGCGGGCGCGATGGTGGATCCGAAGAAGAGCCTGCGGGAGAAGCTCGCTGCCGTGCCGGGGATCTTGCGGTACTATGCGTCCTGGTACCCGCGGCTTTGGCTGCGGGGTTGGAATGCGCGCTTTCAGTACAGCGATTGGGGGGCGCTTGCGCAGCATCTCCGATTCGTCGAGCGCAGCGCGCGCAAGCTGGCCCGCGAGAGTTTCCACGGCATGCTCGTCTACCGGGCAAAGATCGAGCGGCGGCAAGCCTTCCTGTTTCGATGCGTGGACATCGCGATGGAGCTGTTCGCGATGGCGGCATCGGCTTCCCACGCGCGGCGGTTGCGCGACGATCGGGCTCCCGAGGCGGAGCGGGCCTTGGAGCTGGCGGATCTCTTTTGCCGGAACTCGCGGCGCAAGGTGCAGAGGCTCTTTCGCGATCTCTGGCGCAATGACGACAGGCGGAAGAGCGAGGTGGGTGCAGCCGTCCTGCGGGGCGACCACCAGTGGGTGGAAAAAGGCTGCCTGGACCTCGGGCTTACGGCAGAGTCCTTCAAAACCCATTTCGCGAGCGATCGGCGGTCGGGCGCCGCCGAGCCTCGGCCCGCGGCGGTGGCTTCGTGAGAGGCGCCGCGAAGGTGCCGGAGAGCAAGTGATGGCGGAGCGGGTGCGCGTCGCGGTCGCCGGCGGGATCGCCGAAGTGCGCTTGAACCGGCCGGAGAAGTTGAACGCTCTGGACGTGCCGATGTTCGAGGCGCTGGTGAGCGCAGGGAAGCAGCTCGCCGCGGACCGGTCGGTTCGGTGCGTGGTCCTTTCCGGAGCGGGGCGGGCGTTTTGCGCTGGTCTGGACTTGGCCCTGTTTGCCGCGATGGCGCAGCCCGGCGCCGGTGGGCGCGCGCGCGGGCTATTCGCCCGCGAGCTTGGCAACCCTGCGAACTTCGCACAGCGGGCGGCCTACGTTTGGACAGCCATGCCGGCACCCGTGATCGCAGCAGTCCACGGTGTCGCCTTCGGGGCCGGCCTTCAGATTGCCCTGGCCGCGGATCTCCGGATTGTCGCGCCGGACGCGCGACTGGCGGTCCTGGAAGTGCGCTGGGGGCTCATCCCGGATTTGACCGGTTCCCAGGCCTTGCGCCGCCTCGTGCCGCTCGACGTCGCGAAGGAGCTGACCTTCACCGGGCGGGAGGTGTCGGGTGAGGAAGCGGTGCGACTGGGCCTCGCGACCCGCGTGAGCGAGCAGCCGCTCGAGGACGCACTCGCCTTGGCGCGGGAGATCGCGGCCCGTTCTCCTGACGCCGTGCGCGCTGCGAAGAAGCTCCTCAACAGTGCGGGGTTTCTCGGACTGGAAGAGGGCCTGCGGTTGGAAGAGGAGCTGCAGCGATCGCTCATCGCAAAACCAAACCAGATCGAAGCCGCGCGGGCGAACCTGGAGCGGCGCGAAGCTCGATTCACCGACCCCGAGTAGCTTTGCTCAGTAGCGGCGCACGTGGAGCAGGTAGTACGCGAACCACCCGCTCGCGGCGACGTAAAGCCAGAGGGGCAGGACCCGTCGCGCCAGCCGCCGGTGTGCCGCGAAGTCGCCGCGCAGTAGAGCGAGGTACCACACCCGCAAGAGCAAAGGCCCCAGCGCCAGTGCGAGGAGAGCGTGCGGGGCCAAATTGGCCAAATACAGCGCGCGCCAGAGGCCGGTCCCCCGGAAAGGCTGAGGCCCGTAGGCAGCGGTGCGCGCCGCGTAGAGGAAGAAGAAGAGCGCGGCGAAGGAGGTGGCCACCAGCATCGCGGTGCGATGGCGCCGCGGGTCTCGGCGCAGGCGGATGAAGTACCACCCGAGCAGCAGAGCCACACCGCTCGACACGATTGCCGCGGTGCTCCAGAAGCTCAAAGTCTCTGCGGAGAACACAGGCAGCCCTTCCATCCGCTCCCCACGGCAGGCTGAGCGCTGGGCCCGCTAGCGCCGGGAGATGTCCGCCGCAATGGCCTCATAGACGTCGCGCTGAATCTCCTCCGAGAGCTGCGCCAAGGCACGGCTCATCGCGGCAGCCAACGCGGCGGCACTGCTCCGCCCGCACGGCTCGTCGGCAGAATACGCGTGCCGGAGTAGCACGGCATCGCCCGGACCCTCGCGCGCGCGGACGAGCAGGACGCGCAAGCGCAGGTGCGCCGCGCAGCGCCCCTGATGTACCTGCTCTTCGATTTCCTCGAGCTCGCCGCTGAGCGCGTAGTGGCTGCCGACGAGGGCAGCTCCGCGCTGCACGGCCCGGTAAAGGCCGGAGGCCGCAAAGTCGCGCGCCAGCAGGTCGGCGACCATCTCGCCCGGCGCCGCGCTCCACCGATGCGCGGCATACGTTCCCGTGACATAGGGGCCATCGCGGTACACGATGGCGTCGCGGTCGTACACTGCGGCGACCTCGAAGGGCAGCAGCCGCAGCACGGCGGGCAAGGGTGCGCGCGGGATCGCGGGCGGGGCGTAGTCGAGGCGGTAGGTATGCACGGCCAGCGCAGGCGAGCGAAAGGGAACGCATCCCGCAGCGACGCCGCCCAACCAAAGAAGTGCTGCGCTCCGTGCCGCCCTCATTGCGGCCTCCCGTCCTCGGGGTGCGGAGCGGGCGGAGGCGCGGCAAAGAGCAGCCGGGACGGCTGGCGGCGGAGCTCTTCCGAGAGCTCGTGGAGGTTGGTCACCGCTCGATTGAGTCGCTGCACGGTCGCGTGGACTTGCGCGACGATCGCTTGCGTGGTCTCCGCGGTGCGATCGAAAGCGCTAAGCGCTTCGCGCAACCGGCCGCCGCTCTCTCCCGAGCGCAGATCGGCGAACAGCGCTTGCGCATCTGCAGACGCGCGCGTGAGGTTGCCGAGCATGGGCGCGACGTCCACTTCGCTGGTGATCTTGGCCAGGTTGGCCGCGGTTCGCTGCGCCGATTCGGACAGACGCGTCAGGTTTGCGAGCAGCGCCTTCACGTCCTCGTTTCGCAACAGCGCGTTTGCCGCTTGCAGAGTAGCGCGCGCGTCTGCGGAAATGCCTTCGAGGTCGAGGGCCATGATCTTCGCGTAGACGTCTTCGAGGGCCTGCTGAACCACTTTCACGCTCGAGCGCGTGGAGGGAATCAGCGGGTACGGGGGCTCGAAGCTCAGCGGTGGGGCTTGCTCCAAGGCCTCTCCGGAATGGCGGTTGATTTCCACGTAGCGCAGGCCGGTGATTCCCGAGAGCTGCAGTTGCGCGCGGAGGCTCGGGTCGCTGGCGAACAGCTTCGCGATTTTGGGATCGATGCTCATCACCACTTCGATCAAATCGCCGTCCGGGGCGACCCGGATAATCTCGACGCGGCCAGCCGGGACACCGCGGTATTTGACGGCGGCGCCTGGTTCGAGCCCCTGCACGGACTCGGCGAAGTACGTGACCGCGTAGACATTGTGCTCGAAGTAGTGGCTGGCGCCGAGCCAGATCAAACCGCCAATCGCGATGGCGGTCGCCGCGATGACAAAGATGCCTACTTGAAACTTATGCGCTTCGGTGGCCACGATCGGTCTCCTCGTTGCGGGTGCCGGCGCGGGGATTGAAAAAGTTCCACACGCGCGGGTCGGAGCGCTGCTCTCGCAGCTCCTGGGGCGTTCCCTCCGCGATGACGTTCCGCGCCTCGCGGTCGATGAGCACCACGCGCTCCGCGATTGCGAACACACTCGACAGCTCGTGCGTCACGACGACGATGGTCGTCCCCAGGCTGCGGTTGATCTGCAGAATCAGGTCGTCGAGCTCCGCCGAGGTCACGGGATCGAGCCCGGCAGAGGCCTAGTCGATAAACAGAATCCCGGGATCGAGAGCCATCGCGCGGGCAAGGCCAGCCCTTTTCTTCATGCCTCCCGAGATCTCGGCGGGCAGATAGCTTTCGAAACCCAGGAGCTTGACGAGGTTTAGCTTCATCCGCACTAGCAGCGCGATCATGTCCGGGGGCAGGTCGGTGTACTCCTCGAGTGGAAGGGCGACGTTTTCGGCCACCGTCAGCGACGCCAGAAGGCCGGCCGACTGGAAGAGAACGCCAATGCGCCGCTGCAGGCGCCGCCGGTCGTCTTCCGTTCCGGCCCAGAGATCCTGGCCGTAAAGCCATACCTGGCCACCAAGGGGTGGCCGCAGGCCGATCAGGTGCTTGAGGAGCGTGGATTTGCCGCATCCCGAACCGCCGAGGATTCCGAAGATTTCGCCGCGATAGACGTCAAACGACACGCCCTCCAGGATGGCGCGCTCGCCGTAGCCCGCGACCAAGTCGCGCACCCGGATCACTGCTTCGCCGCCCCCCATCGCTCCTACCAGTAGTGGAACAGAACGGTAAAAACCGCATCTGCCAGGATAATCAGAAAGATACCAGAAACCACTGCCGAGGTGGTTACCTGCCCGACGCTATCGGCTCCGCCCTCTGCTTGGAACCCGCGCAGGCAGCCAACGCCGGCGACCAGGACCGAAAAGGCGATGCTCTTGATCAGCCCTGTGTAAAGGTCCCAGGGCACGAGCGAGATGCGGGTCTGCCGCATGTAGACGGTCGCGGGCAAGTCGAGCCAGGCAGTGGCCACCACGAGACCTCCCGCGATCCCCACGAGGTCCGCGAAGAGCGTCAGGCAAGGGAGCATGACGAGAAGCGCGAGCACTTTGGGGGTAACCAGGAAGCGAGTCTCATCAAGTCCCATCACGTGCAAGGCATCGATCTCCTCCGAAACCTTCATCGTTCCGATTTCCGCTGCGAAGGCTGCACCCGAGCGCCCCGCGACGATGATCGCGGTGACGAGCGGTCCGAGCTCTCGCACGAGCACCAGGGCCACCAGGTTCGCTACGTAGATGTCGGCTCCAAACTGCGCCATCTGGACCGCTGCCTGGAACGCCATGATCATGCCCACCAGGAAGGAGATCAGCGACACGATCGGCAGCGCGTCGACGCCCGTGCGCTCCATGTAAACCCAGAGCTCCCGCCAGCGCAGCCGTCCCGGGTGCAGCAGCGCATCGCGGAGGCCGAGGACCAGGTTGCCGGTGAACGCAATCAGCTCGCGGAGGTCCTGAAAGGCCTTCAGCGCGCCTGCTCCGAGGCGCATGATCGGGCCGGGCGTGCGCACCGGCGCGGGGAGAGCTGGCGCGCGGAGGCTCTGCTGGTCGATGAGCAAGAGGAAGGCCTGGACATTGGGCGGCGCGCCGCGCACGAAGAAGCGAATGCCTTCGCGCTGCAGCCGCTCGCGCAGGGCCATCACCAGAGCCCCGCCGCCGCTGTCCAGGTACGTGATCCGGGAGAGATCGAGCACCACTTCCGAAGGCCGCGGTTGCAGCGCGCGGACGATTTGGTCGAGCGCGCTGCGGGCGTTACCGAAGTCCAGCCGTCCGCGCGGGATCGCGGTGAGAACGGCGCCCTCCTGCACCAGGGAGACGTCGGCTGTCTGGGTGGCTCTCACGGCCGCGATGCCGTCGCGCTCGTTGTCGCTGCCGCCGATGCCGAGCAGGGACTGCTCACCGGATCACTTGGCTCGGGCCACTCTCCGAGAGCCGCCGGCCTTGCCCTTCGCGCGCGCTGGCTTGCGCACGCCGGGTAGCTCCTGACGCGCCCCGCTCCTGGCGGCAAGGCTCGCTTTGAGGGCTTCCACCAAGTCGATGATTTGCGCTTTCGGCGGGGGCGCCGGTGCGACCGCGACTTCGCGGCCGGCCACTTTCTCCTCGACCAGCTGCAGCAACCGCTTGCGGTACTCGTCCCGCCACGGTGGAGCTGGCTACCGCCGCCATCCTCGTCGGCGTAGCGCTCGGGGTGAAATTCAGCCGTGCTGAGTTGTCCGACGAGCCGAGTGGCGAGCTCCAGCTCGGCCGGCTTCAGGCTCACCTCCCGGCCCCGCTCGACAGCGCGAAAATCCGCTACCTCGTCCGCGTAGTACAGCGCGTGGAGCAGCAGGGCGCCTTCGGCTTGCCGGAGAAGGGCGAACTCTTGCCTCCCGCGTGTCGAGAAG
>JBBIUR010000087.1:0-13520 GCA_037440145.1 Myxococcales bacterium | reverse complement strand
GCGATCACTTGGTCGACTCGCAGGGAAGTCGTATCGATCATAACGGCATCCGCTGCGGGTCGCAACGGCGAGTGGGATCGGCCGCGGTCGCGCGCGACGCGCTCTTCGATCTCGCGGCGGATCGCCGCCAGGTCGGCCGCCTCGCCTCGCGCTGCCAGCTCGAGCGCGCGGCGGCGCGCGCGCTCGCCGGGCGAAGCGTCGAGAAATATTTTCACGTCCGCGTCGGGACACACCACAGTGCCGATATCCCGCCCCTCCATGACGACGCAGAACACAGCGGCCATCTCCCGCTGCTTGGCCACCATGCGCGCGCGCACGGCCGGATGCGTCGACACGATGGAGGCGAGTTGCCCTGCCTCCGCCGTGCGAACCGCCCGCGTGAGGTCGCGACCGCCCGCGAACACGCGAACCTCCTTCCCGTCGTCCACAATGCGGAACTCGACGGCATCGCACAGGCCCGCGAGCGCCGCCCCATCGTCCAAGGCAATTCCCCGTTCCCGTGCCAGGATGCCGAGCGCGCGGTACATCGCCCCTGTGTCCACGTAGCGGAAGCCCAGGGCCGCTGCCACAGCTCGGCTCACTGTGCTCTTGCCAGCTCCAGCGGGCCCGTCGATGGCGATCACGGGCAACTTCACCCCCGCAGCTCCTCCAAGCGCTCGTAGAAATCGGGGAACGTCTTGCGCACGCATGCCGGGTCGCGGATCCCGACGCCCGGGACCCGCAGCCCGAGGACCGAGAACGCCATCGCGATGCGGTGATCGCCATAGGTGTCGATCACAGTGCCGCGAATTCGCGAGGGCTCGATCTCCCATCCGTCGTCCCGCTCGCGCACCCGTGCTCCGAGCTTGCGCAGCTCTGCCGCGACCGCCGCGATCCGGTTGCTCTCTTGGTGACGGATGTGGCCCACGCCTCGGATCCGCACGGGGGCTGCCGCCAGAGGCGCGATCGCTGCCAGCGTGGGCGCCGTATCGGAGATCTCGTTCATGTCGACATCGATGCCGTCGAGTCTTTCCGAACCGCGCACTTCCAGCCAATCGGGCCCCTCCCGCACCACCGCCCCGACGCGTTCGAGGACATCGAGGAACCGGATGTCGCCCTGGAGAGAACTGCGCCGCAGCCCCTCGACCCGCACGCAACCGCCGGTGATCGCCGCTGCGGCGAAGAAATAATGCGCGCTCGATGCGTCGGGCTCCACCGCGTACGCGCGCGCCCGATACCGCTGCCCGTGAGCAATGCGAAAGCGGCGCAGTTCCTCGGCTTCCACCGACACGCCGAACTCCCGCATCACCGCAAGCGTCATCGCCACGTAGGGCTTGGCAATGAGGTCGCCGACGACTTCCAGCTCCACGTCGGCCCGGGCGTACGGCGCCACCATCAGCAGGGCAGATAGGAACTGGCTGCTGGTTCGGCCTGCCACGCGCGCCGAGCCGCCGGCCAACCCGTGGGCCTCCACGTACACGGGCGGGCACCCCGTGGGGCTGGCGGCGCGAGCGCCGAGCCGCCGCAAGGCATCGAGGAGTTCGCCGATCGGCCGCTGCCGCATGCGCTCGCTGCCGTCCACTTCGAACCGCCCGCGGCCAAGACAAACCAGCGCCACGAGAAAGCGCGCGGCGGTGCCGGCATTCCCCGCGTACAGGCGCGCCGCGGTGGCGGGGATCTCCCCTCCACCGCCGACCACCTCGAATCGGCCTGCGCCCCGGTCTTCGCTTACTTCGAAGCCCAAATCGCGGAGCGCGCGCGCCATCAATATGGTGTCGTCGCTGAAAAGCGCTCCCTCGAGCACGCTCCGCCCGGTCGCGAGCGCAGCGAGCAGCAGCGCGCGATTCGTCAAGCTCTTCGAGCCCGGAACGCGCACGCTCGCGCGCGGCGGCCGCTCCAGAGGCACTATTGGGAGCACATCCTCGCGCTCGCTCACAACGGCTCCTCGTCGAGGTGGTGGCGCCGGCCCGCTGCCGCCGCGAACATGCGCTCCAGTGCTCCGGCGTCGCCCGCTTCGATGGCAGCGCGCAGCTCGCCCAGCTTTTCGAGCCAGCCGTCCAGCGCGGCCCCAATGGGAGCCGCATTTGCCACGCACACATCCCGCCACACCGCCGCAGGGCTCGCTGCCACCCGCGTCGCGCTGCGAAAGCTGGGGCCCGCATAGGGCAGCGCTTCTTCCGGGCAGGCACCGAGCAGCGAAAAAGCGAGGACGTGCGGCAGGTGGCTCACCCAGGCCAGGATGCGGTCGTGCCGCGCGGCATCCATCTCCTCCACGCGCGCCCCCACGCCCTTCCAGAGCTCCGCGACACGGGCGCGCGCCTCGGCACTGGTCTCCGCCGTCGGCGTCAAGATGCAGCGCGCACCCCGGAAGAGATCCGCCCGAGCCGCAGCGGCTCCCGCCTCCTCTGTCCCCGCGATCGGGTGGGCGCCGACGAACCGCGCAGGCCCTACGATCGCGCCAGCCATGCGCACGATGCTCGCCTTGACACTGCCGACATCCGTCACGATCGCCCGCGGCGGCAACGTCGGGACCATCGCCCGCAGCACCTCGGCCATCGCTCCCACCGGCACGGCGAGAACCACGCACGCGGCGCCGCGCGCCGCATCCGCAGCGTCGCGCGTCGCCCGGTCGATGATCCCGCGCTCCAGGGCTACGCGGAGGTTGCCCTCGCTGCGGCCCAGGCCCACGATTTCTCCGACCAGGCCCGCTTCGCGCGCTGCCAGCGCCAGCGAGCCGCCGATGAGGCCGACCCCCGCGACGGCGAGCCGGTCAAAAAGCCTGGTCACGCGTCCCCCGCTCCGCCAGCACTTTTTCTAGCGCGGCGACCAAGCGTTGGTTTTCGGCCTCCGTGCCGATGGTGATCCGCACGTGCTCCGGAAACCCGTAAAAGACCATGGGCCGCACGATGACGCCCTCGCGCAAAAGCCGTTCGTACACTAAGGGGCCATTGCCCACGTGCACCAGCAGGAAGTTCGCCCAACTCGGCACCCAGCGCAAGCCCAGGCGCTCGCATTCCCGCTTCAGGAACTCCATGCCCGCGCGGTTCACGGCGCGCGTGCGCGCCACGTGCTCCTCGTCCTCCAGGGCCGCACGGGCTGCCACTTGGGCCAGGGTTCCGACGTTAAAAGGCTGGCGAATGCGGTTCATGACGTCTACGATTTCTGGCGCCGCTACCCCGTAGCCAATGCGCAACCCGGCGAGGCCGTAGATCTTCGAGAACGTGCGCAGGGTGATCAGCGGTCTCCCCTGGCCCTGATCCTCCAGGGAATTGGGATACCGCGGATCCTCGACGTATTCCGCGTATGCCTCGTCCATCACGAGGATCACATCCCGAGGCACGGCGCGCAGGAACTCCTCCCACGCCGAGCGGAAAAAGATCGTGCCCGTGGGATTGTTGGGGTTGGCCAAAAAGACCATTTTCGTGAGCGGGCCCACGGCATCCGCGATGGCCTCCAGGTCGTGAGTGAAGTCCCGCAGCGGTACCAGCCGCGGTTTCCCGCCTGCGGCCTGCACGACCATCCGGTAGATGACAAAGGCTTGGTCGGCCATGATCGCCTCGTCGCCCGGGCGCAGGAACGCCCGCACGGCAATTTCGATGATCTCGTTCGACCCATTGCCAAAGATCAGGCTGCCCGGAGACACGCCCAGCTTCTTTGCCAGCGCCTGGCGCAAGTAGTGTGCGCTTCCGTCCGGATAGCGATGGACCGTGTGCAGGGCTTCGCGCAGAGCCGCTACGGCCTTCGGCGAGGGACCCAGAGGGTTTTCGTTCGACGCCAGTTTGATCGAGTCGCGAATGCCGTACTCGCGCTCGAGCTCTTCTACGGGCATGCCCGGGGGGTAGGGCGCGAGCGCTCGCACCCACTCGGGGGCCAGCGCTTTCACGTCCATATCCCACCGCTGGCCGCAGCGCCGCACCCCGGCCGCAGAGCTGCTCGCCCCTGCCCTGGCGCGCGAACGGCCTGGAAGCCGAGCTCCACGCTCCCCCTCATTCGCACCCCATTCAGTCCGGCAGGCGGCAAATCGGGTACGATCCCAAGACCCGCAGCGAGACGCAGCGCGGTTCTAGCGCCTCGAGCGCTCGCTGGAGCCGCGGCTCCGCGACGTGCCCGGCTACATCCAGAAAAAACACGTACTCCCACGGCCGGCTCCGCAGCGGGCGCGACTCGATCGCGAGCAAGTTGATTCGCTGCGCGGCAAAGGGCTGGAGCACCCGGTGCAGCGCTCCAGCCTCATGGCGCACCGAGAAGAGCAGCGATGTCTTGTCGTCGCCGCTCCGGGGGCCAATGCCGTCTCGGCCCAGGACCAGAAACCGGGTCACGTTTTTCGCCTGGTCCTGGATATCGATCGCCACCGCCCGCAACTGGTAGCGGTGCTGCGCCTGTACCCCCGCCACGGCGGCAGCGCGGTCGTCGCGGGCCGCCACCGCCGCGGCTTTTGCCGTGCTCGACACTTCGTCCACCGGCACGCCCGGAAAGTGGCGCGCCAGCCACTCGCGGCACTGGCCCAATGGTTGTGAATAAGAGACGATCCGCTTCACCCGCTCCGGCCTCCCGCTGCGCGAGAGCAAGCACAAGCGGATCGGGACGACCGTTTCCGCCTTGATCTGGACTGAGGACGTGACCAAGCGGTCCAGGGTCGCCGTGACCACACCCTCGCTCGAGTTCTCGACGGGTACGACGCCGTAGTCGACCCGCCCGTGCTCGACTTCGTCGAAAACCGCCCCAATGGACTCGGCGGGGACCAACTCGCTCGACGCTCCGAACTGCTGGAGCGCGGCCAAGTGCGAGAACGTGCCTTCGGGTCCAAGGTACGCCACGCGCAACGGCTGTTCGAGGGAGCGGCACGCGGCGATGATCTCGCGAAAGATCGACCGGACCATCTCCGGCTTCAAAGGCCCGCCGCTCATGCGCTGCAGCCGCGCGAGCACTTTCTTCTCGCGCTCGGGCGCGAAAGGGCGCTGGCGATTCCGCTCTTTGTGCCTGCCGATCTGCACCGCGAGGAAAGCCCGCTCGTTCAGCAACGCGAGCAGCCTCGCGTCCAACTCGTCGATCTGGCGCCGCAGGGCCTCAATCGATCGCGATCGCGCCACGGTTGTCGGCCCGTCTGTTCGGGATCTCCTTCAAGCCCGCTGCTGTCCCACCCGCATCCGCGAACGAACCACCCACCCCAGGCGGCCTTGCCGGCGGACAAGCGGAGAGACCGGACACCTGCATGGAACAGAAATTCTCGGCGGGCAGGTGGCGTTGGTACTCCATGCGCGAATCAATTGCAAACGAGGGCCCGGTGCCTGCGCTCACAAAGCCGAGGCACTGCTCCCCGCCGCCTCCGCTGGCTCCTCCGCCGTCCAGAAGGCCTCCAGCTCGCGCGCAATGCGCGCGGCGTCCGGGGGCAGCCAGACCGCCTCCGGGTCGCCTCGGAACCACGTGAGTTGCCGCTTCGCGAGGCGCCGGGTCGCTCTCGCCATGCGGTCCAGAGCCGCCGGCAAATCGCAATTCCCCGCGAGGAAATCGATCATCTCGCGGTATCCCGGGCTGCGCAGTGGCGGCAGCTCCGGGGAGTAACCTGCAGCGAGGATGGAGCGCACTTCGTCGAGGAGGCCACTGGCAACCATGGCGCGGCAGCGAGCTTCGATCCGGCGGTACAGCTCCGCCCGGGGCAGGGAGAGCGCAATCGTGCGAAAGCCAAAGCGGCGGTCGCGGAACCCGTGCTCCGCGCGCCAGCAGCTGATCGGGCGCCCGGTGCGCTCGTACACCTCGAGCGCGCGCACCAAGCGGACATGGTCGCGGGGATGGAGCCTAGCGGCAGTCTCGGGATCGACCTCCCGCACGCGCCCGAAGAGCCAACCGGGCGAGGCGCGCTCGCGTTCCAGCAGCCGCCGGCGCAGCTCGGGATCCCGCCCTGGCCCCGCGAATAAACCGCCGCGCAGGACCTTCACGTACAGTCCCGTCCCGCCGACGACGAGCACCCGCCGCCCACGCGCGGCGATTGCCTCGATCGCCGATTCCGCCAGGCGCCGGAAGCGCGCCGCGTCGAAGGTTTCGCCCAGATCGGCTACGTCGACGAGATGGTGGGGGACGGCGCGGCGCTGCTCTGGCGAGGGCTTCGCGCTCCCGATATTGAGCTGGCGGTACACCTGGCGCGAGTCGGCGCTGACGATCTCTGCACGGAAGCGCTCCGCCAGGTGGATTGCCAGATCTGTCTTTCCGGCGCCGGTCGGCCCGACCAGAGCCGCAACGCGTGGTCGGTTCTGCATCCGTTTCGGCGCCTAAGCCTAGCCGCACGAGGCGCGAGGCGGCAAGAGCCCCGGCCGCAGCGGCGCCCTATCGCCGCCGGAACCGCCTCTCGATCTCCGCGCGGGAAAACGAGAGGAAAGCAGGCCTGCCATGCGGGCATTGGCTAGCGAAATCGACCTCGTCCATCGCTCCCAATAGGGCGCGGATTTCTCCCCCATTCAGCGCCTGCCCCACGCGCACCGCGCTGTGGCAGGCCAGGGTGGACAAGACCGCTTCCGCGGCATCTGCCAGCCGGCGCGAGCTTCCCTCCTCTCCGAGCTCCTCGGCCAAATCGCGGAGCAGTCCGGCGGGGTTGGCGTCTGCCAGCAGGGCGGGAACCGCGCGCACCAAAACGCTGCCGTTTCCGAACGGCTCGATTTCGAAACCAATGCGCTGCAGCTCCGCCGCCGCCTCCGCGAGCACTGCGGCCTCGCGAGGCCGCAGCTCGACGACAGCGGGAACCAGCAGGGGTTGGCGCGCCACCCCGCCCGCCGCGTATGCGTGCCGAAGCTGCTCGAAGACCACGCGCTCGTGCGCAGCGTGCTGGTCGATCAGGACCATGGCATCGCTGCGCTGGCAGACAAGGTACCCGTCGAAAATCTGCCCCACGATGGCCAGCGACGAGAAAAATCCCTTTTGCGCCGCCAGCGAGGCTGAGGGTTGCAATTCGGCGCAAGGGAGGGAGACCGACCCTTCCCGCGGCACGCCCGCCGGCGGCATCGCGACAAGGCGCAGCGCCTCGGGCGCAGGCGCTACCTCAGTGCTCGTGCCGACCCCTGCCGCGAGCACCAACTCTTCGCGGCCGCCCGGGCCCGCCCAAGTCGTTGCCCCGGGCACGCCGCTCGGGTTCCGAAGGCAATCGCTCACCGCGCGAGCGACGAGTTCGTGCACGAGACCTCCGCGGCGAAACCGCACCTCCGCTTTCGCCGGGTGCACATTGACATCCACCTCGTCGGGCGGAACGCAGACGAAGAGCACTGCGCCCGGGTAGCGGCCCTGCACCAGCAAGGTCGCATAGCCGCCGAGAAGCGCATGGGTGATCAGCCGGTCGCGGACGAACCGCCCGTTCACGTAGATGTACACGTTCCTCGCCGTCGGAAAGTGCAACTGCGGGTCCGCAATCCATCCCTCCACCGAGCCCACGGCACCCCGGGCCCGTACTTCCCGCAGCCGCGCTGCGCGCTCTGGGCCGAACACCTGCACGAGCCGCTCGATCCCCGCGGGTGCCGGAGAACACTCCAGCAAGGAGCGGCTTCCGTGGCGAAGGGAAAAACCGATTTGGGGATATGCAAGTGCAAACCGCACGACGAGCTCGGTTACGTGTCCCACTTCCGTCCCAGCGCCGCGCAGGAACTTTCGCCGCGCGGGAGTGTTGAAAAACAGGTTATGGACCTCGACCCGCGTCCCGGGAGCAGCACCGGCCTCGCGCACGTCCCGCACCACTCCCCCCTGGACTACGACCCGCGTGCCTGCCGCCGCGGCTCGCGGCCGCGTGATCAGTACAACCTCGGAGATCGCGGCGATTGCCGCAAGGGCCTCCCCGCGAAAGCCGAGGGTCTTCACGCGGAGGAGATCGGCCGCCGAGGCGATCTTGCTGGTCGCGTGGCGCCGGAACGCCAGCACCGCGTCTTCCGGTGGCATCCCGTGACCGTCGTCGACTACGACGATGCTTTCCATGCCCCCGCCGCAAAGCTCGACGGCAATACGCGTTGCGCCGGCGTCGATGGAGTTTTCCACCAGCTCCTTCACCACGGAGGCCGGCCGCTCCACCACCTCGCCGGCAGCAATCTGCTCTGCGACCGCAGGCGGCAGGATGCGGATTCGAGGGCTGCTTTCGACCGGAACGCTAGCGTTCACCCCGATCGCTACCCCCTTCGCCGGCTGCGCGAGCGCCACCTGCTCGCCCCCGGCATTCCGCCCCACAATGGCTCGCCTCCCTCAACCTCCTCCCTCGCTCCGTGCGCCGCGCGCCATCGCCCGCGAACACCCGCCATTGGGCATGGCCGTTTGTAACACCGCGCCTTTGCGCTTACAAGAAAACCGGCACAATGGTGCAGCAATCCCCGAGTCTGCCCCAGGCCCCCCGTGTCCGAGCGGGCCGCGCTCCGCGCCGCCAGGGCTTGGCACCGCGGCTCGAGGCGAAGATCCTGGGGCGGCGAAAGCTGGTTCAGCGCATCCGCCGGCTCCAGCGAGCACGCAAGCGCATCGTGTTCACCAACGGCTGCTTCGACCTCCTCCACCCCGGGCACGTCCGCTACCTGCGCCAGGCCAAGAGGCTCGGCGACGTGCTCGTGGTCGGCGTCAACACCGATGCTTCGGTGCGGCGGCTCAAGGGCCCGACCCGCCCGTTACTGCCCCTGTGGGCTCGCTGCCAGATGCTGGCGGCCCTGGAGGCAGTCGATTTCGTGACTCCATTCCGCGAGGACACTCCGCTGGAACTGATCCGGGAGCTCCGACCCGACGTCCTCGTCAAAGGTAGCGACTGGGCGCCGGAAGCAGTGGTAGGGGCAGACCTGGTCCGCAGCCGAGGCGGCCGCGTGCGTTGCTTGCCCCTGCTGCCCGGGTTTTCCACCTCGGCGCTCCTGCGCCGGGCCGCCGCCACCTGCGAGGCCGAGGCTCGTGCGCCTAGGCGAAAAGCGCGCCGGCGAGGCGGGTCAAGAGCGCCACGTCGCCCGCGATCTGCACAAGCCCTTGCAGGAACGCGGTCTGGGGCAGGAGCTGCCCCGAACGGAGCTTCGCCGCCGTCTCCACCGACAGGGTCACCGAAGCATCCGGCTGGTCGCGGGGCGCCTCTCCCAGGGCGACCTCGAAGGTCCAGCGGCCGGCTTCGGGCAATCCCGCCAAAGTGAAGCGAACGGTTCCCCGTATGCCCCGCAACCGCTCGATTCGGCTGCGAGTGAGCCCGCCCCGGCCATCTGGTCCCCCGAAAAAACCCACCGCAACAGCTCCGGAGGTGAACACCTCCCAGGCTTCGCGGCTCATGCGCACGGTGAGAAACGGCTCGCCCGCTGGTTGCGGCGCCACTTCCATGGCGCCGCAGCTCAGGTTCAAGTACGCCGCAGGGAAACCTTCCACAAGCCAGCAAAGCGTCCCCTCTGCCTCGCAGGTCCTGCAGTTCACGCTGCAACCCTTCGATCCGCTGCCCCAACTCCCTCACTGCCGCCGCGTGCCGCGGAGCGACGCGGCTGGCCAGGAAGGTCGCGGGATCCATCGCGCTGCCGGCCCGTTCGCTCATCTCCCGCCTTCCCTTGTGGCGGGCACGCGGCGCAGCGCCCGCCGGACCAAGCCCTTCCGCGGTGGTATTTGCACCGCGCTCGCCCCTGTGGTAGCGGGGCACGAGAAGCGCGACCGCCGATGCAGTCCACGAGGAGCAAACTCCATGGCCCGCACGTGTGATATTTGTGGGAAGCGCCCGTCTGTGGGCCACAACGTAAGCCATGCCAACAACCGCACCAAAAGGCGGTGGCTTCCGAACCTGCAGCGCGTCCGGGCCAACCTCCAGGGCACGGTACGGCGCATCTGGGTGTGCACGCAGTGCATTCGATCGGGCCGCGTCCTGAAAGCGGCGTGACCCCCGCCCATCAGGGCTCCTTTGCAATCGCGATCGCGTCGATTTCGATTCGCGCCCCTCGCGGTAGCGCTGAAACGCCAATCGCAGCGCGGGCGGGATACGGCTCGCGGAAGTATTCGGCATAAATCTCATTGACCTGTGCGAAGTCGCTCAGGTCGATGAGATACACGGTTGTCTTCACGACTGCCTCCAGGGTCACCCCGGCGGCTTCCAGGATCGCAGCCAGGTTTTTCAGCGCTTGCCTGGCTTCCGCAGCTGTGCCTCCCTGGACCAGCGTTCCCGTCCCGGGGTCGAGGCCGATCTGGCCGGACACCAGAATCCAGTGGCCGGCCGCGATCGCCTGGGAGTAAGGCCCGACGGCTTGTGGCGCCGAGCCAGAGCGTATCGGTCTTCGCATCGCTCGCGAATCCCCCAAAACCCAGCGATCCGCCGTCAGCTCCGCTAGCTCCCCTCAGCTCCGCGCCCTGGCGACCTTCGTAACCCCCGGCACCTTGCCGATCTCCCGCATGGCGCGGTTCAACTGGTCCGCCGTGGTGACCATGAGCTCGAAAAGGTTCACGGCCCGCCGATCCGGATAACTCCGCACGTCTGCGGGCTAGATGTTGATCCCAGCCCCGCTGATCGCCCGCGTGATCCCGGCCAGCAAGCCGGGTTCGTCCACGCACGTGACCTCCAGCCGAACCGGTCGCGGCACCGGCGGCGTCCCATCCCAGACGACCTCGACGCGCCGCTGGGGATCGCTCTCGAGAATCCGCGGGCAGTCGCTGGCATGCACGGTCACGCCGCGCCCAAGGGTGACGAACCCGACGATGCGCTCTCCCGGCAGCGGATCGCAGCACCGGCCGAAGCGAACGAGCATGTCCTCGACGCCGCTGACGCGGACCCCGCTCTTGTTGCTGCGCGAAACCATCCGCAGCAATCGCCGCAAGGCCCCTTCCTGCCGCTCCCCTCCCTGCGAGAGCTGCTCGGGCGGAAGGAGCTTGGACAGCACTTGCCGTGTGGTCACCCGGCCGTAGCCGATCGCTGCGAGCAGGGATTCCTCGTCCTTCACCGACAGCGCCGCCAGCACTTCCGCCAAGCGCCCGTCCCTGCGCAATCCACTCAAGTCGAGGTGGTGGCGCCGCAGGTCGCGCTCGAGGATCTCGCGGCCGATCGCCACGCTGCGCTCGCGCTGCTGGTATTTGATCCAGTTGCGGATCCGCGACCGCGCCCGCGTGGTCTTGACGAACTTGAGCCAGTCCTTGCTCGCCGTCTGGTTGGCGGTCGTGATGAACTCCACGGTAGCGCCGGTTTTCAGGCGGTAGCGCAGCGGCACCAGCCGGCCATTCACCCGCGCTCCCGAGCAGTGGTGACCGACCTCCGAGTGGATCCGGTACGCGAAGTCGACCACGGTCGAGCCCTCGGGAAAGCTCAGCACATCCCCTTTGGGGGTGAAGACGAAAACTTCCTCCGCGAACAGGCCCTCCTTGACCGACCCGATAAATTCCTGCGCGTCCTGCGCCTGGTGCTGCTCTTCGAGCAGCTGCCGCAGCCAAGCGAAGCGCTCTGCGTCCTGCGGATCGGCACTGGCTCCCTTGTACAGCCAGTGAGCAGCGATTCCCATCTCGGCGACGCGGTGCATCTCGTGGGTGCGGATCTGCACTTCCATCCGCTCGCCGTAGGGTCCGATCACGGTCGTGTGGAGCGACTGGTACATGTTAGGCTTCGGCAACGCAATGAAGTCCTTGATCCGACCCGGCACTGGCTTCCAGTGCCCGTGCACCACGCCCAGGGCTTCGTAGCACTCCCGCACCGAATCCACGATGATCCGGAACGCCACCAGGTCGTAAATCTGGTCGAACATCACGTTCTGCGTCTGCATTTTCTTGTAGATGGAATAGAAGTGCTTCGGGCGTCCCGACACCTCGGCATCGATTCCAGCCTCGGCGAGCTTCTTCGACAGGATTTCGATCACGTTTTTGATATAGCGCTCGCGCTCCGCCTTTTTCTTCGCGACGTTGCGCTTGAGCTGGTAGTACACTTCGGGATGGAGGAACCGCAGCGCGTTGTCTTCGAGCTCGGTCTTGATCCAGTTGATCCCCAAGCGGTGCGCGAGCGGCGCGTAGATGTCGAGCGTCTCTTGCGCGATTTCCTGCTGCTTTTCCGGCTCCAAATGGCCCAGCGTCCGCATGTTGTGCGTCCGGTCCGCGAGCTTGATGAGCACCACGCGCAGGTCGCGGGCCATCGCGAGGATCATCTTGCGGAAGTTCTCCGCTTGCTTCTCCTCGCGGGAGGTGAAGCTGATCTGGCTGATTTTCGTGACGCCGTCGACGAGACCCGCAATCTCCGGTCCAAAGTGGGCGCGTACTTCGTCCAGCGTGGTCAGCGTATCCTCGACGGTATCGTGCAACAGCCCCGCCGCGACGCTGGGGATATCCAGCCGGAGGTCGGCGATGATGCTGGCAACCTCGACGGGATGGGTCAAAAACGGCTCGCCCGAGAGGCGGCGCTGGCCCCGGTGCACCCGGTCGGAGAATTCATAGGCCCGGCGCACGACCTCCAGGTCACCCGTCGGCAAATACGCGCGCACCTTGGCGATCAACTCCTCCGCCGTCATACCCGATCGCGAAGCTCCGCGAATTCCTGGCGCGCCCGCCGCAAAATTTTCTCTGCAACGGCGTCGGGCGAGCGATTGTCCGTGGCGAGGACCAGATCATAAATGGAGGTATCGCTCAGGTCGAAGCCGTAGATGTCGCGGTAGCGGCGCGCATCGGACTCCTGGCGGCTTCGGTTCTGCTCCAGGAGCCGCTGCCAGTTCCCTCCGTCGCGCGCCGCAACCCGTTGCGCGCGCACATTCTCATCGGCGTCGAGCCACACCTTCAACGCCCGCACGCCCTCCTGCCGGGCAATGAAACCGGCGAGCCGTCCCTCGAGCACCACGCCGCCGCGGCGGGCATGCGCCGCCATCTTCTGGTCGAGAGCCCGGTCAATCGAGTGGTCTTTCTCCGCCAACGCCGTGAACTCCGCCAGAGACAAATGCCGCTCTTCTGCCTCGCGCCGGAACAGGTCGCCCGCGTACACGTGCGGAACGCCGAGTCGCCGCGCCAAGAGCCGAGCCACCGTCGTCTTGCCGCTGCCCGGCGTCCCTGAAATCGTGATCAACACAGCCGTATATTACTCGGCCCCCCAAGCGGCCACAACGCAGCGGCCTCCTCGCCTCCGGCCTGCCTCGCCGCGCGAAAATCGGCGCCCGGCAGGCGCTCGGTGCTCGCACTCGCAGGGCCGCGGCCGGAGCTATCTTCGAGCCTGCCCCCTCGCGCCGTCCTCGCCGCGGGGGCGTCCCCAGGGCCGCGGGTTCCCCGAGAACACAGCTCACTCGACGTTTTGCGCCTGCTCGCGCAGCTTTTCGATCTCCACGCGCGCCTCGAGCGTGAGTTCGGTGATTCCGAGATCGGCGCTCTTCGCAGCGATCGTGTTCACCTCGCGATGCGCTTCCTGGAGGAGAAAATCCAGGCGCCGGCCCACGGGCCCCGCAGTGCGCAGCAGGCGCGCAAGCCCATCGAGATGGCTCTGCAGGCGAACGAGCTCTTCGGAGACGTCCGAGCGCTCCGCGAGCAACACCGCCTCTTGGGCAACCCGCTCGCCGGCGATGGCGGCCTCGCCGGCGAGCGCGCGCACGCGCTCCCGCAGGCGCTGCGCGAGCGCTGCCGGCATCTTC
>JBBIUR010000086.1:0-13584 GCA_037440145.1 Myxococcales bacterium | reverse complement strand
TACTTCGGGCGGGAGTGGGCGCCCGGGTTCTTCGCCTGGATCATGCCCACGGGGTTTTCGGACTGGAAAATATTGCGCCCCATGTCGACGCCTACCGCGCCGCGCGACACCGCGTTGTACGCGAGCTCGAGCGCGGCGAGCTCATCGACCTTCTTGCCACCCGCGATCACGATCGGGACCGGGCAACCCTCGACGACCTCCTCGAACCCCTCGCAGTAGTACGTCTTCACCAACCGCGCACCGAGCTCCGCCGCGATCCGGCAGCAGAGGCCCAGATAGCGGGCGTCGCGTTTCATGTCCTTGCCTACCGCGGTCACCGCGAGCACCGGGATTCCGTACTGCTCGCCCATGTCCACGAGCCGGGCGAGGTTGGTAAGCGTCCGCCGCTCGTTCTCCGTGCCCACGAAGATGGAAAGCGCCAGCGCCGAGGCGTTGAGCCGGATGGCGTCCTCGATGGACACGGTGATGTCCTCGTTCGACAGCTCCGAGAGAATGCTCGTGCCGCCCGAGACCCGCAGCACGACCGGCACGCGCGACTCCGGATCCACGCACTGCCGCAGCACCCCGCGCGTCAGCATGAGCGAGTCCGCGTACGGCAGCAGCGGCCCGATCGTCGCGCGCGGTTTCTCCAGGCCCGTTGTGGGGCCCAGAAAATACCCGTGATCGACCGCCAGCATGACTGTGCGGCCCGTCTGCGGGGGGATGATGTTCGCCAATCGGTGTTGCATGCCCCAGTCCATCGCTGACCTCCTCTGCTCTGTTTTTTTCTCTACCGCGCTTACAGTCCCGCGGAACGGCGGAGGTTTTCCGCCGCATCCGTTGCCTCCCAGGTGAACTGCGGCTCGTTGCGGCCGAAGTGCCCGTACGCGGCCGTGGATCGGTAGATAGGGCGCAACAGGTCGAGCTGGCGGATGATGGCGGCTGGCCGCAAGTCGAACGTGCGCCGCACCAGCTCTGCGAGCATTTCGTCGGGAACGGTCGACGTGCCTTTCGTGTCGACCATGACGGAGACGGGGTGAGCGACCCCGATCGCGTAAGCGACCTGCAGCTCACAGCGGCGGGCGAGCCCTGCCGCCACGATCTGCTTCGCCACATACCGCGCCATGTACGAAGCGCTGCGGTCCACCTTGGAAGGGTCCTTGCCCGAAAAAGCACCTCCGCCGTGGCTGCCGTGGCCCCCGTAGCTGTCGACGATGATCTTGCGCCCCGTCAGGCCGACGTCAGCGAGCGGCCCGCCGATCACGAAACGCCCCGTGGGGTTGATGAAAACGCGCGTGTCGCGATCCCGGAGCTCTTTGGGGATCGCCACCTCGATCACTTCCTTCGTGATCCCCTCGCGCAGGCGCGCATCGCTCACGTCCTCGCGATGGTGTGCCGAGACGACCACCGAATCCACCCGCACGGGGCGACGGTCGCGGTACTCGACGGTCACCTGCGCCTTGCCGTCGGGCCGCAGGAAGTCGAGGATCTTCTGCCGCCGCACTTCCGCCAGCCGGCGCGTCAGCCGATGGGCCAGCAGGATGGGCATCGGCATCAGCTCGGGCGTTTCGTCGCAGGCGAACCCGAACATCAACCCCTGGTCGCCCGCACCCTGGTCGTCGCCGCCCCGGTCGACGCCGCGCGCGATGTCCGGCGACTGGCGCTTGAGCGTGACCAGGACGGTCGCGTGGTCGCAATCGAACCCGATGTCGTGGTCGCAGTACCCGATATCGCGGATCGTCTGCCGCGCCACGTCTGCCACATCGACGCGCGCCTGGGACGTGATCTCCCCCGCGATGATGACCAAGTTGGTCGAAACCATCGTCTCGCAGGCGACGCGCGCCCGGGGATCCTCGGCGATGTAGGCGTCGAGGACTGCATCGGAGATCTGGTCGGCGACCTTGTCGGGATGGCCCTCGGTCACCGATTCCGAAGTGAACAAGTACGTTTTCTGCTCCATGCTCTCCCATCCTCTCGCCGCGATTGCGGCGCTGCAGTTCGGCCCGATCGGCACCTCACGGATAGCGGATCAACGAGACCACCCGGCAACCCTCCAGCTTCTTGCGCCCCCCGAGGGACTCCAGTTCCACGAGGAACGCGCACTCCACCACGTGCGCTCGCGAGTCGCGCACGAGCTGCACGGCGGCCGCGGCCGTGCCGCCCGTGGCGAGCAGGTCGTCGACGATGACGACCCGCGAGCCCGGCGGCAGGGCGTCGTGGTGCATCTCGACCTCGTCGACCCCGTACTCGAGGGCGTACGAGGCGGAGCGCGTGCGCGCGGGCAACTTGCCCTTCTTGCGCACGAGAACCAAACCCTTGCACAGCTTGTACGCCAAGGCAGCACCGAGGATGAACCCCCGCGCATCGATGCCGACGATGTAGTCGAGCGGCTGCCCGACGTGGGGGGAGGCGAGGATATCGATGGCGCGGTGAAACGCGCGGGCGTCCTGGAGCAAGGTAGTGATGTCGTAAAAGCGGATGCCCTCTTTTGGAAAGTCGGGAATCTCGCGGATCGCGCGGCGCAAGTCGGCGACCACGCGCTCGTCGACCGCAACCGGTGCGTAGGCGTCCATGGGCAACCCTCCTCTACACCTGCCCTCGCAGCCCCAAGTGAGCCGCGATGATGTTTTTCTGGATTTCCGTGCTGCCCCCTGCGACCTCCATGAGTTTGCTCTCCCGGTAGTACCGCTGCATGTCGTACTCCATCGTGTACCCGTACCCGCCGAGAATCTGCATGCCCCGCGTGGCCGTGCGCTGGGCCGTCTCGGCGGCGACGTACTTCGCCATCGATGCCTCCTTCGAGCACGGAAGGCCGCGGTCCTTCTTCCAAGCCGCCAGCAGCGCGAGCTGGCGCGCAGCCTCGATCTCGATGCGCATCTCGGCCAGCATGTGGGAGATGGCCTGGAACTTCCCGATCGGCCGGCCGAACTGGTAGCGCTCCTTCGCGTATGCGAGCGCCAGCTCGAACGCCCCCAGCGCAGCGCCGAGGCCCGTGGCGCCTGCCCAGATCCGCTCCGCGTCGAGCACGCCGCGCACGACCTCCCAACCCCGGTCGCAGGGCCCCAGCATGTCCGCTGCCGGCACCCGCACTTGGTCAAAGACGACCTCGCACGTGTGCACCGCGTGGTGCCCGAGCTTCGGGATCGGGCGGACCTGCAATCCGGGACTTTTGGCGTCGACCAGGAACACTGTGAAGGCCCGGGTGGCGGGGCCTTCGCGCTGTGTGCGCGTCACCGTGAGGATCCGATCGGCCGCGTCGGCCGCGCTCGTGAACATCTTCGTCCCGGAGATGACGAAGGCATCGCCGTCGCGGCGCGCGAAAGTGCGAATGGCCGTGGCGTCCGAACCGGCGTTGGCCTCGGTGAGGCCGAAGGCAATCACGATCTCGCCGCGCGCGATCTTCGGCAAGTAGAAGCGCTTCTGGGCCTCCGTGCCCGCTGCGACGAGCGCCTCGCCTGCGAACACGGAGGTCGCGAGCAGCGCCATGTAAACGGACCCGCTCACCTTGGCCAATTCGGTGGCCACGAGGAACAGGTCCACCCAGCTGCGCCCCCCACCCCCATAGTCGGCGGGCAGCTGCAACCCCATAAACCCGGCCTCCGCGAACTTGCGGTAAAGGGCAAAGGGAAACTCCTGCCGCTCTTCGATCGCCCGCAAATAGGGCCGCGGGCACTCGCGGCGCAGGAATTCGCGCACGCTCGCGACCATCAGTTCCTGTTCCGGAGTGAGATCAAACTCCATTGGCGTTCATAAGCCAAGGCTCTGCGCAATGCCGTCCTTATCGGACTCGGGGCACCCGCCTGCCGTATCGAGCTCCCGCGCAGCATCCAGGTACGGCTGCACGCCGGTCGCGGTGCGGCCGCGCGCGCCCGTCAGCCGCGCTGCCAGCGCGGCGGCCTGAGTCGCCGCCTCGACCGCGTAGCATCGGGCAATCGCCGCGTGCAGGCCATCGGGAACGCCATTTTCGGCGCACCACGCCGCGTGCCTCGCCACCAGTCGCGCTGCTTCCACCCGCGTGTGCGCGGCTGCCAGCGCGTGCTGCACCGCCTGCCGCCCCGCCGGAGGCGGGCCCCCGCCCCGCTCCGACGCCGCCGCCTCCAGCGCCTTTTCCCAGAGCGCCTGCGCGAGCCCGGTCGCCACGCCGGCGACTACCAGTTTGTGCCGGATGCACAGGCTGCGCAGCGCTTCCCCGCCGCGCTCCCCGGGCAGCGCGTCGCGCGCCGAAATGCGAACGTCTTCCAGATCCACCGCGCACAGGCCGACCTCTCCGCCGCCACCCAGCGCGGCAGGCCGCACGGCCACTCCCGCAGCCCGTGCCGGCACATAGGCCAGCAGGGCGCCATCCCCAGCTCGCTCCTCGCGCGCGACCACGAGCAGCCGCGCCGCGATCCTCGCCCCGCGGCTCGGCACTTCCTGGCCGCGCAAAAGGTAGTCGCCGTCTTCGAAGCGGTGCGCGCGGGTCAGCCCTTCCACGCCCGCGGGCGACTCCTCGAGCGCAAACGCGCAAAGCCCGTCCCCGCGCAAATACGACTCGAGGACACCTTGCACTTCGGGCACCTCGCCCCAGTAAGCCGGGAGCCAGCCGCCCGCGATTTCGAAAAGTCCGAAGGCGAGCCCCACCCAGGGGTCGACGCGCCCCAGCTCCTCGCAAGCGACGACCAGAGACACAAGTCCGCTTCCCCTGCCTCCCAGCGCGGCGGGAACCAGGAGCCCCCAGATCCCGCGCTCGGACATCGCGCGCAGAGGTGCCGCGGTGCCCGGGTCACCCGAGCTGCACTGCTCGGCGACCGCGCGCACTTCTCGCTGCAACGCCTCCTCTTCGGGGCTCAGCGCCAGATCGATGCTCACGCTCGGCCCTCTCGCCCGTACTGTTCGCGCACCGCGCGGCGGCTCACCTTTCCGAGCCCTGTCCGCGGCAGCGGCTGCGCCGCGAAACGGATGGCCCGCGGGCACTTGTAATGCGCCAAGTGCGAGCGGCAGTGTGCGATGAGCTCCTCGGCCCCCAGCGCCGCGCCGGGCCGCAATCGCACCACGGCCGTGACGCTCTCGCCCCAAACTTTATCGGGAACGCCGATCACGGCCACCTCTTCCACCTGCGGGTGAGCGCCGAGAACCGCCTCCACCTCGGCGGGAAAGACATTCAGGCCGCCAGACTTGATCATGTCGTCCTTCCGGTCCACCAGGTAGAGATAGCCCTGCGCGTCGAAGCGCCCGATGTCCCGCGTGCAGTACCAGCCCGCGCGAAACACCTCACCCCCGTTCGGAACTCGCCGCCAGTACCCCATCATGTTGCCCGGGCTGCGGATCAGCACCTCGCCGGCTTCTCCAGGAGGGGCGTCGCGCCCCCCCGCGCCGACCACCTTCACGCCCACTCCCGGCATCGGCTTGCCCGCCGAGCCGAGCAGCTCGGGCCGGCGCAAGTCGTGATCGGCCGGTGAGAGCCGCGTGCCGAGAATGCACGTCTCGGTCATCGCGTACGCCTGCTCGAACTCGCAATGGAACGCCTGGCGCGCCGCCGCGAAGAGATCGGGGCTCAATCGCCCACCCCCGTAGTAGATCCGGCGCAGGCGCGGAGCCCGCCACCCGCGCGGAGCGGCCTCCACCAAGACCGCAATCATCGTGGGAACGAGGCCGGTAAACTCCACGCCGCTCTCCCCCAGGGCAGCCAGGACCCCGTCGGGCGTGAAGCGGCACAACAGAGCGGTCGCGCCGATTGCGAGGGCATTGCACGCCATCACGATGGCGCCGCCTGCAGATAGCGGCGCGCACACCAGGATGCGCCGCCCGCCAGCCAGCTCCGGAGAAAAGGGATTTCGCTGGGCGCTCCAAAACAGCGCGCGATGCGACCACATCGCCCCCTTGGGCGTTCCGGTGGTGCCGCTCGTGTACGCGATCACTGCGAGGTCATCCGGGGCGGGAAGCCACCGCTCAACCTCGTCCCCGCCACCCGCGGGGCCGGCGAACAGCTCTTCGAACTCCACTTTCAGGCCGGAGAACGGCGTCTCTGCCAGCAGCCCCGGCGCCCCGGCGAGCACCGCCACCCCAGCGTCCCCAAGCAGCGCAGCGCGCTCCGCCGCCGTGAGCCGCTCGCTCACGGGGACCACCACACCGTTTGCCCGGTGCACCCCGCAAAAGACCTCCAGCCACTCCGGGCAATTCGGCGCGAGCAACGCCACGCGGTCTCCCGGCCTCACGCCTATCCGCCGCAGAGCTCGCGCCACCCGGCGCACCCGTTCGGCGAGCTCGCGCCAGGTACGGCCCCCGCCGGGTTCGAGCAGCGGCCGGCCCTCAGGCTGTTCTCGGGCGCGCGCTTCGATCAGCGCGGGCAAGGTCTCCGGAGCGGTCACTTCCAAATGTCGATGCACTCGCTCCATAGCCCGCTTTGCTTGATCAAGCGCCGGCGCTCTAGCCCGACCCGCAGGAAGTACTCGGTCGGCGGCGCTTCCTTGTCCGCGTACACCGAGCCGGCTTTGGGCTTCCAGATCGTCGTCATCGGCACGATGTCGTGCTCGATGCACCAGCGGAAGCCCTCGGTCCAGGACCGGACCGCCTCGTCCTGATCCCGGAAGCCTCCTTCCGCCACGAGCTCCGGCCCGATCACGAAGTTCGTGCCCACATGGCCGCGCCCAAAGACCTCGACCGCATCGATCAAGCGCCGCAGCCACTCGTCTCGCCCGATCCAGCGCGCCTTTCCGGGAACGATTTCCGGGAACAAGCGAGGCTCCCAGACTTCGAGGTTGTAGGTCACGTTGGAGACACCTGCCTCGCGCAACGCCTCGGAGCCCTCGCGATCGAAGGCGAGGGTGCCTCCGAGGAACATCGTGTCCGCGCCCGTCTCCTCGCGCACTTGCTTGAGGGCGCGGAAAATCCGGGCGTACATGGCCGCCTCCCGCCGGTCGTCGAGCAGGCTGCCCCCCGTGAGGATCAGAATCCGCACCCGCTCTTTCAGCGCCTCGCGGTACGTCTCGACGATGCGCGGGATCTTGATCCCCATCTCGCGCTCGATCCCGGCCCCGCGAATGCCGCGCGTCCCTTCCACCAGGCTGCAGTACTTGCAGCTCTCGCCGTCGTTGAAGTACTCGCAGTGGCGCAGGATGCACCCCACCAGCACGTCGTAGCCCATCAACTGGATGACCGCCGACATGGGCGTCCCGTCCGAAGTCCGCTGATCGTACCAGCGGGGACGCCGCTGGAAGGAAATCTCCTCGATCGGCTCCCCGTCGCGAAACAGGTAATAGTGCCCGTCGACCCGCTGAATCTCGTACGGGCTGCGCGCGTCGAAGCCGATCTGAATCAGCGTGCCGTCCTGCAAGAGGAACCCGTAGGGCGTCTTCACCCATCCCTCGGCGAGCTGTCCCGAAGGGTCCTCGGGGCCCGGAATCCCCAAAGCCCCGGCCGCCCCGTACCGGCGCACGTGTTCGTAATGGTCGTACTCGAACACGTAGAGCGTCTCCGGCACCGCCCACTCCGCGATCTCCCGCAACACCGGCGTGTACCGAATCCCCTCCCGCAACACGTCCGTCTTCAAGATCGTGCGCCGGCTCGTCTCCGGAAAGCGCTCCATCAGCTCCTGCAGTCGCCGATTCATTAGCAGTCTCCTCAGTTCCCTCGTTAGCTGGTCTGACCAATATAACATCGACCGGCTCGGGTCAAGAAGCTTGACAAGAGTTCCGCGAAAATTGTAGTAGAGTGCTGGTCAGACAAGTTGCATTCGGGCAGGCTAACGACGGGGGAACGAGCGAACCATGGCGCCGACAAACGGGGAAAAGAACGGGGCGGCCGCGCGTCTGGAGGAGCTGTGCGCGGCGTACCCCCATGTGCCGCGGACGATTGTGCTGAAGACCGAGCTCCTGACGCGGGGGGTGAACTTCACCCCCGACCTGAACGCGGTGGGGGAGGACGGGCTATCGGACACGGTGCGCGGCTTCAAGTTTCACCACGACATCGTGGACGAGGCGGGCGGGAGCAGTCTCGCGCAGCTGCCGTGGAGCTTTTTCTTTCACGACCAGACGCACGTCAAACTGATCATCGACCTGGAGAGCCCGTACACGATCCGGATGCGGGAAGACGGGCGGTTCCTGCTGCACTGTGGCGAGCAGCCGATCGAAGAAGTTTTCTTCCCGCGCAAGGCGGGCTGGCTGCGCAAAAGGCTGTCGGACGGCACGCCGATCACGGCGGTGCTTTTCGAGGTCGGCCCGTGCCATGCCACGGGCATCGTGCCGCTGGACTACTGCGAGTACTTCCGGAACGGGGAGCAGTGCCGGTACTGCGACTGGAACCCGACCTTCGAGCTGGCGAAGGCCGCGGGACTGCGCACCAAGGTAGCGGCGGACATTCACCAGCTTGTCGAAGCCTTCCAAATCGCCTTTGGCGGCGAAGATGCGGCGCCGTGCGAGCACGCTCACATCATCGTGGCCGGGGCGCTTTGGAACCGCGCGAAGGAAGCGGAGATTTACCTGCGCACGCTGGAAGCCATTCGGGCGACGCCGGTGGGCCGCAACGCCTCCTTTCTGCTGGGCACCCAGGTACTCGATCCAGAGGATGCGCGCCGCGCCAAGGCAGCGGGCTTCGACTGGGCGACGTGGAACATCGAGATTTGGGATCCGAAGCTGTTCGAAGTGGTGTGTCCGGGCAAGGCGCGCACTGTGGGGTACGAGCGCTGGAAGGAGTTGCTCCTCGAAGGCGTGGAGATCTTCGGCAACGGCTATTTGAGCACGAACTTTGTCGTTGGGCCGGAGCGGGCGGTGCCGGAGGGCTTCCGCAGCGAGGAAGAAGCGCTGGCCTCTGTGGTCGAAGGGTTCGAGTGGTGCCTGCGGCACGGCATTTTGCCCTTCTACCAGTTCTGGCGCTGCTCTCCGGGGTCGGTATTCGCGGAGATGGACCTGCCCTCCCCGCCGACCGAGTACTACCTGCGGGTGAGCCTGGAGCACCACCGGCTGATGGAAAAATACAATTTCTACCAGGTCACCGATCCCCGCAAGCGGGCGTCGTGCTACAAGTGCGGGATCTTTTACAACATTTACGACTATCCGCGCTTGATCGACCCAATCGAGGGGCCGCGGTGGTTCGAATGGCAGGAGCGTCCGAGTGCCCACGCTGGCTGACCCGATTCGCATTGGCGAGCGACTCAAGCTGAAAAACCGCATCGTCACCGCGCCGATGTACCGCTGCTTCGGCGTGGAAGACGGCTATGTCCGCCAGGAGTACGTGGACAGCTACGCAGCGGAGGCTCGCGGCGGGGCTGCGCTCGTATGCGTGGCCAACACGGCCGTCAGCGAGTCCGGTATCGCGTTCCGGCGCCTGCCGCGCATCGACCGCGACCGCTACGTCGCCGGGCTCGCTGACGTGGCGTACGCGATTCATGTCGCCGACGCCAAAGCCGCGATCCAGCTCTTTCACGGCGGGATCATCTGCCGTCCCGAATACATCGGGGGCCACCCACCCGTGGCGCCTTCGGAGCTGCCGCTGCCCGGCGGGGGCAAGACGCGGGCGCTGACGGACGGCGAGATCGAGCAGATCATTGAGGATTTCGGCCAGGCCGCGCGCCGCGCGATGGAAGCGGGCTACGACGCCGTGAACGTCCACGCCTGCCACGGCGGGCTCGTCCACGAATTCCTGTCGCCCTTGTACAACAAGCGCGAAGACAAGTGGGGCATGGACAAGACGCTGTTTGCCCGGCGCGTGATCCAGGCGATCCGGGAACACACGCACCCCGACTTTCCGATCATCTGGCGGCTGAGCGCCGAGGAGTACAGCGGCATTGAGGGCTACGACTTCGAATACACGCTGAACACACTGATCCCGGCATTCCTCCGCGCCGGGGTCGATTGCCTGGATGTCTCCACCGGGTCGGTGATGAACACCACGGCTCTGGCATATCTCGACCCTCCGGTTTACCTGCGCCCCGGAGTTCTCGTGGACTACGCGGCGGAGGTGAAAAGGCGCTTTCCCGGGGTGCCGGTGATCACCGTGGGCAAGCTCAACGACCCGCGCATGCTCGAAGACATCGTGCGCGAGGGCAAGGCGGACCTGGTGGCTCTGGGCCGACAAGTGGTCGCCGATCCGGACTACCCGCGCAAGGTGCTGCGCAAGCAGTACAGCGACATCCGCCGCTGCGTTTCCTGCAACTCGTGCCTGGTGACGGCCTTCTGGCAAATGCAGGCGGTCCAGTGCTCGGTGAACCCGGGCTACGGGCGAGAGCGCGAGTACTACGAAATCCGGCCAGCCGCGCGGCCCAAGCGCATCCTGGTGGTGGGCGGCGGGCCCGCGGGAATGGAGTTCGCGCGCGTGGCGGCGCTGCGGGGCCACGAGGTGACGCTCTACGAAAAGCAGGACCGGCTCGGTGGCCTGGTGAACCTGGCGTCCGCGTTCCCCCACCTGCGCACGCGCGACCTGCGCAATATCGTCATCTACCTGCGGGCGCAGCTGGAAAAGCTCGGAGTGCCGGTGGTGCTGCATCACGAGGTCACGCCGGCATTTGTGGCGAAGCAAAAGCCCGACGTGGTCGTCGTCGCCTCGGGTTCGCGCCCGAACTGGCCCGACATTCCGGGGATCCTCCACCCCATGGTAGTGCACTACGAGGAGTACTTGCGCGGCGGGGCCACCATTGGCGATCGCGTGGCCGTGATCGGCGGTGTCGAGGGCGCAGAGGTCGCAGTGAGCCTGGCCCTGCAGGGCAAGGACGTCTACCTGATCGAAAAAACCGGCGACGCGACCAAAGCCCCGTATATGCACGACCCCGTGCGCCGCCAGCTCCTGGTCGAAGAATTCATCCCGAAGAGCGGGGTGAAGCTGCGGCTGCACCAGAAGGCGATCGAAATCGGCGACGGCAAGGTCACCACGATCGACCGCGACAGCCGGCGCGAGGTCTTCGCCGTCGACACTGCCGTGGTGGCTTGCGGCCGACTGCCCAACGAGCACCTGAAGGAGGCCCTCGAAGACCTGGTGCCGGAACTCTATGCGATCGGCGACTGCCGCCAGCCGCGCTCGATCCGGGAGGCGATGCACGAGGCCGCACACTGGGCTCGCTATGTGTGATGCGAGGGGCACGCTCGATGGCGCGCAAGGAGTTTCAGATCGGAGAAAAGGTCGTATTCACCTTCCGGAACAACGTGGCGGAACTGGAGGTGAAAAAGGTCAAGCGGGATCGCGGCGCGACGCGGGATTACGGAAAAATCGAATGGCTGGTGACGCGCGCGAACATCCCCGGCTGCTCGGTGCAACCGGGGGCCATCTTGACGACCCGCCGCGTCTACCACTTGGCGCGCGACATCGACCCGGTCGCGGCGCATGCCTTCGACATGGAAAACCAACCCCGCTGAGCCGGGAGGCGCCCGTGGAACGCTGGTACACCGAAACGCACAAAACCTGGGGAACGGTGCTCGACGAGTCCGCGCAGCGATGGCCGGATCGCGAAGCCATCGTGTTCGGAGACCAGCGCATCTCGTACCGCCAGCTCCGGGAGCGCGCCGACCGGTTCGCCTCCGGGCTGCTCCGGCTGGGAGTGCGCAAGGGAGACCGGGTCGCAATCTGGATGACGAACTGCCCCGAGTGGATCGTCGCCCAGTTCGCGGTCTACAAAATCGGCGCGATCCTGGTGCCGATTTACACGCGCTTCAAAGCCGAGGAAACCGAATACGCCCTGGCGCAATCGGAGAGCGGAACCCTGATCCTCAACGACGTGTTCCTGAGAAAGATCGACGCGCTCGGAATGCTGCGGTCGATCTGCCCGGAGATCGACCGCGCGCGGGAAGGGGCAGTCTGCTCGGCCCGCTTTCCCCACCTGCGCACCGTGATCTGCCTGAGCGAGCGCGAGTACCCCAACCTGGCGAACTTCGAGGCCGTGGCGGCCGGCGACGAGTCGTGGCGCGCCAAGCTTCCGGAGGTGCAGGCGCAGGTCGACCCGTTTGACGTGATGAACATGGTCTACACCTCGGGCACGACTGGCTTCCCCAAGGGCGGCCTTTCCATGCACCGGAACAACTTGGCCAGCATCTACAACACCACCGAGCGGATGGGCCTGCAGCCCGAGCACCGGTGCCTGCTCAACTTGCCGCTGTTCAGCAATTTCGGCTGCATGTTCGTCGCCGCGCTTTCGTTCCTGCGCGGCGCCACGGTGGTGCTCCGAGAAGTCTTCGACCCCCTCGACGCTTTCGTCGCCATCGACGAGGAGCGCATCACCCACCTCTTCGGTTCCCCCGCGTACTACATCTCCTACCTCGACGACGCGCGGCGCCACCGATTCGACCTGCGCTCGCTGGTCGGCGGGATCGTCGGCGGCTCGCCCCTGCCGAGCGCGACGATGGACGGCATCCTGCACGAACTGCGCTGCCCGGAGATCCTAAACGTCTTCGGGCTCAGCGAGTGCGGCGGCATCGCCACGACCACGCGCATCGACGACCCCATCGAGCTCAAGCGCACGACGGTCGGCACCCCGCTTCCCAACGCGCGGGTGAAGGTGGTCGACCCGCGCACGGGCAAGACCTGCGCCCCCGGCGAACAAGGGGAAATCTGCCTCGCCGATGCGCTGCCCGGTTCGTGCGTGGGCCGCGGGTACTACAACATGCCCGACAAGACCCGGGAGGCGATCGACGCCGAGGGATGGTTCCACACGGGCGACCTCGGCATCCTCGACGACCAGGGCTACCTCCGCGTCACGGGCCGCGTGAAAGACATGTTCCTGGTCGGCGGCTTCAACGTCTACCCTGTGGAGATCGAAAACCTGCTGCACACGCATCCCAAGGTGAAGCAGGCCCAAGTCCTGGGCGTGCCGGACCACCGCCTCGGCGAGGTCGGCATGGCTTTCGTGGAGCTGCGCGAGGGCGAGACGTGCACCGAGCAGGAAATCATCGACTTCGTGGCCGCGCGGATCGCGAACTTCAAGGTGCCCCGCTACGTGAAGTTCGTGACCGAATTTCCCATGACCGGGAGCGGCAAGGTGCGAAAGTTCCTGCTCCGCGAACAGGCCATCGCGGAGCTGGGCCTGCAGCAGGAGTACACGGTGAGCGGGGCCGAGCACGAAGTGTAGGAGAACGCCCATGCCGGTGATCGACGTGCACGCACACATCAGCACGAAACCCTGGGCTGATAGCCTGGCCAAATACAACGAAGCGTTGGAAAAGCACTACCGCTTCAAGGTCACGATCAAGACCGAGGAGGAAATGGCCCAGGACTTCGTGCAGGCGGGCGTGAAGGGCCTGATCATCGCCTGGGATGCCGAGGCGAATACGGGAATGCCGCGCACGAGCAACGACTACATCGCCGAAGTGGTGCGGAAACATCCCGAAGCCTTCGCCGGCGGCTGGGCGATGATCGACCCGTGGAAGGGCGAGATGGCCATCCGGGAGCTCGAGCACGCCATCAAAGACCTGGGCCTGATCGGGCTCAAGTTCCAGGCGACGGCGCAGGGGTTTTTCGCCAACGACCGCCGTTTCTACCCGATCTACGAGACCTGCGCAGCCCTGAAAGTCCCAGTGCAGTTCCACACCGGCTTCACCGGCTTGGGCGCTGGCGCACCCGGTGGTATGGGAATCAAGCTGAAGTACCCGCGCCCCATCCCACCCCTCGCCGACGTTGCCGCCGATTTCCCAAACCTCACGATCATCG
>JBBIUR010000085.1:0-13600 GCA_037440145.1 Myxococcales bacterium | reverse complement strand
CTCGGGGATGTGGTCAATTACAGCCTCTATTCGATCCTGGCCTTGCGAGAGAGCGTCGCGGTGCGGCTGGAGTTCGCCGGCTGGGAGCAGGCGAAGGGAACTCGCAGGGATATTTTCTCTATGGCCCCGGGGTTGGACTTCCATTTCGACTGGCTCACGTTCCGCATCGCGGCATTCAAGGGCTTGACGGCGGATGCGGCGGACTGGGGTATTGGCGGCGGTGCGGCGGTCACGTTTGGCGGACCCCGCAAGAAGTACGCGGAAGAGGAAATCTGATCGGGCGGGCGCACCTGGGCGCCGGGGCGGTCCGGCACCTGCCTGCGGCGGGGTGCGCCTTCTTGCAAGGCCCCGCGGGTCTTGCGAGAGTAAGGGCACTCCCGCCGGGGAGGGACAAGCCGCGATGGAAGAAATCCGGTTCGACGACATCGAAGCGCTGAGGAAAAAGATCAGCGACGAGTTCGGCCCGTGGGGTCCCGAGATCGAGGTCACGCAGGAGATGATCAATCGCTTTGCAGACCTGACCGGCGACCACCAGTGGATCCATGTGGATGTCGAGCGGGCCAAGCGCGAAAGCCCCTTCGGCACGACGATCGCGCACGGCTTTCTCACGTTGAGCCTGTTGCCGGCGCTGCGTTCGGGCGGCGACTTCAAGATCGTCGGTTACGGCAATGCGACGAATTACGGGGCGGATCGGTTGCGCTTCATCAGCCCCGTGCCCGCCGGGAGCAAGATTCACGCTCGTTCGCGCCTGGTGGCGGTAGAGCCGAAGCCGAAGGGAACGCAAATCACGCAGGAGATTGCCGTCCACGTGGTCGGTAGCGACCGGCCGGCGTTGCTGTATACGATGCTCGTTCTCTATCACCCGCCGATGCGGGCGGAATCGCAGCCGTAGGGGGGCTGGAGCGCGGACGAGGAGGCAGAGGGAAGCATTGCGGGAACGGGCCGAGCGGTGGCGAGGAGCGCTGCTGCGAGGGTTGCGGCTGTCTCGGCGAGCCTTTGCGGGGGTGGGGCGTCGTGGCTAGGCGGTACACGGCAAAGGACATTACGGTTTTGGAGGGGCTGGAGCCGGTCCGCAAGCGCCCGGCTATGTACATCGGGGGCGTCGACGTGCAGGGCCTCCATCATCTCCTCTGGGAGATCGTGGACAATGCGGTCGACGAGGCGATGAACGGGTATGCCGACCGCATCGTGGTTCGCCTCCATCGCGACGGGGAAACCGTCACGGTGAGCGACAACGGGCGCGGCATTCCAGTCGACGTTCACCCCAAGTACCGCCGGCCCGCTTTGGAATTGATCCTGACCACGCTGCATGCGGGTGGAAAGTTCGAGAACCGGAACTACTACCACTCCGGCGGTCTCCACGGCGTAGGCGCCTCGGTCGTGACCGCCCTTTCGGCGCTGCTCGTCGCCAGCGTCAAGCGGGACCGATTTCACTGGGAGCAGCGATTTTCCCGCGGCAAGCCGCTGGGAGCGCTGGTGCGCCGCGGCCCAGCGCGCGGCACGGGCACCGCGATCACGTTTCGCGCCGACCCCGAAATTTTTCCCTCGACGCGATTCCGCCCCGATCTCATTCGCGAAAGGCTCGACGCGCGCGCGTACCTGCACCGGGGCCTGACGATCGTCTTCGAAAACGAAGTCGAGAACACCCAGGAGGTCTTCCGGCACGAGCGCGGCATCGCCGAGTACCTCGAGCACCTCATTCGGCAGGGTGGCAGTCGGCAGGTCGCCGAGCCTTACTATGCGGAAAAGCGCAACGGCCTGATCGTGGAGTGCGCGCTCGCGTGGACCGAGGCAACCGCGGAGCGCGTTTGCTCGTTCGTCAACGGGATCCCGACGCCGGCGGGCGGCGCGCACGAAAACGGCTTCAAGAGCGGCGTGACGAAGGCGGTGCGCAATTACCTGGCGGTGCAAAACCTGGTGCCGAAGGGGTTGGCGGTGACGGCTGAGGATGTCCGCGAGGGACTCGTGGCGGTCCTGTCGGTCTACCTGCAGCACCCGCAGTTTCAGGGCCAGACGAAGGAGCGGCTGAACAACGCCGAGGTGACGGCGCCGATCGACAGCTTCGTGCGCACGGGGTTGGAGAACTACCTCCTGCAGAACCCCACCCAGGCCAGCGCGATCGCCAATCGAGTGATCCTGGCCGCGCGGGCGCGCAGCGCATCCCGCGCGGCTGCCGAAAGCGTGCAGCGGAAAACTGCCGTCTCCCATCGGCTCAACTTGCCGGGAAAACTCGCAGATTGCAGCTTGACGGATCCCGCACAGAGCGAGCTGTTCATCGTCGAGGGCGATTCGGCGGGCGGGTCGGCGAAGCAAGCGCGCGACCGCGAACGCCAGGCCGTGCTGCCTCTTCGGGGCAAGGTGCTCAACGCCGAACAGGCGTCGGCCGCGAAGGTGCTGCAGAACAAGGAACTGACCGATATCGTGTCCGCCTTGGGCTGCGGGACCGGAAAGGATTTCGATGCCGCCAAGCTCCGCTATCACAGGATTTGCCTGCTCATGGACGCGGACTGCGACGGCCATCACATTTGCACGCTGCTGCTCACGTTTTTCTACCGGCACATGCCGGAGTTGATCCGGCGCGGCCACGTGTTCCTCGCACAGCCCCCGCTGTACCGGATCGAAGTGGGAAACGAGGTACACTGGGCTCTCGACGACGCTGAGCGCGACCGCGTCCTGGCCGCGGCGAACGGCAGAAGAGTCACCGTCCAGCGCTTCAAGGGCCTGGGGGAGATGAATCCGGAGACGTTGAGGGTAACCACGCTCGACCCCCAGCGGCGCACGCTGCTGCGCGTGGTCGTCGAGGACGAGGAGCGCACGGAGCAGGCGATCCAGACCCTGCTCGGGCGCGAGGTGGAACCCCGTTTCCGATTCATCATGGAGCGGGCGCCCAAGGTGGCAGACCTCGACGTCTAGGTGCCGGAGGCTTCGCCGCGCGAGCGCACGCGTTTCGAGCAGTCCCGCGACCTCTGCTGGCCGGGCGGCGGAGCGGCGCTGCGCTGCCGGAATATGGGCGCGCCGCCGGCACCGCCGCCCATCGCAGCGGCGCGGGTTGACGATCGGGGCCCGCACTGCTACCCAGCCAGCGCCGATGCGGGTTCAATGGATCGCGGTGGGGCTGCTGTTGGCGGGGCCGGTGCGGGCCGCAGCGGGCGGTGGAGGCTACGCGGAGCGCGTCCAGGAGCGCACGTTCGCGAACGGCCTGAAGGCCATTGTGCTCGAAGATCACAAGGCGCCGGTGGGCGTGCTCCAGGTCTGGTACCGCGTGGGGTCGCGGAACGAATCCCCGGGGCGTACCGGGCTCTCTCACTTGCTCGAGCACATGATGTTCAAGGGCACGAAGAAGTACGGGCCTGAGGAGTACTCGCGGATCATCCAGCGGAACGGAGGTAACAACAACGCCTTCACGAGCCAAGACGCGACGACATACTTCGCGATGCTGGCGAGCGACCGGCTGCGCGTCGCAGTGGATCTGGAGGCGGACCGCATGGGGAACCTCGTGCTCGACCCCGCCCTGTTCGGGCCAGAGCGAGACGTGGTGGCCGAGGAACGCCGCCTGCGCTCCGAGGACAACCCGACCGCAGCGCTTTTCGAGCTTGTCGATGCAACGGCATACACGGCGCACCCCTACCAGTGGCCCATCATCGGCTGGATGAACGACATTCAAAAAGCCACCCGGGATGATCTGGAGGAGCACTACCGCAACTACTATAGCCCCGCGAATGCCTTCGTCGTCGCAGCCGGAGACGTCGATGCGGGCGCATTCCTGGACACGCTGGAAAGGGCGTTCGGAAGCTTGCCGCGGCGGGCGCTGCCCCCGGAGGTGCGGAGCGAGGAGCCCCCGCAACAAGGCGAGCGCCGCGTCGTGTTGCGCCGGGAGGCCGAGCTCCCTTACATCGGGATTGCGTACCACGTTCCATCGTTTCCTCACCCGGACAGCGCGCCGCTGGAAGTCCTCGCAAGCGTCCTCTCCGGGGGCAAAAGCGCGCGGCTGTACGACGCCCTCGTGTACCGCAAGCGGCTCGCGTTGGCGGCAGGCGCCTGGTACGACTCGAAATCGAAGGACCCCACGCTCTTCACCCTGTACGCGCAGCCTTTGCCGGGGAAAAAAGTGGCGGATGTGGAAACAGCCATGCTGGCGGAAGTGGCGCGGCTGCAAGACGAACACGTGGAACCGCGGGAGCTACAGAAAGCTCAGAACGGTATCGAGGCGCAATTCGTCTTCGCGCAGGACTCGCTCTTTTACCAGGGAATGCTGCTCGGGCAGTTCGAGGTTCTCGGAGACTGGCGGTGGATCGACCGGTATTTGCCAGCGATCCGGGCCGTGACCGCCGAGGACGTCCGGCGGGTGGCTTCGCAGTACCTGATTGCAGACAACCGCACGGTGGGCATTCTCGAGCCGCTGCCATCTCGTGCCGGGCGGCCAGCCTCGGCGCCCGCGAGCCTCGGGGGACCCGTTCATTGATGTTCCTTGCCGTAAGCCCGCATGCAGCACCGCCCCGGACCCGGCAGCGCAGGCCTGCGGCCCGGGCAGGGCGCCGGTGCGCGTGGCTCTGGATTCTGGTGGCTGCTGCCGCCCTGCCCGGCCGGGCGGGGAGCTCGGGGCCTCCGGTGATGCGCGCGGCGCTGGCAAACGGGATTCGCTTGCTGGTGAGCGAGCAAAGGGCGGTGCCGATGGTGATCGTGGATGTCGCGATCGAGGCGGGTTCGCGCCTCGACCCGCCCGGCAAGGAAGGTCTCGCGAACTTGACGGCCGACTTGTTGACGGAAGGCACTTCGAAGCGAAGCGCGCGCGAGATCCGCGAGACAGTGGACTTTCTCGGCGCGTCTCTCTCCTCAGCAGGAGGCGTGGATTATTCGTCCGTGCGGTTGACCGTGTTGCGGAAGGATCTGGAAACAGGGCTCGACCTGCTGGCCGACGTGCTGCGGCATCCCAGCTTTCCCGCGCAGGAGGTCGAGCGCCGGCGAGACGCAATCCTCGCTGGGATGAAGGCGGACGAGGACAACCCCGGTGCCGTTGCGAGCAAGGCCTTCCTGCGTGCGCTGTTCGCGGGCGAGCCTTACGGCCATCCGGCGGAAGGATGGCCGGAATCGGTTCGGAAGCTCCGGCGGGCCGATGTGCGGGACTTTTACCGCCAGTGGTATGTCCCGGCGCGCGCGATCGTGACCGTGGTCGGTGACGTGGACGCTCAAGAGGCGCAGCTATCCGTCGAACGATACCTCGGCGCCTGGGAGGGCCTTGCGCCGCCGGCACCGTCCTATCCGCAGGTCGCAGAACCCCCGGCCGCTACGGTCGTGATCGACAAGCCGGTCTCGCAAGCCAATATCGTTCTCGGTCACCGGGGCGTGGAGCGGAGCAACCCGGATTTTTACGGGCTCAGCGTGATGAATTACATCCTCGGCGGCGGCGGCTTTTCCTCCCGACTTCTCAATTCCATCCGCACCGAAGCAGGCCTTGCCTACTCGGTGGCATCTTTTTTCACGGTGAACCGCGATCCGGGAAGCTTCCAGGTGGTGATGCAAACGAAAAACGCCACGGCGCGCGCGGCGATCGAGAGAGCTCGCGCGGAAATCGAACGGATCCGGAACGAACTCGTCTCGGAAGAGGAGATCGCGGAGGCCCGGCAGTACCTCACGGGAAGCTTTCCGCTGCGGCTGGACACCAATGCTGAGATTGCCGGATTTCTCTCGCAGGTCGAGTTCTACGGGCTCGGAGAGGATTACGCGGACCAGTACGCCCGGCGGATCCAGGCGGTAACGCGCGAGGAAGTCCGGCGCGTGGCGCAAAAGTATCTGCACCCCGATCGGCTCGTCCTCGTCGTCGTCGGGAACAGCGCGGAGACGGGTATCCGCCCGTAAGCGCGGCAGGCGATGCGCGCCGCTGGGCAGGAACCGGTACGGGCTGCCAGCGCCCAGGCGCGGCGGTGGCGAGCTTCACTGGGCCGAAGTTTCGCTGAGCGGGGAGCAGCCTGGGGCCGCCCCTCGAGCTTTGCCCGCCGCCGTCTTCGTGCTACAAAAACAGCCTGCCTGTGGGCCAGGAATCGTACGGAAAACCGAGTTCGTTAGAAGGGGGAAGGTCCCTGTGGTCCGACTAGACTCGGCAATTCTGCACGCGATCGTCCGGCACATCGAAGAAAAGGAGAAGGTGCCCGAACGAGTGCGAGTGCGGTCGCGCCAGTACCAGATCACCTACCTCGACGACCATCGCCAACGGCTCGAAGATGCAATCCAGCGCCGCGATCCCGACCGGCTGAACATGCTCTTCGGGCAGTTGCCGGGACGAATCAAGTATCAGCAATTGCGGCCGGCAAGGCCGGCGGCGCGAAAGGTGCCGCCAAAGCCGGCACACCGCTCCGCCAAGTCGCCGGCCAAGCGGCCCATCCGGACGGCCGCGCGCCGGCGGGTCCGTGGCCGCTGAGAGGACCGACAGGTCTGCGAGGCGGCGCGCTCGCATAAGCGCGAAGGCGGTGCGTGCCGCGCCCGGCCACGGAAAAAGCCTTGCAAGTGCGGGGCGCGGATACGGCGTGCTCTGGTCGAAGTTTCTGGCCCGACTCGGCGCCGGGGCACAGGCGGGCGAGGAACCACTAGCGGGACGAAGCGCGCCGGTCGAATCCGGTAGGTTGGCGCGGGGCAATGCCGTTGGGTTGCGGACGGCACCTGTGCCCAGACTGTGACCGGGCTCGAAACGAGTTTGGGAGAGCGATCGGGCCCACTGGTGTCGGTCGGAGCGAGTGCGCGCCGATGGCGCGAACGAGGAGCAGCGTGCAAGGATAACCCTAGAAGGCGCGCCGTGGGGAACACTGCCGGCGGAACGGTTCGTTGGGAAGAGAACGCGGGCGGCAAAGTAACTGGCTGGGCGTGGGCGCTCGCCTCGGGGGTGCTTTCGCTCGGGATCTTTTGGCTCCTCTACGGCGACGCCGTGGGGCTATTTTTCGACTGGGACGATCTCGAGTGGGTGGGTGCAGCAACTCAGCTCGAGATGCGCAGGCTGCGCGACCTCGGAGCGCTGTTTCAGCCCGGGCCAACGGGCTTCATCCTCTACCGGCCGCTCTCGCAGCGCGGGTATTTCTGGATCCTGCGGCAGCTTTTCGGGCTGGATTCCGCTGGGTACCACGCCGCCCAGCTACTCGCCAGCGCACTGGTGGCACTGCTGGTGTATTGCGTCGCCGCGCGGCTTCTCCGCTCGCGGGCCGCCGCGCTATGCAGCGCTCTGCTGTACGCGCTCGCACCCGGTCACGCGACCGCTGCACTCTGGCTGGGTAACTTTTGCATGACGGGACCGGCGATTTGGTACTTTGCCGCCCTGCTGGTTTGGCTGCGCAACCCGAGCTACTGGCGGGTACCCGTGTGCTTTGCGCTCTACGCGGTCGGCTTGCTCCACGGCGAGCATGCCGTGACGCTGCCGCTCGCGATCTCGTCCTTCGAGTTGTTGTGCGGGAAGCGTGAGAACCGCCGTTTGGCCTCTCAGCTCGCACCCTTCTACGCGCTCATGGCCGCGTATGCCGGAGGAAAGATGTGGGCCATGCACCGAGCCTTTGCGGTGCAGGCGGCGCAAGACCTCGGGGCTGCGTGGCTTGCCCAGGTCTACGGGACGGATCTCTCCCCGAGCCATCTGCTCGATCGCCTCGGGTTCTATGCGGCGAATTCGGTGAGCTGGCTGTACTGGTGCTCCCCCACCGAAGGGCGCGCGATGGTTCTGGGAGCAGCGTTCCTGTTGGCCGCGTGCGGGCTCGCGGTGTGGGCGCGGCGGAAGCCGGAGGTGAGACCGGTGCTGTTCGCCGTGGTGCTGTTCGTCCTCGCTTTAGGGCCTGTGCTGGGGCTTGCAAAAAAGCGAAGCGGCTACTTGGTGGGCATTGCAGCCGCTGGGCCCGCCATTGCTCTGAGCGCTGCGGTTCGGCTGCTGCCTGCGCGCCGCGCGCTGTACGCCGCGCTTGTCGTCGCCGCGGCGATCGCCGAAGGAGGCTATGCCGCCCGGCGCGTGCGGGAAGAGGCGGAGATGGGGTTTCGCCTCGGCTTTTCGCAGCGGGCGGCTGGCTGGCTGGTGGCAGTGGAGCGAGAAGCGCGGCGCCATCGGGAGGTGCAGGAGGTCAGAGTGCCAGCGAACTTTGTGACGCAGCGGGTTTTTACTGAAGCGCAGGGCCACCGGGTGTTTTATGGGGCGGAGTATAGGGTTCGGCTTGTCTCGGAGGGGCAGGCAGCCGTTCCGGACGCAGGGGTTCCTTTCGTCGCGCGGGCTCCGATACGGGTACCGGTGTACATGCTCCCTGGGCGGAACGCGAAATGGGATTGGTTGCGGTGGCTCCCCGGCGGCCCGTGCTCGCAGGTCCTCAATTCGCGGGTGCGTGGGGTACCTGAGATCTCGGGGTGTCCGCGACGGTAGCGCATTCCGGGTCGCCAGCGGTTCCTCCCACGGGAATGCGGACTACGAACTCGGTCCCTTGGCCGGGCTGACTGGTCGCCCGGACATGGCCGCCGAGCTGCTCCACAAACCGCTTGACGATGTAAAGGCCCAGGCCGACGCCGCCGGCCTGGGAGCCGCTGCGGCCCTGATGGAACATCTCGAAAATGTGGGGAAGCTCGTCCGGCTCGATCCCCTTCCCCGTATCCGCGACGCGCACTTCGAACTCTGCTGTGGCGGGGTCGCGCCGCGCGGACACGACGACGTAACCGCGGTCTGTGAACTTGAGTGCGTTCCCCACCAGGTTTTTGACGATGACTTTCACCTTGCCGGGGTCGGTGACGACCGGGTCGGCGCTGAGCTGCAGATCCCAGAGAAGGCGAACGCCAGGTTTCGCTGCAAGGGGGGCGAGTTCCGCTCTCACCTCGGCCAGCAGCCGATCGAGCCGCGCTGGACTCCACTGCACGGGCAGGCGGCCAGTTTCGAGCCGGTTCACGGCCAGGATTGCCGTGATGAGTTCGAAAAGGGTTCCGGCGCTCTCGCGGACGCGAGCCACTGGCGAGAGTTGCTCGGGGCTCAGGCTGCCGAAGGAGCCCTCGAGCAGCAGACCCGTGTAACCGATGATCACGTTGATGGGAGTGCGCAGCTCGTGCGAGACCGTTGCTAGAAACTCGGTCTTGAGCTGGTTGGCCTGGCGGAGCCTGGCGAGGGTTTCGGCGTTGACCAGCGCCAGCGCGGCATACTCGGCAATGCCCGATAGGAGGTAGCGGGCCGCCGGCAGGTCTGGTTCGGCTGCCGCGTTGACCGACGCGACGAGAATCCCCAGTAGCTCCCCGCTGTGGGCCAGGGCCACCGCCAGGAGTGTCTCGGCCGCCGGGTTGCCGGCGCTGCCCTGCGCCCCGGGAGACAGCCGCAGTTCGGCGTAACCCTCGCGCGCCGCTTCGGCGAGGAAGCGCGCGAGGCGGTGCGGGATTCGAGAGCGCAGGGGGTGGTTCGCGTCGAGGCCGGCGCTGGCGACAACGGTGTAGGCACCGCTACTTGCCTCGCGCCGCAACAGCGCGCTCCATCCTGAGGGAAAAAATTCCTTCGCGCAGCGGACCACGCGCACCGGGATGTCAGCGTCATCGAGATGGGTTGCGAGTGCCCTTGCTGCCGCGAGCAGGCGCTGATTCGCGATTGCGTGTGCCTCGTGGAGCGTCGCTTCGCGGAAGATCGCAAAGCGGTGCAGGTCGAGGTCGCGTGCCCCGAAGACAGAGATCGCAGCGCCGGAGGCAACCGCAAAAAGCAGGTAGACCGGGGAACAGGCCGTGGCGCCGTTCTGCCAGAGTGCTGCTGCGTATGCGGCCAGATTGGCTCCGGCCACAATCGCTTGGCTTACTGGACCCCAGGGGAGCAGAAGCGAGAGCCCGATGGTGAAGCACACGATGGTGATGCCGCTGATTTCCCCGGGCACGCGGGCCAGGATCATGTAAGCCTGCAGGAGTCCGGAGAGGAGAGTTGCCGAGACCACGGCAGTGGCCAGGGCGCGGTCAGGGCGGAGGAGGGAGTTGCGGAAGAGCCCGAGCGCGAGCGCAATTGCAGCCTGCGCGCTGAAAAAGGCCAGGAACATCGGCACGCGCTCCGCACGAAAGGTGGCTTCGAGGGCTCCGAAGAGAATGGCGCCCCCGAAGAAGGCGGCCACGGCGCGGGTGCCCTGGCGCACTAGCAGATGCGCCGTTTCCTCCCGAAACGCGGTCAAAGTTGGCGAGTTGCGCATGGCCGAGTGCGAACAGCAACTTCGGGGCCATGTCGCCCGAGGGGACCGCAGGTGCGGCGATTGCGCCCAGCTAGCAGCAAGCGCTGGGCATGGATCGCACGCGACGCGGCAGTCTTCCGAGCACGGGAGCTGGCGCCCGCAGCCGCAGTACGAAAGCGCGGCTCCTGCGGCAGTGCGGGGCGGCAGGGCTGTTGACTCCCGTTGCAGGTCGATGAGAGAAGGCAGTGCATGGTGATCGCGTTCCGCGGCGTCTCGCCACAGGTGGATCCCGCAGCGTACGTTCACCAGAGCGCCTATGTCGTGGGCGACGTGGTGATCGGCGCGGAGTCGAGCGTGTGGTTCGGCGCGATCGTCCGGGGCGATGTGCACTGGGTGCGCATCGGAAAGCGGACAAACCTGCAGGACCAGGTGATCGTGCACGTGACTCGTGGCCGCTGGCCCACGGTGATTGGAGATGACGTTACCATTGCACACGGCGCGATCTTGCACGGGTGCAGCGTGGGTGACCGCTGCTTGATCGGAATCGGCGCCATTGTGCTGGACGGCGCGGTGATTGGCTCGGACTGCCTGATCGCGGCGGGGTCGCTAGTGACCCCGGGCACGGCGATTCCCAGCGGGCACCTGGCGATGGGATCGCCGGCTCGCCCAGCGCGCCCGCTGCGCGACGAGGAGATTGCGTTCCTCCGCCAGTCTGCGGCGAACTACGTGGAGTATGCCGCCCAGTACCGGGCGGCGGGGATCTGAGGCGCTTGCGAGGGACGCTGCACTGCCGCCGCGGGCGCGCTTGGTTCGCGGGGCGCAGCGCGGGGCCATGACTGCGCTGCCCCTTCGCACTGGGTGTGCGCGCGCTGTCGGGCGACTCTATCGCTGAGGGTTCGCTTCCAGGAGGCGCAGTTGCGCGGGGGGTGCACAAGCCCGTTCCGCTAGGGCGATCACTTGGCGGCGCGTGGCCTCCCTCCCGCTTCCGCGGAGCGGGATCACCCAGTTGCGGTTTTGGGGATCGTGCAGCCAGCGGTGCATCGCGCGCGCCGCGTCGGCCTCGGCCTTTTCGAATGGGCGGCGAGGCGCGGTTTGGCAGCGGTCCCAGAGCGCGTCGAAGGCAGCCCGGAGCTCTCCAGGTCGCCCCTCGATGGCCTCGACCACGCGCCCGCCGGCGATCCCCCAGACGGCGGCGGCATCCCGTCGACTTCCTGGTTGCACGACGATGGCGCGATCGTTGTCGTCCGCCAGTCGGAGGGGGCGCAACGCCGCGCGCAATCGGCGCAGAGCTGCGATGCGCCTCTGCGCCCTTGCGGCCGACTCGAAGCATTCCGACCCCGCGAGTTCGTCGCGGCGCCGCTCGAGGGCGGCAAGGCTGCGCGCGCCGCCATCGGCGAGGGCGTGGAGCGCTGCGGCGAGGCGCCTTCCGTACTCTCCGGGGGACACTTTCCCCAGGCACGGCGCTGTGCACAGCCTCACGCTGGCACGCCAGCATGCAGTGCTGCGTGGGTCGGGGCGCAGCATCCCCGCGCAAGTTCGCAGCCCGAAGGCGTCGCAAACCGCGTCGACCGCGCGCTGGAGATCGCCGCGAATTGCGAACGGGCCAAAACAGCGGCCGGCCAGCGGGGCTTCCTCCGCCACCGCCAAGCGGGGAAAAGGATCTGCCGTTTCGGCCCAGAGGTACACATAGCGCTCCGGCGCTTTGCCGCGTCGGTTCCAGGGAGGTGCCAGGGCCTGGATCAAGGAGATTTCCTCCAACAGGGCATGGAACTCGGATGGGCGGGGGCGAATCTCGACTTCCGCGGATGCACGCGCGATCGAGTGCTCTTTGCGCCGGCGCTGGCGGGCTGGCTGGAAGTAACTAGTCAGCCGCACGCGCAAGTTCCGCGTCGAGCCCACGTAGACTGCCTCGCCCCCGGCGGACCGGAATACGTAGACACCCGGCTCTGGAGGAACGCGGGCGGGGTCGGCCGCGAGCAGCGCCACGGGCACCGTGAGCCCTGGAGCGGTGGTGGAGGGCGATATGGCCATGGTGCTGCGCGCTACCTGCGGCGCAGGCGGCTGCGCCGCAGCCATTTCGCGAGCTGTGCCTGGTTTTCCTCCGCTCGCTCTTTTTCTGGCCCGGGGGGCAAAAGCGGCAGCGCCTTCTCGTACTGGCGCAGGGCCTGGGGGTAGTCACCGCGCAACTGGTACGCAAAGGCGAGGTGGTACATGCCGAGCCCTTCTTGGCCAGCGCGGCCCGCGAGCATGCCCAGCTCGTAGTGCGCCTCGTCGAAGTCAGGGGCCTCCTGGACCGCACGCCGGTACGCGCGCAACGCGCCATCCCTATCCCCGAGGAGCTCGAGGGCTTTCCCGAGCTCGGCGTGCGCCAGGGCGTCGTGCGGGTTCTGCTCCGCCGCGCGCGCCAATACCGCTTGCGCCTCGTGCGGCCGCCGCAACCGGAGTAGGGCGCGCCCCAGTTCGCGGTCCGCCTCTGCGCACCCCTGCCGCCGCGCGACCTCGAGCTCCGAACGCGCTTGTTCGAGCGATCCTGTCTCCACCAGAGCAAAGCCTAGGAGATAGCGGGCCTGTGCGTCTCCGGGATGCTCCGCGGCCAGGCGGCGGTACGCAGCGAGGACTTCCCCTGGGCTTTGCGTTCGCACCCGGGTCACCAACTGCGCGCGGTGCAGAGCGAGGCTAGTGGCCGGCCGCGACGTGCGCTCCCACTGCGCGGTGCGCAGCACGGCCTCCAGGCGCGAGAGGCGCTCGTCGGTGAGCGGGTGGGAGAGGAGGTAGGGGGGAAGGAAGGTCGGAGTCGCTCGCTGCTCCTCCCAGAGCTTCTGGAAAAAGTCGAGCATCCCTCGCGGGTCGAAGCCCGCCTGCTGCATGTAGCGCGCGCCGAGATAGTCTGCTTCCTGCTCGAACTCCCGGCTGTACTGGAGCTGGACGGCTGCGCTTGCGCCCAGCGCGGCCGCCCCGAGAGCGGGGTTGACGACCGACGCGAAGATTCCCAGGAGCGTGGCGTAGTTCATCAGCTGCGTGGCTTCCCGCTGGCGCGCTAGGTGATGCGCGTGGATGTGGGCCACCTCGTGGCCGAGAACGCCTGCCAGCTCCTCGTCGTTGGCCACGCGCGCGAGCAGGCCGGAGTGCAGGTACACGTAGCCCCCGGGAACTGCGAAGGCGTTGATTTGAGGTGCCTTGACGACCGCGAACTCATAGCGGAACGGATTCGCATCGAGAGAACCGGCGATGCGCTGCCCGATGCTCGCCACGTAGCCGACGACGTCTGGATCGCGGAGGAGTGGAAGGGCCGCAGCAGCCTCCAGCGAAAACTCCCTTCCCAGTTCCCTTTCCTCTTCGATGGAGACGGCGGTTCCCTGTGCTGGCCACAGGATCGCCCACACCACGATCACAGCAAACACCCGAATCCCAAACCCCACCATGGCGATCGCCCCTCTTAGAGCAAGCCCGGCGCGGCTCCGCAAGGCTGC
>JBBIUR010000084.1:0-13672 GCA_037440145.1 Myxococcales bacterium | reverse complement strand
CTCCCCGTAGGCCCGGTGACCAGCACCATGCCGTAGGGTTTGTAGATCGCCTCTTTGAAATCCCGCAGGGCCTTTTCTTCGAAGCCCAATTTCGTCATGTCCAGCTGCAGGTTCGACTTATCGAGGAGCCGCAGTACGATCTTCTCTCCGAAGATGGTCGGGAGCACGGAGACGCGGAAGTCCATTTCCTGTCCGAGCCCGAACTTCAGCTTGATCCTGCCGTCCTGGGGCAGCCGCCGCTCCGCGATGTCCATGTTCGCCATCACCTTGATGCGGGAGGTGATGGCGTTTTTCAGTTTCAGGGGCGGCTTCATGATTTCTTCTAGAACGCCGTCGATTCGAAAGCGCACGCGGAACATCTTCTCGAAGGGTTCGAGGTGGATGTCGCTGGCGCGTCGCTTGATGGCATTGGTCAAGATCGCGTTGACCAGGCGCACGACCGGGGCGTCCTCAGTCGCTTTTTCTAGTTCCTTGAGATCGACTTCCTCCTCTTGCTTGACGACTTCGAAGTCGTCGCTCTGGAGCTCGTTGAGCACCTCGTCGTAACTCGATGGATCCTGGTAGTGGGCCTCGATGGCCTTTGCGATCGAGGAGACAGAGGCGACGGCCACTTTGACGTCGTATCCGGTGAGGAACTTCACTTCGTTCAACGCCACGAAGTTGGCCGGGTCAGACATGGCAAGGGTGAGCGTGGAACCGCTGAGGCTGATGGGGACGAGCTGGTAACGATGCACGAGGGTGGTCGGCACGAGGCGGAGAACCTCGGCTGGGAGCTCCAGGGAGGATGGATCGACCAGTGGAAGGCGGTACTCTTTCTGGAGCAATCGGACCAAGCCGTCTTCGCTCACATACCCGAGCTTGACCAGCACCGCGCTCAGCGCTTCGCCTTCCTCCGCTTGTCGCTCTAGAGCGGTCTGGAGCTGAGCGCTGGAGATCACGCCGCGCTTGACCAGCAATTCTCCCAGCCGGCTGCTCGAAGGAATCAGTGCCATGGAGCTCGCTGCTCTCGAAGTGCGCCGTGTTGGGGCTGGCGCGGCTTCGCATTCTCCGCGGCCTCAGCGAGGGCTTGCGCCATGACGCTCAGGGGCGCCTCCTTTCCGGTCCAGCGGCGGAATGCGGCAGCGCCCTGGTGCAGGAGCATCCCCGTCCCATCGAGGGTCGGGCGGCCAGCGCGTCGAGCCTGCTGGAGGAAATCGGTGTTCCGGCCGTAGATGAGGTCTACGAAAAGGCAGCGCTCGGGGGTGGCCGCATACGCCAGCGGGACAAACCGCTCGCCGCGCAACCCGAGCGTGGTCGCGTTGACGACGAGGTCGGCACCGGCTAGGGATTGCGCGCTCCGGAGTACCGCTAGGGATGAGGTCATGATCCTTGCGCCATGTCGAAGAAAGTGGCGTGCCAGCGCCATGCGGCGTGCTGCGCTGCGGTTCACCACGAGAATGTGCTGAGCGCTCGCGCGAACGAGTGCGGCGACTACGGCCCTCGCTGCACCGCCGGCGCCGATCACGACGGCCCGGGAGCCGCGGGTCCGATAACCCGCCTCGGCCAAAGCGCGGAGGAAACCGTAAACGTCGGTGTTGTCCCCGAGCAGTCGGTCGCCCCGCCGGTAGACGGTGTTGACGGCGCCGGCCAGGCGGGCTGCCGCGGTAAGGCCGTCGAGCAAACAGATGACCTTTTCCTTGTGGGGGACGGTGACGTTCAATCCGGTGATCCCGAGCGCCCTGGCCCCGCGAATCGCTGCCTTCAAGCCGGCAGGCCGCACTCGGAAGGGGACATAGACGAAATCCAACCCCAGGGCTCGGAATGCAGCATTGTGCATCGCAGGAGACCGGCTGTGGGCTACGGGGTCCCCGACGATGCCGACGACCCGCGTGGCGCCGCAGACCGGCACCTCATCGGAGCGGGAATCGGTGCAGCGCGGGCCCATGCGGGCGTTCGGTCAGGCCGTACTCGGGGGCTCGTGCGAAGCTCCCAGGGCCGCGTGGGCGGCTGCAAGGCGCGCCACCGGGACCCGATACGGCGAGCACGATACGTAGTCGAGGCCGACCCGGTGGCAAAAGGCCACGGATACTGGGTCGCCGCCATGCTCGCCGCAGATGCCTACTTTCAGGTCTGGCCGAACCTTGCGCCCCTTTTCGATGCCCATGCGAATCAGGGCGCCGACACCCTTCTCGTCGAGGGAAACGAAGGGGTCGCTCTCGAGGATCCGCCTTTCGACGTACGTCGGCAGGAATTTCCCGGCGTCGTCGCGGCTCATTCCAAAGGTAGTCTGCGTGAGATCGTTGGTCCCGAACGAGAAGAACTCGGCCTCGGCCGCGATCTCGTCCGCTGTGAGAGCGGCACGCGGCACCTCGATCATGGTGCCGATCGGGGGAATGCGGCAGCCGAGATCTCGCGCCACCTGCTGGGCCTCCTGCCGGAGGATGCGGAGCTCGCTGGCCTCCCCGACCAGCGGTATCATGATTTCGGGGTTCGCGCGCACCCCTTCGGCCTGGAGCTCCCGCACGGCTTCCAGAATCGCCCGCACCTGCGTGACGTAGATCTCGGGGAACGTGATGCCGAGGCGACACCCGCGGTGTCCCAGCATAGGATTGAACTCCTGCAGGGCATCCCGCTTCTGGCGCAGCGCCGCCGCCGCCACCCCCAACTTTGCTGCGAGCGCCTCGACCTCCTCGTCCGCTTGCGGCAGGAACTCGTGCAGGGGCGGATCGAGCAGGCGGATGGTGACTGGCAGTCCCTCCATGGCCCGAAAGATCGCCTTGAAATCCTCTTTTTGCATGGGCTTGATCTTGGCCAGGGCGCGCTCTCGCGCCGGGCGGTCGGGCGCGAGAATCATCTCGCGTACGGCGTCGATGCGATCGGCCTCGAAAAACATGTGCTCTGTCCGGCACAGCCCGATCCCCTCGGCTCCGAAACGGCGCGCGAGCGCTGCGTCTTGAGGCGTGTCCGCGTTGGCGCGCACGCCAAGCCGCCGGAACCCGTCGGCCCAGCGCATGAACTGGTCGAATTCGGGGCTCCATTGCGGCTCGACAAGCGGCACCTGCCCCGCGTACACCTCGCCCGTGCTGCCGTCCAGGGTGATCCACTCGCCCTTGCGGATGATTCGGTCGCCGACTCGGAACTCCTCGCGCTCGTAATCGATCTCCAGCTCCCCGCAGCCCGCCACACAGCACTTCCCCATCCCGCGCGCCACGACCGCTGCGTGCGAGGTCATCCCCCCCCGGGCAGTGAGGATCGCCTGCGCTGCGTGCATCCCGTGGATGTCCTCGGGAGAGGTTTCCATCCGCACGAGGATGACCTTTTCCCCCTCTGCCGCCATGCGCTCTGCGCCCTCGGCGGTGAACACGACCTTCCCGGTGGCGGCGCCCGGCGAGGCCGGAAGGCCCTTTGCGAGTAAATCGCGGGGGCTGTCGGGACGCAGCGACGGGTGCAAAAGCTGGTCGAGGTCCTCGGGCCGCACCCGGAGGACAGCGGTCTTCTTGTCGATCAGGCCTTCTCGAACCATGTCGACGGCGGCGCGCACGGCTGCTTGGGCGGTGCGCTTGGCGTTGCGCGTCTGCAGCATCCAGAGGCGGCCCCGCTCAATGGTAAACTCGATGTCTTGGATATCGCGATAATGTCGCTCCAGGCGCTTGCAGATCCGCTGCAGCTCGCGGTAGCACCGCGGCAAGGCTTCCTCGAGGGAAGGATAGCGCGCGGCGCGCTCTTGCTCGGGAATTCCTTGTCGGCGCGCCCACTCGCGCGAGGCGGCCAAGGTGATCTGTTGCGGCGTGCGGATTCCGGCCACGACGTCCTCCCCTTGCGCGTTGACGAGGAACTCGCCGTAAAGCTGCTTTTCCCCGGTTGACGGATTGCGGGTGAACGCGACTCCGGTCGCGCAATCGGAGCCCAGGTTTCCGAACACCATGGCCTGTACGTTGACCGCTGTGCCCCAGTCTTCGGGAATGCGGTTCAGCTTCCGATAGGTGATTGCGCGCGGGTTGTTCCAAGATCGGAAGACGGCGCCAATGGCGCCCCAGAGTTGGTCGTGGGGATCCCCCGGGAAATCGGTCCCCGTTCGCTGCCGGACGAGCGCCAGGTATTCAGCGACCAGCTCCTGCAAGTCGTCCGCGCTCAGTTCGGTATCGAGTTCAATGCCCCGCTGGCGCTTTTTCGCGTCCAGCAGCGCCGCGAACGGATCGGGCGATTCGGGTGTCTCGGGTTTCAGGCCCAGGACCACGTCGCCATACATCTGCACAAAGCGCCGGTAGGAATCGTAGGCGAACCGCGCATCCCCGGACTGCCGGATGAGGCCTTCGACCGTGTCTTGGTTCAGCCCCAGGTTGAGAATCGTATCCATCATCCCCGGCATCGAGGCGCGCGCGCCCGAGCGCACTGAGACGAGAAGCGGGTTCTGCGGGTCCCCGAAGCGGCGGCCCACGAGCTTTTCCACCTGCGCCAGGTGTTTTTCGACCTCGGCTCGCAACCCGGGCGGGTAGCTCTGCCCGTGGCGGTAGTGGTACAGACACACGTCTGTCGTGATCGTGAACCCAGGGGGCACGGGCAGGCCGAGGCCGGCCATTTCGGCGAGGTTTGCACCCTTGCCGCCCAAAAGGGCCCGCATTTCCGCATTCCCTTCGGCTCGGCCGCCGCCGAAAGCGTACACGAACTTGGCCCGCGGTTTCCCGGCCCGCTTCCGCGCCGTCGCGGCGGTGCGGGCTGGCGCTCGCCGCTGGCGAGCGAGGCTGGATTTTTCCTTTTTTCGCGATCGTTTCATTTTCCCTCGATCCGCCGCCGGAGTTCCGCGACCAGGTGGTCGATGCGAACTCGCACTTGCTGCATGCTGTCGCGCTCGCGCAGCGTGACCGTGTCGTCCTGCATGGTCTGGTGGTCGATGGTGATGCCGAACGGTGTGCCGATCTCGTCTTGCCGGCGGTAGCGCCGGCCGATGGCTCCAGCTTGGTCGTACTGCACGGCGAAGTGGGGGCGAAGCAAGTCCTCGACGCGGCGCGCTTTTTCCGGTTGGCCGTCCTTTCGCAGCAGCGGAAAGACACCGGCCTTGATCGGTGCCAGGCGCGGGTGAAGCCGCAATACCACGCGCGTTTCGCCTTCCACGATGTCCTCGTCGTAGGCGTCGATCAGAAACGCGAGGGCCGCGCGGTCCACGCCGCCCGCAGGCTCGATCACGTAGGGGATGAAGCGCTCGCGCGTCTCTTCGTCGAAATAACTCAAGTCCTTCCCGCTATACTCCGAGTGCCGCCGGAGGTCGAAGTCCGTCCGGTTGGCGATGCCTTCGAGTTCGGCCCATCCGAAGGGGAACTCGTACTCGATGTCGGCGCACGCCTTCGCGTAGTGCGCGAGCTCCTCCGGCCCGTGAGGGCGAATGCGGAGACGCTCTTGCCGGATCCCCAGGCGCACGTACCAGCGAAAGCGTTCCTCGACCCAGTACTGGAACCACTTCTCGTCCTCACCCGGGCGCACGAAGTATTCCATCTCCATTTGTTCGAACTCGCGCGTGCGGAACAAAAAGTTGCCGGGTGTGATCTCGTTGCGGAAAGATTTTCCGATCTGCGCGACGCCGAAAGGGATCTTCTGGCGCGATGTAGTGAGTGCGTTGAGAAAGTTCACGAAGATGCCCTGGGCCGTTTCAGGGCGGAGGAAAACCACGCTCGCCGTGTCTTCCACCGGTCCCATGAAGGTCTTGAACATGAGGTTGAACTGCCGGGCTTCGGTCAACTCCCCCCCGCATTCCCCAGGGTGTAGCGACGGGTTTTCCGGACACCGCGCGTCCTCGAGTTTGTCGGCGCGGAAGCGCTGCTTGCACCTCTTGCAGTCGACCAGCGGGTCCGCGAAACCCGCCACATGGCCGGAAGCTTCCCACACGCGCGGGTGCATGAGGATCGCGCACTCGATCCCCACGATGTCCCGGCGCTCCCGGACCATGTCCGTCCACCACGCTTCTTTGATGTTCCGTTTCAGTTCCACACCGAGCGGTCCGTAGTCCCAGCACGAGCCCAGGCCCCCGTAGATCTCGGAGGACGGAAACGCGAAGCCTCGCCGTTTGGCGAGGCTCACGATTTTCTCCATGGTCACTGGTCTGCTCATCTCCCGCGAGCCAAACACGTCGCGTCTACCACGCATCTCCGGCAGCGGCAATTCACCCCGCGCGCGCCTGGCGCCAGCGGGCCGGAACAAGCTCACGCGCCTGGCCAGAGGAATCCGTACGCGGCCATGAGCGCGGCAAAGGCCGAGAGCTTCAAGATCGACCCGTAGCCGATCATCTCCAGGGGGCGGACATACGCGCTCGAGAGCGCGACCGCGGTGGCGGGCGTGCCCATAGGGAGGCAGAAGGCGAGACCGCTCGCCAGGGTCACGATCAGGGTCACCTGCTGCGCAGGGATTCCCAGCCGGAGCCCGATCGGGATCGCTACCGGGAGGATGGCGGCGACGACGGCGGTGTTGCTGGCGGCTTCGGTGAACAAAAGGGTCGCCAGGGCGACGAGAGCGGCGGCTTTCCACTGCGCCGCTCCCGCGTCCACCAGGCGCAGCAGTACCGTGCCGGCCCACCCGGCCAACCCGGTTTCGGCCACCATGCTGCCGAGGACGATTGCGCCCCCGTACATAAGGATCAAGCCCCAGTCGACCTGCTCGTGCGCGCGAGGCCACGAGATGAGCTCGCACAGAAACCCCACCGAGGTCGCTAGCAGCGCAATTACGGCCAACCACTCGGGCCCGCTCAGAACCCAAGCGACGACCGTTGCCGCCAGAAGGCCTGCCATTCCGAGTTCGCGTCGCGAAGGTGAGCCCAGGGCAGCGATTTCTTGCTCGAGGAGTAGCCGTTTCTGCGCGAGATCCACGCGCGCGTGCCGGCTTGCGTACAGCAGAAGAACCCACGCGGTTGCCGCAATGGGGATTACCACGGGCAGGGCATGCGCCGTGTAGGCGCGGAACGAGAGGGTTTGCTGCCACCCCTCTTCGAGGATGCCCACCGCGAGCGGTACGCGTGCACCCCCCAGAAAGGTCGTGATTCCGCCGATGACGCACCCCCAGGCCAGTGCCAGGAACATCGCGCGCGCAAAGCGGGCGTCCGCGTCCTTGCCGTCTGGTCCCCGGACCAGTTCCAGGGCGATCGGCAGCTCTAGCGCCACGACGGCGTGTTCCGAGATCACGGTGCTTGCGAGGAGGCCGAAGAGAAACGTGCCGCTTACCAGCGCCGCCGGGGAATCGCCCGTCGCCTGCAGCAAGCGCAGGGAGGCCCGGCGAGCCAATCCGGTTTCTGCGACCCCTACGGATAGAATGAGATTTCCGAGGATGAAGAAGACCGCCGGGTGGCCGAAGTGAGAAAACGCCTCTTTAGCGGAGCAGATTCGGAACAGGGGAAAGAGGATGATGGTGAGCATGGAGGTTACCATGAGGGGTAAGGCCTTACTGACCCATAGACCCATGGCAACTGCGGAAATCGCCAGGGTCCGCTGCGCGCGCCAGTTCAGCTCCGGCCCTGGCTCCCACGCAAGCAGTGCGACCGCGGTGAGCGCGAGTGTCGCGATGACAACCGCGCGCCGGGTCGGTCCCGGTCGTATGACTGCACGCCAGATCGACATCGGGTCCCTCCGCCTACCACGAGTGCCCGCGGCGGGGAACGCCTCGCGAGCGCCGCGGTCTGGGTTTGTGCCGCAGCGGTCTCGCCGGCCGATCAGCTTTCGCCTCGGCTGAGCCTCGCGATCAGCTCCAGCGATCGCAACGGGCGCCGCAAGTGCGGGGCCAGCAACCTTCCCGTAACGAGCGCGGCCTGTTGGGCCAGTGCCGGTTCCAGGGCCCGGTCCCGGCAGGCCGAAAGCGGAGCCTCCTGCAAGTGCGCGAGGGCGGACAAGATCGAGGCGGGCACCCGCTCCGCACCCCGCTGGTTCTCCTGGCACCGAGCGCAGAGAAAAGCGGCGCTCGTGCCGTGGAAGTAGCCGAACTTCCCGCTTTCAAAGGCGCTCTGGCAGCGGCTGCACCTGTCCAGCCGCGGCGCCCATCCCAGGATTCGAAGAAGCTGAAGCTCGAAAGCCCGCAGCAGTGCCGCCGTGATCGGCCCGCTCTCGATTTGTTCGAGGGCTACGTCCAGAAGATCGAACACGTCTGGCACTGGGTGGTCGTCCACGGTCAATTGATCGACGAGCTCGAGCAGGTAGCTTCCGTACGCAAACCGGAGCGGGACCACCATGCCTTGCGCAGCGTGCCGCAGCTCGCAGCGCTCCAGGAAAACCAGCGAGGCGCCCGAGCGCGCGGCGAAGTAGGCGTCGACACGAGTGAACGGCTCGAGGCAGTTGCCAAACCGGCGCTGGGACCTCTTGGCGCCCTTTGCGATTCCCGTCACCTTTCCGTAGGCGCGGGTGAGCATTGTGACGATGCGATCCGCTTCTCCATAAGGGCGGGACCGGAGAATAATGGCTGGAGAGACGCGGGCCGCTCGCATCCCGCTGGCTGGCTAGCACCGGGGTGCAGCCTTGACAAGGCAGAATCGCGTTCTTACGTTCCGGGCACCTTGACAGGAGAGCGCAGATCCGTGTCCCGACCGGGGGTGCCGGCGCCGATGAGCACGGACTCCAAAGACAAGCAGGTTCCCTTACGACTGCATCATCCGCCAACGGGGGGCGGGACTCCGCCCCCCGGGCAGCCGCCCGCGGGAGGGGAGCTGCCCGCAGCCGAGACGGTAAGTCCCGACGACTTGGCCGGCGCGCAGAGAACGGCCGCTGGGGAAAGCAGCGAAGTGGACGAACTCCGGTCGCGCCTGGCCGAAATGGAAGCCGAGGCCAAGAAATACTTCGACCTGTATCTCCGCGAGCGCGCGGAGCTCGAGAACTTCAAGAAGAGGACGCGGAGGGAGCTGGCGGAGTCGATCCAGCTCGCAAACGAGTCCCTCATCCGCGACCTCCTGCCGGTGCTGGACAATTTGCAGCGAGCCGTGCAACACGCCGAAGGTGGGGGCGACGGCGCCCCGTTGGTGGAAGGGGTTGCACTCGTGCTCAAGGCGTTCGAGGAAATCCTGCGCCATTACGGGGTTACTGCCATCGACGCAGCGCCCGGAACGCCGTTTGATCCCACCATCCACGAGGCGGTGGCCCGCGAGGCGGGTGAAGGGCAGCCCAACTCGATTCTCCGGCAGCACGAGCGGGGTTTTCTGCTCCACGGGCGGCTTTTGCGGCCCGCCAAGGTGGTGGTGGTCACCGGCGAACCCCGCGAGGGCGGCGCAGGCGGCGCTGTTGAAAAGAACGGGCATCGTGGTTAACCAGCGCTCTAGGAACGCGCTAGGAACGCGCCGAAATGCGCAGCGAGGTCGGGGCGCAACCGAGGAGTGAGACATGGGAAAGGTAATCGGAATCGATCTGGGCACAACGAACTCGTGCGTCGCGATCATGGAAGGTGGAGAGCCTAAGGTCATCCCCAACTCGGAGGGGGGCCGGACGACGCCATCCGTTGTGGCCTTTACGGACTCGGGCGAGCGCCTTGTTGGGCAAATCGCGCGCCGCCAGGCGATCACAAACCCGGAGAATACCATTTGGGCGGTAAAGCGGCTGATCGGGCGGCGGTACGACGACCCGGAGGTCCAAAAGGCCATGAAGGTCGTGCCGTATAAAATCGTCCGCGCCGAGAACGGCGACGCCTGGGTGGAAGTGCGGGGCAAAAAGTACAGCCCGGCTGAAATCTCGGCCTTCATCCTCCAGAAGATGAAGCAGACGGCGGAGGACTACCTTGGCGAAAAGGTCACGGAAGCCGTGATCACAGTGCCCGCATACTTCAACGACAGCCAGCGGCAGGCGACGAAGGATGCAGGCCGGATTGCCGGGCTGAACGTGCTCCGCATCATCAACGAGCCGACCGCGGCTTCGCTCGCTTACGGGTTGGACAAAAAGAAGGACGAGAAGATCGCGGTCTTCGACTTGGGCGGCGGTACGTTCGACATCTCGATCCTCGAGATCGGAGACGGGGTCTTCGAAGTCAAGGCCACGAACGGGGACACGTTCCTTGGCGGGGAGGACTTCGACCAGCGCATCATCGACTACCTGGCGGACGAGTTCAAAAAGGACCACGGGATCGACCTGCGCAAGGATCGCATGGCTTTGCAGCGCCTGAAGGAAGCGGCGGAAAAGGCGAAGTGCGAGCTCTCCACCTCCCTGGAGACGGACATCAATCTGCCGTTCATCACGGCGGATCAGACCGGCCCGAAGCACCTCACGATGAAGCTCACCCGCTCCAAGTTGGAGGCACTGTGCGCCGACTTGCTGGATAAGCTCGAAGGGCCATGTCGTGTGGCACTGAAGGATGCCGGGATCTCGGCGAGCGATATCGATGAGGTCGTGCTGGTCGGCTGGATGACGCGCATGCCCGCGGTGCAGGCACGGGTGAAGAGGCTGTTCGGCAAGGAGCCGCACAAGGGAGTCAATCCGGACGAGGTGGTCGCCGTCGGAGCCGCGATCCAGGCCGCTGTCCTCAAGGGTGAGGTCAAGGATGTTCTCTTGCTCGACGTCACTCCGCTTTCGCTGGGGATCGAGACGCTCGGCGGCGTGTTCACGAAACTGATCGAGAAGAACACGACGATCCCGACGCGAAAGAGTCAGATCTTTTCAACCGCCGCCGACAATCAGACGGCTGTCACGATCCGCGTCTTCCAGGGCGAGCGGGAGATGGCCGCAGATAACAAGCTCCTGGGCCAGTTCGACCTGATCGGCATTCCTCCCGCTCCGCGGGGCGTTCCGCAGATCGAGGTGACGTTCGACATCGACGCGAACGGCATCGTCCACGTCAGCGCCAAGGATCTGGGGACCGGAAAGGAGCAATCCATCCGCATCACGGCGTCGAGCGGGCTGACGGAGGAGGAGATCAAGCGGATGATCCGGGAGGCAGAGGAGCACGCTGCGGAAGACCGTAAGCGCCGGGAGACGGCAGAGGCGCGCAACCAGCTCGACGCTTTGGTCTACCAGACGGAGAAATCGCTGAAGGAGCACGGCGGGGAGGTGGATGCTTCGGCCCGAGCGAACATCGAGCAGGCGCTCGAGCGCGCAAAAAAAACGCTCGAGGGGCAGGACGCGAGCGAGATGAAGGCGGCGGGCGAGGCGCTCACCCAGGCCTCGCACAAACTCGCTGAGGCGATCTACGCGAAGGCGAGCCGGGCGCGGACCGAAGCACGAGCGAGCCACGGGGACGGTGAGGCCGGAGGCAAGGACAACGTGGTGGATGCGGACTTCGAGGAGGTCAAAGGACAGTAAACGAGAGTTCGCGTGCTCGCGGTCCCTTTGCGAGATCGGGCCGCGTACAAAAGCCCTCCCCTCGACTGCGGGTGAGGGCTTTTATATTGTTTGATTCCGGAGTGCCGCGGTGGCGCAAAAGCGCGACTACTACGAGGTCCTGGGAGTCAGCCCCAACGCTTCCGAAGAAGAGATCAAGAAGGCATATCGGAAGCTCGCGTTGAAGTATCACCCCGACCGGAACCCCGGGGATCGCACCGCGGAAGAGCGCTTCAAAGAAGCTTCGGAAGCATATCAGGTTTTGAGCGACCCCGAAAAGCGGGCGCAATACGATCGCTTTGGGCACGCAGCGTTCGACCAAGCGGGAGCGGGCTTCGGGGGCTTCGACTTTTCTTCCACGCCGTTCGAGGACCTCTTTAACGACCTCTTCGGAGATTTCTTTGGCACGGCGAGGGGCCGCAGGCGCAGCCGCGTGCGGCGCGGGGAGGATCTGCGGCTGGACCTCGATCTCACCTTTGAGGAGGCCGTCTTTGGATGCGAGAAGGTCATCCGTGTGCCGCGCACGACCGCGTGCGAGACTTGCCGCGGACTGGGAACGAAGGGCGGAGCCCCCCGCGCCACCTGCCCAGCGTGCCGCGGTAGCGGGCAGCTCCGCTTCCAGCAGGGATTCTTCAGTATCGCGAAGACCTGCGGCCAGTGCGGAGGACAAGGTTCGGTCATTCGGGAGGCTTGCCGGACCTGCGGGGGCAGCGGTGTGGGCCGCAAGGTGCAACAGCTGAACGTCAAGATCCCTCCTGGCGTCGATACCGGGTCGCGCTTGAAGCTGCGCGGAGAGGGAGAGGCGGGCAGCAACGGAGGGCCGCCGGGCGACCTGTACGTCGTCATCCGTGTGCTCGAGCACCCCTTCTTCAAGCGGCAGGGAAACGACGTTCTCTGCGAGGTGCCGATCAGTTTCCCGCAGGCTGCGCTGGGGGCCGAAATCGAAGTGCCAACACTGGAAGGAAAGATGAAAATGAAGATCCCGGCCAGCACCCAGTCCGGGCAGGTCTTCAGGCTGCGCGGGAAAGGCGTGCCCGATTCTCAGGGTTATGGGCGGGGGGATCAACTGGTCACCGTCGTGGTGGAAACTCCTCGCCACTTGACACCGCGCCAGCGAGAGCTGATCGAGGAGTTTGCCCGAATCAGCGGGGAGGACGTGAACCCGATTTCCAAGGGGTTCTTCGACAAGATGAAGGAAATCTTTGGCTGAGCAGGGTCTCCATCGCCGTGCGGCGCGACACGCCGCAGCCGCGGGCGCCCCAGCGCGGTTGTCGGCCAGCGAGCCGTGCGAGGCATCCGCCTCGCGTTTACGGGGGGAGCGGGGAGCTGCCCGCAGTTGGGGACACCAGGGGAGGCGGCGGGGGCGGCGAAGAGGCGCTCGCCGGCCTGGTTCGCTCCGGGATTCTCGCGGTGATCGGCCCGTGACGAGTGGGGGGGCGGAGGCCGCGGCGCGCCGCGGAGCCTGCGCGCCGGCCTCTCCGGTGGTTTTGCCGCCGCAGCGGCACGGGGTGCCCGTGCCGTAGGTGTTCGAAGTGAGAATTACCCCGCGCCGGCCGGCGCGCGGTGGCTAGGTACGCGGTCGAATGGTTCGGGCTGCGGAACTTCGGTCTCCTCCGCCCTCCACCCGGGCGGCCGCGATGGCCGGCGTTTGGAAGGCGCGTCTGCCCTGGGGGCGCGCGCAGGGGGAGCTCGATTGGCGGGTGGCGGCATGCGCGGTGGACAAGAGGGATGCCAGCGCGTCTTTGGTTCTCCACATTGCAGTCAGAGGTCGGGCTGGGCGGAATTTTCCTTCCGCCTTCGGCCGCACGCGCGGCGGCAATTGCGCCTCGACTGCGCGAAGTGCTGCCCCATGTGAGGCTGCTCGGAGAAAGCGGCTGGAACGGCCAATCTGTTCTCGACGCGGCCGGGGCGGCCGTCGAAGCTCAGGTATTCGCCGGCAGGCTTTTCCGGGGCAGGCCACCGCGAAGCGGCGGGCGCTTCATCGAGACCTGCCGCCAGCAGTGCGGCGCACAGCCCGGTGTGGCTCCAGGCCCAGGGTTTCGATGCCGACGACGACACGGGGCTCGCAGTGACGCGGCGGCCAGGGTTGCGCGCCGAGATGAAATGCGCGCTCGCTGACCCGGGTTTCGCCGCTGGTGCCAGTGGAGACATCGAGTCGCGGAGTGGCGAGTTTTTGCGCTGGCTTTTGCTCCCGGAGATTTGCAGCGCTCCGGTGATCGAAGTGGGGCAACGGGGGCTCCACTGCCGCGGCAGCTGTTGGCGTCTCTGGCGTTGACGGGCTGGTCCCTGGAGCCCTATATCCGGGTTGCTGCGCGATGAAGAAGGGTGCGACTCTGGCAGCAACGGGCGAGGCCGCGTTCCTTCGCCAACTGCTGCCGCGGCTGCCGCACGGGCGCGGGGTGCTCGTGGGGCCGGGGGACGATTGTGCG
>JBBIUR010000083.1:0-13858 GCA_037440145.1 Myxococcales bacterium | reverse complement strand
ATCGAAGCGGTTCGGCGCATGCGCGGGCCCAAAGGCACGAAGGTGCATATCACGATCTTGAGAGAGGGCGCGCCCGATCTGATCGAGCTCACCTTGACCCGGGAGATCATCAAGATCCAGAGCGTCAAGGTGCGGATGCTCGAGCCGGGGTACGGGTACCTGCGCATCACGCAGTTTCAGGAGCGCACCGCCGAGGACTTGAAGAAGGCACTTGCCGAGCTGGAGTCGCAAGACGGGGGCCTGAAAGGGCTGGTGCTGGACCTCCGAAACAACCCTGGGGGATTGCTCACGCAGGCGATCCAGGTTGCGGATACGTTCCTGGACGGCGGGCTGATCGTATATACCGAGGGGCGGTTGGAGAGCCAGCGGCAGAAGTACTTCGCGCACAAGGCCGATAGCCACATGGAGTATCCAATGGTCGTCCTGGTCAACAGCGGCAGTGCCAGCGCCTCGGAAATCGTAGCGGGCGCGCTGCAAGATCAGAAGCGGGCACTGGTGCTGGGCACCCAGACATTCGGAAAGGGATCAGTGCAGACGATCCTGCCGCTGGACGACAAGTCCGCCATTCGCCTGACCACGGCGCGCTACTACACGCCAAACGGGAGGTCGATACAGGCGACGGGGATCACGCCGGATATCATCGTGGAGAGCGACCTTACGGCTGCGCAGCCTGAGGGCGCGCCGCACGAACCCCTGCGCGAACGGAACCTCCCGGGTCATTTCGAACCGAACCGTCCTGCGAAGCCCGGCAAGGAGGAGCCGGGAAAGAAAGGGGGCGGCAAGGAAGGGGGCGCTGCCGAGGAGCAAAAGAGCGAATTGCGGCCCGATCCGCAGCTCGATCGGGCGCTCGAGCTCTTGAAGAGCTGGAACGTGTTCCGCACGGTGATTGCTGCGCAGCCCCGGCCGTAACGCTGGGCGCAGGGCTCGAGCGCGCCGCAACCAGGGGAGCCCACGAGGACGTCTGACAGCGCTGGGATTTGATGGCGCGACGGGGGATCCGATCGCGTGACCATCCGCTGCCGTTTCTGCTCGGCGTCGCGGGAGCGGCACTGCTCGGCGGGATGCTGTACCTGACGGTGCAGCGCCTGGGCGAGGAACGGTTTGGAGAGCCGCTGCGCGCATCGCCGGCGAGCCAGGAGTGGCAGGCGGCCTTCCAGCAGCGGCTGGACGCAATCACGAAACAGCTCGAAAGCGGGCCGCTGCCGATGAAGCCCGCGAGCGTGCAGCCACAAGGCAGCGGCGCCGTCCGGTGGCTGCGGCGTCACTATGAGCTGGAGCTGCCACGGGCTGCGGCAGAACGGCTTCGCGCCGCGCTGGAGCTGGCGGGGGCCTCGGACCCATCGGTGAGCACCGTCATCCGCGAGATCGAAGGCGGCCTTCGCGGCGAGATCGGAGTCGAGGGATTGCTCACGCATTCCATCGTGGTCCGCTGGCGCGACGAGCGGGGGGGCGGTGCTCCTCGCGTGGCCGTGGTCATCGACGATCTAGGCAACAACTTGCTGGTCGCGCGCGAGCTGGTGTCTCTGGAGATACCTCTGACCCTGGCTGTCATGCCCTATCGGCCGTTTTCGAAGCAGGTGGCTGAGCTCGCGCACTTGTTCGGCCGCGAGGTCCTGTTGCACTTGCCCATGGAGCCCGAAAACGGAGAGGAGTTCGGAGGCGAGGGGGTGCTCCGTGCCGAGGCGGGGCGCGAGGAGATCCTGCGCGAGATCGACGCAGGCCTCCAAGCGGTCCCCTATGCGGTGGGCGTCAACAACCACATGGGCTCGCGCTTCACGCGGGACCGGGAGCGCATGACCTGGGTGCTTGCGCGGCTGAAAGAGCGCGGCCTGTTTTTTCTCGACAGCCTGACTACCCCGAACAGCGTCGTCCGAGAGGTGGCCGTGGACGTGGGATTGCCCTACGTGGCTCGGCACGTGTTTCTGGACGACCCTCCCGACGAAGCGGTGATCGAGAAGCGCATCGCCGAACTGTTGGACCGGGCGCATGCGACCGGCGCGGCGATTGGTATCGGGCACCCCCATCCTCCGACGGTGGCGGCACTCCGCTCGCTCGGCTCGGCGGCACGGGCGCGGGGGGTGGAGGTCGTGCCCCTGTCCAACCTGGTTTGGGACCGCAGTGTCCGGGCCGCAGCTCGCTAGGGGCGGATGCCGCGATTGTGGGCTCGCCCCGTTCTTTTTGTTAGAGTTCGAGCATGCAATTGCCGCTGGCGGCCGCCGCCTCGCGCGTGCTCTCGGTCAGCGAGCTCGCACGCCGCGTCCGGGAGGTGTTGGAGGGATCGCTGCGCGAGGTGTGGGTCAGCGGCGAGATTTCCAACTTTCGCTGCCCGTCGTCGGGGCATTGCTATTTCTCGTTGAAGGACGGGCGCTCGCAAATTGCCGCCGTGATGTTCCGCACCGCAGCGCAAGTGTTGCCGTTCCGCCCCGCGGATGGGCTGGAGGTGGTGGTCCGCGGCCGGGTCAGCGTGTACGAGCCCCGAGGCGACCTGCAGATCTACGTCGACTGGATGGAGCCGAAAGGTGTGGGCGCGGCACTCCTCGCGCTGGAACAATTGAAGCGGCGGCTGGCGGCCGAGGGCCTGTTCGCAGCGGAGCGGAAGCGCCCCTTGCCGTTCTTGCCGCGCGGCGTCGGTCTGATCACGGCGCTCACCGGTGCCGCCGTCCGCGACATGCTCGCGGTGCTCTCTGCCCGCTGGCCTGGCATCCGCGTCGTCCTGAGCCCGGTGCGCGTGCAAGGCAAGGCAGCAGCTGGGGAGATCGCGGCCGCTCTGGAGGCGATCAACCAGATCCCCGGAATCGACGTGGTCATCGTGGGCCGTGGGGGAGGATCGGTAGAGGATTTGTGGGCGTTCAACGAGGAGGTTGTCGCGCGAGCGATTGCTGGATCGCGGATTCCCGTCGTCTCGGCGGTCGGCCACGAAATCGATGTGACGATCGCGGACCTGGTTGCCGATTGCCGCGCGCCGACTCCGACGGCTGCGGGTGCCCTGGTAGTTCCGGACCGGGCCGCCGTGCTGGAGCGCATGGAGGCAGACGCTCTCGCGCTGCGGAAAAGCGCGCGCCGCGCACTGCAGCGGGCGCGAGAGCAGGTGGCAGCCCTGGAAGCGCGCTTGGGAGACCCGCGGCGCGCGGTGCTGATCCTGCGCCAGCGGCTCGACGAGCTGGCGGAACGCCTGGCGCGCGGGATGGCTCAGCGCTGCCGGTGGTGCCGGCAGCAAGCCCGGGCAGCGGAGGAACGCCTGGCCGCGCTCAGCCCTCTTGCTGTGCTCGAGCGCGGGTATAGCATCGTGTGGTCTCGCGGCGGGCAGGTGGTGCGCTCCGCCGAGCAAGTGGAGATCGGGGACGTGCTGCAAGTGCGGCTGGCGCGGGGAGGGCTGATCGCGCGGGTGGAAGGGCGAGAAGTTCCGCCGCCCGCCAGGGGGAGCGAAGGATGAACGAGCCGGATCTGGAGCAGCGAAGCTTCGAGGAGAACCTCGACGAACTGGAGTCGATCGTGCGGCGGCTGGAGGCCGGGGAACTGCCGCTCGAACAAGCACTCGCAGCCTTCGAGCGCGGCGTCCGCCTGGTGCGCCATCTGCGCGGGCATCTCGATCGCGTAGAGCAGCGAATCGAAATGCTGAGTCGGGACAGCAGCGGCGCCCTGCGGTTGGATCCCGTGCCGGGGGACAAGGAGGCGGGGTGAATTTCTCCGCGTACTTGCGCCAGCGGCAAGAGCTGATCCGCCGCGCGCTGGACGGCTACTTTCCGCCAAACCAGCACGTGCCCCAGACGCTACAGCGCGCGATTCGCTATAGCTTGCTGGACGGCGGAAAGCGCATTCGCCCCATCCTGGTGCTCGCCGCCGCCGAAGCCGTGGGAGGCAGGGCGCACGCGGCGCTGCCCTTTGCCTGCGCCATAGAGATGATTCACACCTACTCCCTGATCCACGACGATTTGCCGGCCCTCGACAACGACCGCCTGCGCCGGGGCCAGCCCACCAGTCACGTCGTTTTCGGGGAGGCGATCGCGATCCTGGCGGGCGACGCGCTGCTGAGCGAAGCCTTCCGCGTGATGAGTGCGCCGGAACACGCGCGAACCTTCGGGAGCAAGAGAGTCCTTGCGGTAATCCACATGATCGCGGAGGCCGCGGGCGTAGCGGGAATGGTTGGCGGCCAGGTGGCGGATGTCGAGGCCGCGGGCCGCGAGGTCGATCTTCCAACGGTCGAGTACATCCACGTGCGCAAGACCGGGGCGCTCATCTTGGCCGCCGTGCGCACCGGCGCGATCCTCGGCGGCGCGCGGCCCGCGGCCCTTCGCTGTCTCACTCGATACGGCGAATATCTCGGACTCGCCTTCCAGGTGGTCGACGACGTGCTCGATGCGGAGGGAGGGGCTGCCGGCAAGGAGCCCGGCGGGGATCGGCGGCGGGGGAAGCCCACGTACGCTTCCGTGCTCGGCGTGCCCGCCGCGAAGCAGCGCGCGCGCGAGCTGTCGGACCAAGCCCTCGATGCCATTCGCAACTTCGGCCGCCGCGCCCAGCCGCTGCGCGAAATCGCGCGCCTGGTGGTGGAGCGGGTGGACGAGCGCTGATGCGCGAGGCGCGCGAACGGTTGGACCGCCTGCTGGTCGAGCGCGGGATGGCACCCACGCGGGAAAGGGCCCAGCGCTTGATTTTGAGCGGCGCGGTCCGAGTTCGGGGGCGGGTCGTGGACAAACCGGGGACGCAGGTAGAGCGCAGCGCGGAACTGTCCCTGGCTCGGGCGGTTCTCCCATACGTCAGCCGCGGGGGTGTCAAGTTGGAGGCGGCGCTGCGCTACTTCGGGGTCGATGTCCGGGGCCGAATCGCGATGGATGTCGGTGCCTCCACCGGCGGCTTTACGGACTGCCTCCTCCAGCATGGCGCGGCGCGCGTGTACGCGGTGGACGTGGGTTACGGGCAGCTCGCGTGGGCGCTGCGGCGCGACGCGCGCGTGGTCGTGCTCGAGCGCACGAACATCCGATCGCTGCGCCTCGAGCAGCTCCCGGAGCGCCCGGAACTAGTCACCGTGGACGTTTCTTTTATCTCGTTGCGCCTGGTTTTGCCCAAGGTCGCGGAGCTCGTAGCGCCTGGGGCGGAGGTGCTCGCGCTCGTAAAGCCGCAGTTCGAAGTCGGCAGGGGGAGAGTGGGAAAAGGGGGCGTGGTCCGCGACCGCGCTCTGCAGGCCGAAGCCGTGGCGGCCGTGGTGGCTTGCGCGGAGCAGTCGGGAATGCGCGTGCGGGGAACGATGGAATCGCCGCTGCTCGGCCCCAAGGGAAATCGCGAGTTCTTCGTCTACGCGGTGGATGCGCGGTGACCGCGCCCGCCGATTGCCTCGCGGTCGCAGGCGCGGTAACGAAAGGGAAATCCCACACAGAGTCTGGGGCGGCGGGCCGCCCCCACGAGGAGCAGAGATGGCCGACCGAGGACAGCGAGCGCTGCCGGCCGGATGGCCGGTCGCGCATTGGTACTATCGGATCGATCGGGCGCGGTGGCGCGCGGTTTCCGATGAGCGCAAGGCGGCTGCAGTCCGGGAATGCGAGCAGTGGCTGCGGAGCTGTGGCGCGGAGGAGGGCCTGCAGTTGATTCCAATGGCCGGCGTGACCAAGGCGGACGTCGGTTTTCTCGCAGTGCACCCCGAAATCGGGCGCATCCAGCGGCTCGGACAGGAGATCGCTGCGAGCGAGTTCGGCGCATGCCTGCAGCCCGTGTACAGCTTCTTGTCTCTCTCCGAGGCGAGCGAATACACCATGACGCTGGGAGACTGGGCGCGGGAGTTGATCGACCAGCGGGGCATGGATCCCGCCGGCCCGGAGTTCGCGGCGAACATGGCTGGCTTTCGAAAGCGAATGGCCGCCTACGTCGATGCCCGTGTGCACCCGCGCCTTCCGGACAACTTGCCGGTTCTGTGCTTTTACCCCATGCGGAAGGCGCGGACAGATGCGCGCAATTGGTACACGTTGCCTTTCGAGGAGCGGAAGCGCTTGATGGGCGGGCACGGCGCTGCAGGGCGCCGCTACGCCGACCGCGTCGTCCAGCTCGTCACGAGCGCGACCGGTGTGGATGATTGGGAATGGGGCGTGACCCTCTTTTCTACCGATCTCCAGCACATCCGGGACATCGTGTACGAGATGCGCTTCGACCCCGCCAGCGCGATTTACGGGGAGTTCGGGCCGTTCTACATCGGCATCCGGTTCCGGCCCGAGGAACTGGCGTCTCTCCTGAAATTGCTCTGAGCGCCGATGCGACATTGGGTTGCCCTGCGCGGGCGGCGGGCGACGGCCCGTGCAGCTTTGCTGCTCGCTTGGATCCTCGGAGCTGGAGCGAGCCTTGGCGAGGCCGGAGGCCGCGATCCGCATGGCCCGGCCGACCTCGAGGCGTATATCCGCGAGCTCGAGGATCCCCAGCGCGATGAATACCAGAAACCCGAAGAGGTTGTCCGCAGCCTGGCCTTGCGCCCATCGGACGTCGTGGTCGACCTCGGTTGCGGCCCGGGCTACTTCGCGCGGCGCCTGGCGCGCGCCGTGCCGCAGGGGGTCGTCTTTGCCGTCGACATCGAGCCGCGGCAGCTCGATCGGCTGCGCGAGCACTTGCGGGCGGAAGGGTTGCGCAACGTCGTCCCAGTGCTGGCCTCGCCCGACGACCCGCACATTCCGCCGCGCACCGCCAATGTGGTTCTGATCGTGGATACCTACCATCACCTCCCCGATCGAGCGCGCTACCTGCAGCGCCTGAAAGAGATCCTGAAGCCCGGTGGCCGGCTCGTCGTGATCGACTTTTACCGGCGCGAGCTTCCCGTGGGACCGCCCCCGCACCACAAGATCGCGCGTGGGCGCGTGCTCCGCGAGGTGGAGCCCGCCGGTTTCCGGCTGCAGCAGGAGTTTCGCTTTCTGCCCTACCAGTACTTTCTCGTCTTCGAGCCTAACCCTTCCGGGAACGAAGCGCGCTAGGTTCGCTCTCGTCCGGGGCTGCTGCTTCGCGCAGTTGCAGTGCTCAGGACGCGTCGCTGTGCTGGCTCAGTGTGAGCTCCACGACGGCGGCGGGCTTTCGGGAAGCGCCCGTTTCCGCCGCCTTGAAAAAAGCGCCGCTGAGGACGAGAGGTGCCTCACCGCGCACCCATACGGCCCGCAGGTATCCCTCGCCGCGAAAGCACGGCTTGCGGTAGAGAATGCGCGCCCGACAGAAATACAGCCGGCGCCAGTCGTGCCCACAGCGATAGAGGGTGTCGGCGACATACGATTCCATGACGCGCAGGTATTCGAATCCGTTCACGTGCCGGTTCGGATCGGTCTGCTCGTAATGCCAAACCGAAGGCTCCGGGTCGGCGAAGTCCGGCGGCCGCTCGGGCCCCAACAGATCCTCGAACTGGGGCAACTCGGTGACCCGGGAAGGACCAGGCCCGAGGCCGAGCTCGGGTGGCAGAGTCCGGACGCGCCGGCGCGCGGGATCCGGGTCGTAGCGCGTGAATGCGTTCACGAGGAAAGCGCGCGCCACGGTTTGCCCGTACTTGTCGAACAGGGTGTGGCGGCCTTCTCGCACCAGGCGCTCGGTTCCGCCGCGGGCATCCAGGTTTTTGGCGAGGTGCGTCTCGCCCCGCACGCGGAGCACCGCGTGGGGTGCGAGGGGTACGTCGTAGGTCTCGAAGTCGACGAAGTACAGCGGCGCGAAGATTCCGGTGAAGCGCTCGAAGTCGGGCGCCCCGACGCGGCGGTGCCAGGCCTCGAAGTGCGAGCGCGCGGTGTAATGGCCCACTGCGGAAAGCCGCAAGCAAAGGCGCTCGGTCAAATGCGGAAACTGGACGCGCTCGCACACCCGGGTGCGGAGCACGAAATCAGCGGGGTTGCGAAGCGTGCGCGCCATGGATGCTCTCGCCCGGCGGGGCGGGCGCCGGTCCGCGATGCGCTGTTCTCCTAACGGGGAGGCAGCGGAGACTCAAGGCCCCGCCCGCAGGGCCTCTCTGCCTGCGATCTTGCGCGGGCGGCCGAGCTGTTGTTTGTGAGGGGCGTGCGCGTGATCGCGGGGAAGGCCCGCGGCCGCCAACTGGTGGCCGGCAGGGGAAAGCAGATGCGCCCCACCGCAGTCAAGGTGCGAGGCGCAATCTTCAACATGCTGGAAAGCCGGTTCGCGTTGCGCGGAGCCCGCATCTTGGACTTGTTCGCAGGGACGGGCAGCCTCGGCATCGAGGCCCTCAGCCGGCAGGCAGCCGGGGTCACGTTCGTCGAGTGCAGCGAGGCATCCCTCGGCGCTTTGCGGCGCAATCTGCAGGAGTGCGGCTTTTCCGGCCAGGCGCGGGTGATGGGGGTCCCGGTGCTCGCGGCACTGCGGCGGTTGCAGCGCCTGGGCGAACAGTTTGACGGCATTCTCGCCGACCCGCCGTATGAAGCCGGGTGGGTGGATCGCGTTCTGCGCGCCGTGGCTGCTGCCCGCCTCGTGCGGCCGGGAGGATGGGTGGTGGTCGAGCACTCCGTGCGCGAGCCGCCCGCGGCGCAATACGGGCCCCTCAGGTTGACCCGCGAACGCCGCTATGGAAAGACGGCGGTGGCACTGTTCGTGGCCGAGATGTATGGCGAACCCGCGCCCTGAGCGGAAAGCGACCCACGTCGCGGTCTATGCCGGCTCGTTCGATCCGGTGACGAACGGCCACATCGACATCATCCATCGCGCGCTCTGCGCCTTCGACCGAATCATCGTGGCCGTGGCCGTGCGGACGTCCGATCCGGGAAAAGATACGAGCCTCTTCACGCCGGCCGAAAGGGTCGAGATGATCCGGGCCGCTGTGCGCGATGTCGCCGATCGCGTCTCGGTGGACAGTTTCACCGGCCTTCTGGTCGACTATTGCGAGCGAGTGCAGGCAAGCGCGATCATCCGCGGCCTGAGAGCGGTCTCCGACTTCGAGTACGAGTTCCAGATGGCGATGATGAACCGGCACTTGAGGCCGCACATCGAGACGTTCTTTCTCGCTACGGGCGAGGCGCACTTCTACACGAGCTCGCGCCTGGTGAAGGAAGTGGCGAGCCTGGGCGGGGATATCCGGGGGCTGGTGCCGGAGAACGTGTACCGGCGGCTGCTCGAGAAGTTCGGCCGGCACGCCTGAGCAAGAGCGGGTGCGCGGGCTTTTCGGCGCAGAGCGAAGCCGGTGGGCCACCCGTTCCGCGGAAGGAAGGACAGGCCGAGGGCAGAGGGTGCGTCGATGAGGCTTAGCGAGCGCATGAAGTTGGTGAAGCCGTCGGCGACGATGGCGGTCACCGAGCGGCTGGCGGCGATGCGGGCCGAGGGGATCGAGGTGATTGATTTCGGCGCGGGGGAGCCGGACTTCGACACGCCGGAGCACATCAAGCAGGCCGCGATCCGCGCGCTGCGCGCGGGGGCGACGAAGTACACCCCGGTGGGGGGAACGGCGGCGCTGAAGCAGGCGATCGTGACCAAGCTGCGGCGAGACAACGGGCTCGACTACTCGGCTGCGGAGGTCATGGCGAGCTGCGGCGGGAAGCACGCGCTGTATCTCGCGTTCCAGGCGTTGTTCGGCGCGGGCGACGAGGTTCTCGTCCCTGGGCCGTACTGGGTGAGCTACCCCGATATGCTGGCGCTGGCAGGTGCGGTCCCGCGCATTGTGCGCACGCGCGAGCAGGAAGGGTTCAAGCTGACTCCTGGGCTCTTGCGTGCTTCGATCTCCGAGCAGACGCGGGGCGTGGTGTGGAACAGCCCGAGCAACCCGACGGGCGCCGCGTACACGGAGGAAGAGTTGCGAGAGCTGGCGGCGGTGCTGGCGAGCAGCCAAGTAGCGATCGTCGTAGACGACGTGTACGAGATGATGGTGTACGACGGCGCCCGGCCGCGGCACTTGCTGCAGATCGAGCCGCGGTTGCGCGAACGCACGGCAGTCGTGAACTCGGTCTCCAAGACGTACGCGATGACGGGATGGCGGGTCGGGTACACCGCGGGCCCGCGCGCGCTGATCGCGGCCATGTCGACGCTGCAGGGCCAGATGACGTCGAACCCGAGTGCGGTCGCACAGGCCGCTGCGGCCGAGGCACTGGCCGGCCCGCAGGATTGCGTGGCCCCTATGGTCTCCGAGTTTCGCAAAAGGCGCGACTTCATCGTCGAGCGCTTAAACCGCATCCCAGGCATCCGGTGCCTGAAACCTCGGGGCGCGTTCTACGTCTTCCCCAACGTGGGCGCGTACCTGGGGCGGGAGTGGGAGCGCGGCCGGATCGCCTCCGGGGACGACCTGGCGCTCTACCTGCTCGAGAAAGCGAAGGTGGCTGTGGTCGGGGGAACGGATTTCGGTTATCCCGAGCACATCCGCATTTCCTATGCAGCGTCGCTGCCGACCCTGGCACGCGGTGCGGACGCGATCGAGGAAGCGCTCGGACGGCTGTAAAAGCCTGGCGGAAAAGGGGACCAGGGCGGCGGCGGATGGCGTCCTTCCCCGCGCGGGGGATTCCGCGCCCTTGTGTCTTGCCGGTGGTTTCGGAGCGCCCGCCTGCGGGCGGGACGAGGCTGCTGGGGGTGTCTGAGCCGCGAGGGCGGACGCGGGAGGAAGCTCGGCGCACGGATGTCATTGCGGTTCCCCGAGCCGTTCGCCGTCGAAGCCGCGATGGGCCGCTCGATTGCCCAAGGGATCGTGCCGAGTCGCGGGCGCGCGGAAGCCGCGGTGAGGGGCGCCTCGCACCCCCGTAGAACCCCAGCGGCGGCCCGTGCTAACATCGCGGTGATGAAGTACTACCCGGTCTTCGTGCGCCTGACCGGCGCGCCGTGTCTGGTGATCGGAGGGGGCCGGGTGGCAGAGCGCAAGGTGCGGGGATTGTTGCGCGCCGGGGCGCGGGTGACCGTGGTGAGCCCGGAGGCGACGCCGGGACTCGCTCGCCTGGCCGAGCGCGGAAAGCTGACGTGGAAGCGCCGTCGCTACCGGCGGGGCGACGCCAGGGACTGTGCCCTTGTGTACGCAGCTACGAGCAACCCGGAGGTACAGGCGGCCGTGGCGGAGGAGGCGCGGGACGCCGGCGCCTGGGTCAACGCCGTCGACCGGCCCGAGCTGTGCTCGTTCCTTGCGCCAGCCGTCGTGGCGCGCGGCGACCTCGTGATTGCTGTCTCCACGAGCGGGGGAAGCCCGCTTCTGGCCCGGCGCGTCCGGCAGCAGCTCGAAAGGTCCATCGGTCCCGAGTACGGCCGCGCGGTGAAATTGCTCGGCGCGGTTCGCCGCCGGCTAGCAGCCGTCGGGTTCCGCGGCGAGCAGCGGCGGAGGGTACTGGCGAAGTTGCTCGATTCGCCGCTGTTGGCATGTGTCCGGGCGGGAAACTGGGAACGTGCCGATCGCATTCTCGCGAGGATCGCAGGTCCTGCGTGCCGGCTGTCAGAAATCGGCTTCACTCCCTGAGGGTGAGAGAGCTCGGCGCCGATGCACTTGGTGCTGCTTTTCATCGCGTTGGCACTGTATATCGCCGCGACGGCGAGCTTTCTGGGTCATCTCCTCTCGTCGCGCGCGGGCATGCGGCGGGCCGGTCTCTGGCTTCTCGGCGCAGCGCTCGCAGTCCACAGCGGCGCTATCTTCTCGCGCGGGGTGGAGCAGGGGCATGTTCCCATCACGACCTTTCACGACGCGCTGTCGCTCCTGGCGTGGTTCGTCGTGGGTGCCTATCTCTTTTTGCAGGCACGCTATCCCCTGGCGGCGCTGGGGGCGTTCGTGAGCCCGCTCGCGTTCATTTTCACCGTGTGGGCGTACATGTTTTTTTCCGGCGCGCGTGACCTGGCAGCTCGGCTTCCCAGCGCGTGGCTTCCCGCCCATATCGCGCCGACCGTGCTGGGCTACGCGATCCTGGGCGTTTCTTTTTGCTTGAGCCTCACGTACCTGCTGCAGGAGCGCCAGCTCAAAGCCAAGGCCCGGAGCGGGCTGTTCCGCCGGCTGCCATCGCTCGAGACGCTAGATCGGCTGAACCACCAGTCCGTCACGTGGGGGTTTTCCCTGTTCACGGTCGGCATCCTGGCGGGCTCGGTGCTGGCGAAGTCGGCATGGGGACACTTCTGGTCCTGGGAGCCCCTCGAAGTCTGGTCTGCGGCGACGTGGGTTCTGTACGCGGTCTTGCTCCACGCGCGCTCGGTCGGCTGGGGTGGCCGAAAGTCGGCGCGCCTCACGATCTACGGTTTCGGACTGCTGTTGGTTTCGTTCTTCGGGGTGAGCTTGGTCTATCCGGGTCGTCACGGCCTGGGCTGATGGAGCGCGAGATCCTCATCGTCGGGTTGAGCCATCGCACAGCGCCGGTCGAGGTGCGGGAGCGGTTCGCCCTCGCGGACGGGCAGCTGGACGATGCCTACCAGAGATTGCTCTCCACGCCCGGCGTCGACGAGGCGGTGATTGTGTCGACCTGCAATCGCGTGGAGGTGGTTGCCGCGTCGGGGGATCCGGAAAAGGCCGTCCCCGGGATCCGCGCTTTTTTGGAGCGCTTGCCTGCGGAGCCGCTGCCCCTGCGCGCGGAATACCTGTTCGTGCGGCCGGGGGCGGAAGCGGTGCGGCACCTGTTTCGCGTCGCCGCGAGCCTGGACTCTATGGTCGTCGGCGAGCCCCAGATTCTCGGCCAACTGAAGGAGACGTACAGCCGTGCGGCTGCGATCGGCGCCACGGGTGCCATCCTGCATCGGTGTTTTCACAAGGCGTTCTCGGTGGCCAAGCGCGTGCGGGCCGAGACGGGCATCGGAACGCGCGCGGTGTCTGTGAGTTCGGCAGCTGTGGAGCTGGCGCGCAAGATCTTCGACCGTCTCGAAGACAAGACTGCGATGTTGATCGGCACCGGCCACATGGGCGAGCTGGCCGCGCGCCACCTTTTGGCCCACGGCGTGGCGGAGTTGATCATCACCAACCGCACCTTCGAGCGCGCGCTGGAACTCGCCCGCGAGTTTCGCGGCACCGCGGTTCCGTTCGAACACTTCGCGCACCACCTGCGGCGGGCCGATGTGGTCATCGGCTCGACGGCGGCGGAAGCGTTCGTAGTCACGGCGCGGCTCGTCCAGGGAGTGATGCGCGAGCGCAACCAGAGGCCCATGTTCTTCATCGACCTGAGCGTGCCGCGCAACTTCGATCCGGGGATCAACGAGATCGACAACGTCTATCTCTACGACATTGACGATCTCGAAGGAGTGATCGAGTGCAACCTCGAGGAGCGGCAGCGAGAAGCGCGGCGGGCGGAAGAGCTCATCGATCGGGAGGTGCAGGCCTTCTGCGCATGGCTGGAGTCTCTGGCCGCGGTGCCCACGATCGTCGCGCTGCGCGAGAAATGCGAGTCGATCCGCAAGGCCGAGCTCGAGAAGACCCTCGCGACTCTGCGGGATCTGGGAGAGCGCGAGCGCCGCGCGCTCGATGCAATGACGGCCGCGATCGTCAAGAAGATCCTGCACGCGCCAATCACGAAGCTCAAGCATTCGGAGGACCGCCGCACGGAGGATTACTTCATCGACGCGGCGCGCCGCCTGTTCGACCTGGACGATCCGGAGCGAAAGTGACCGCAGTGCTCCGCATCGGCACCCGAGGGAGCGCACTGGCGCTCGCTCAAGCCCGCGCAGTGCAGGCAGCGCTGGAACGCCTCTATCCGGGCGTGCGGGCGGAGTTGCACGCGATCAAGACCTCGGGGGATCGCTTTGCCGACCAGCCGCTCGCATCGCTGGGCGGGAAGGGCCTGTTCGTGAAGGAAATCGAGGAGGCGCTGCTCCGCTGCTCGGTGGACCTCGCCGTGCACTCCATGAAGGACGTGCCGGCGGAGATCGCGCCGGGTTTGGCGCTCGGCGCCGTGCTGGCGCGGGAGGACCCGGGGGACGTGCTCGTTGCGCGGTCGCGGTCGACGCTCGCCGAGCTGCCGCGCGGTGCGCGGGTGGG
>JBBIUR010000082.1:0-14119 GCA_037440145.1 Myxococcales bacterium | reverse complement strand
CGCCTCAACGTAGCGGGCGAGAATGTCGGTTTCGATGTTCACCGTGTCGCCGGGTTTCTTGGCGAGTAGGTTCGTGTTCTGCTGCGTGTACTGGACCAGGGAGACGGCGAAGCTCTCGCTGGTCTTCTCGATCACGGTCAGGCTGATTCCGTCCACTGCCACTGGCCCTTTGACGACCATGTAGCGCAGCAGCGCAGGGTCGGCCCGGAATCGCGCGATCACGGCCTCGCCCTCGGGCGTAAAGGACTCGATGGTCGCCACGCCCTCGACCACGCCGCGCACGATATGCCCGCTCAACCGGTCGGCCGGGCGCAGCGAGCGCTCCAGGTTGACCCGATCCCCCGCTTTCAGCTGGCCCAGGTTGGATCGGCGATACGTCTCGGGCATGACATTGGCCGCGAATACGTCGCCAGCGATTTCGGTGACCGTGAGATCGACGCCGTTGATCGCGATGGAATCGCCAATGCGGGCGTCCTCCAGAATGCGGGGCGCACGGATGCGCAGTGTGCCGGGCGATGCGTGCACCACTTCGCCGACTTCTTCGATGATGCCCGTGAACATGATCGCATCCGTAGCAGGAACTGGCGCCGAGGGCCAAAGCGCAGGGGTGCGCCTGGCCGGAGGTTGACAAGCGCCTCCGGGACCGCCAAGCCACGGAGCGGGAGGTTGCCAATGCGCGCGCGGTGGCTCGGGTCGGTGCTGCTGGGAGGAGACGCATGCCGCCCCGCCCGGTGACCGCCGCCATTGTAGTGGTTCTCCTGCTGGCGATGCCCGGCGGCCTCCGGGCGATCGAGGAACTGGAAGCCGAGGAGAGCATCGCGGAGCTGTTGCCCAACAAGGTTCCGACCGGCGAGCGGCGGCGCGACCTTCGGGCACGCCCGTGGGCCTTGCTGCCCCAGGTGGGCTTCGCGCCCGATACCGGGCCCATGGCCGGCGCGAAGTTTGCGCACCGCGACCTGTTCGAGACCGGCACTGCCATGGACCTCGACGCCACGTACGCCTGGAACGAGCAACAGTCTTTCTCCTTTTCCCTGGGCTCTCCGGAACTCCTGGATGGGCGTTTTCTGGTGCTCCTGCGCTTCAAATACTACTTCGATCCCCAGCGGGATTTTTTCGGCCTGGGCAACAATGACAAGCCCGAGCCATCGCCCGCTTCTACCCACGCGTTTCAAGAGGTCGGCGGCGCAGTCACCGTCGGATGGCGGCCGTTGCAGCGGCTGGCTTTCAACTTCGCCGTAGGGCTGCGCGATGTGGGAATTCGGCGCGGCGAGCTCTTGCGGGGGACACCGTCGACGGTGGACGCGTTTCCGGAGTTGCCCGGAATCCAGGGCGGGATCGTGAACCCGATCGCGCTCTCGCTCGTGTGGAACACGCGCGACGATGTGATGCGGCCCACCCGCGGCTGGCGCTGGATCCTCAAGGTCATCCACACGAACCGCGCCCTTTTCAGCGACTTCGATTTCACGCGCTTTGTGATCGACGCGGGATATCTCCGCTCGTTTTGGGGCGGGCGCCAGATTTTCGGCGTGCGGGTGAACGGCGAGTGGATCGAAGCGCCGACAAAACAGGTGCCCTTCTGGGAGATGGTCGAGCTCGGCGGGCAGGATACGTTGCGCGGCTTTTTCCCGCACCGGTTTGTCGGGAAGGGCCGCGTGCTCTTCAACGGGGAGTACCGTTTCCGGCTCGCTGACTTTCGCTTCTACGACCTCTGGCACGTGCAGCTCGACGGGGTGCTGTTCGGCGACGGCGGTCGCGTCTTTATCGACCGGCGGGACCTGGAAGAAGAGTTCGAGTTGAACCGGCAATTGATCGAGCGCGTGATCGGCGATTTTCAGTACAGCGCTGGAGCGGGTTTCCGCGTCGCCCTATCCCAGGCCCTCGTGGCCCGGATCGACGTGGGCTTCAGCGACGAGGAGCTCGGCCTCGTCTACTTGTCCTTCGGGCACACTTTCTGACCCCGGGTTCCTCAGTGCACGCCTGGTCCCATCTGCAGCGCTTTGGGGTCGATGCCCAGGCTGCGAATGGCGGCCTCCCACATGTGCTCGGGCGGAGTGCGGAAAATCAGTTCCGTGTCCGCCGGCGCGTTCAGCCACGCAGAGGCGGCCAGTTCGGTCTCCAGTTGCCCGGGTGCCCATCCGGCATACCCGAGCAGGAAGCGGCAGCCATCGCGGGTCTCGGGTGGAGCCTGGAGGCATTGCCGGAGCGCTTCGGCCGAGGCGGCCAGATACAGACCTTCCGCGATGCGCACGCTGTCGGGAGTGCCCGGATCGCTCGGCGTCAGCAGCCAGGCCCGCCGGGGCTCCACGGGCCCGCCGATCCACACCCGCAGATCGCTTGGGCAGTCCAAGGGCGGATCTAGGCGCACGACAGCGGTGACGCGCGTCGAGGTCGGGCGGTTGACGATCAAACCCATGGTCCCGTCCTTCCCGTGCTCGCACAGCAGGACCACCGAACGGGCGAAGTTCGGGTCGGTCATCTGGGGCATGGCCAACAGCAGCGAGGGGGCAAGCGAGCTTTCCATGCCTCTAAAAGTACCCCGTTGGCAGGAAGAGTCCAGCCCGCGGCAGGGGCCACAGTAGGGGCGGGCTCGATCCAACCGGCGGCCGGACGAGGCCCTGTCGGGGATGTGGAGCGCGCGGTGTGAACGGGCTCTCCTACGCTTTGCCCCCCAACTCGGGCGAGAGCAGAAACCCGTCGGGATGGTCGGGGATCGTGAAATGGACCGCGGTGCCGACGCCGATTTGAGATTCGATCCAAATCCGGCCCCCGTGGCGCTCGACGATTTTCTTTGCGAGCGTCAGGCCGACTCCGAGCCGGGGCTCGGGCTGTTGGGGCCCGCATCGAAAAAGCCGAAAAGCGCGCTCGACGGTCGCCTGGTCCATCCCGCATCCGGAGTCGGTCACGGAGAACTGGCAGCCGCCGAGTGCTCGGTTCCCCTCGATCCGGATTTCGCGCCGCTGTCCGTTGCCGGTGAACCGGATCGCATTGTCGAGCAGATGCCAGAAGACCACCCGCAGGGCATCCTCGTCCCCGTAGGCGATCGGGAGCGCGTCGACCGAAGGCGCGATGCCGCGCGCAGCGAGCTCGGGCGAGCGCTCGGCGATCACCGCGCACACGAGCGCGTGCACGTCGATCGCGCGCCGCCGCAGGGGGCGGGTCGCGAGGTCAGAGAGTGCGACGAGGGCCTGGATCCGCTCGCTCAGGCGGCTCACGTTTTGGCGCACGAAGCGCGCGGGTTCGCGCAGAGGCCCGACCGCGCGAACGCCGCGCGCCTCCAGTTCGCCGATCGCGCGCTCGATCTCGTGAGCGAAACCCTCGATGTTGATCAAGGGGCCGCGGAGATCGTGGGACGCGATGAACAGGAAGTCCTCCAGTTCTCGATAGCTCGCGCGGAGCGCCCGGCTGTGTTGTTCGAGCCTGGCAGAGCGGCGCGCCAGTTCCGCGGTCGTCTCGCGCAACTGCTCGACGAGGGCGGAGTTTTCCAGCGCGGCCCCGGCAACGATGGCGGCAAGGCGCGCCTGGCGGACGGCGTATTGGCTGAAGCGATACGGGCGGGCATCGGCGAGTACGAGGGTGCCCAGCGCGGTCTGGCGGCCAGCTAGGGGAACGGCGAGTAGGGATCCGGCCTGCACGGCAGGGAGAAGGTCGCCCGCTTCGGTCACCGTGTGCAGCAGCAGGGGCGCATCGTCTCGGTACGCTCGCGCCACCGGCGAGCTGGCCGCAGCAATCGGTATGGTCGCGCCCACCCATGCTTCGGCTCCTTCGCCGGCACCGTGGCGGACTACGAGCTGGTCCTCTTCGCGCCAGGCAATCCAGGTCCAAGTCGCGCCGAACAGCTCGCGCAGTTGGCGGCACACCAGCACCATGATTTCGCCCGGCTTTTGCGTGGCGCTTGCTGCGAGCGAGAGCTGCGTCAGGCCTTCGTGGAACTGCGCGGCTTTGGCGTAGTATTCGAACAGGCGCGCCGAGTCGATCGCGACCGCGGCATACCGCGCAATGCCTGCGAGCCGCTCGAGCTTCTCTGCTCCCACTTCCTGCGGGTGCTCCCATCCTGCCGTCAGCGCGCCGAGCAGCGCCCCGTCCCTGCTGAACAGGGGCACCAGCGCCATGCACTCCAAGCCGAGAGCACGGACGAGCGCGCGGGCTTCTGGCTCCTGGGTCGCTCGATCGAAGAACGCGAGCTCGCCCGATTTCAGCTTCTCCTCGAACGGAATGTTGCCTGTTCGATACGTGTGGCGGGCAAACTCTGCCGCCAGGGGCGCCGGGGTGCCGACATCGGATGCGGGAACGAAGGAGCGGCGCCGGCGGCTCCAGAGCAACGTGCTGCTGCGGTCGCAAGCAACGGTGGCGATCACCGTCTGGTTGATGTGCTCGAGGGTATCCTGCAGCGACGGATTGCCGGCGATCTCGGCGGCCAGTTGGAGCAGAGTGGACGATAGCTCTCCTTCGCGCGCCGCTGGCGCGGAGCCGCGGGACCGGAGAATTTGTCCCAATAGCTCGGCCACGGAGCAGATGGTCCCCAGGTCCCGTGGGCGTAGCCGGGGCGCATCGACGAGGAGCCCCCCGGCCTGCGGGTTGCCGCAGTCCAAAGGGACCAGAACCGCGGCGCGCAGGTTCAAAGCGCGTTGGAGCGGGCGCGGCGCTTCCCACACCGCCCCACCGGCGATCTTCTCGGCCCCAACCCGCACCTCGCGAGCGCGTTCCAGCGCGCGGGCGGGGAAGCCCACCCCGCACTGGAGCGCTAGAGAGCCGGGATCCACGGGCAGCAGCAGCGCCGCGCGCAGATCCGGCAGAGAGGTTGCCAGCGCCGAAGTTGCCAGGGCGAGCGCGGCAGCGTGTGGGCTCGGATGGCCGTCGTTCATGGCGAGGACTCGGACTGCAGCGGGCCGCTGCGGTATCGCAAGCGATGTGCCACCGGCTTCCAGGCGCGCCTTGACCTGCCCGTCGCCAACTTTCCCGGGGAGGCTGCACGTCGGTGCGATGCCTGCGCAATCGTGCGCAGCGCAGCGTTTTCCGCATCCCTTGCCTTGGCGGCGCCGCCGCCAGGGCTTCAGTCGCCTGTCTCTTCGGACTCTTCTTTTTCCACGGTGATGTCGAGCTCGTCGTACGCTGTCAGGCCGTCGGGTGCGGTTACCGTAACCCGCGCCACGTATTCCCCGGGCTTGGTATAGGTGTGCGAGGGTGCCAGCTCGTAGGAGGGCGGGGATCCGTCGCCGAAATCCCACGCCACGGTTCCGCCCCCGCCCTCGCACTCGAACTCGACGCTGAAGTGGGCCGTGAACGGAGGCGTGCCCGTATCCTCGTCGACATCGGCGAGCACTAGGCAGTCCGCTTCTTCCTCTGGTTCTTCCTCGAACTCGGCGGCTTCTTCCGGGGGCACGGTGCGGGGCGGTCGAGTCGGCGCGGCCAGTGCGGCAGGCCCTTGCGCGGGCCCCGCAAATGGCGTCTGGTTTGTGCCCTTAGTACCGGGGGGCGTGGCGGCCGGGGTGGGTGCTGCGGCCCCGGTGGCTGCCGCTGCCGGGGTGGGCGCTCGCGCGGCTTTTTCCGGTATCGCTGGCGGCTGCTCGGGTCGCTGGCAACTGCCGCACCCTTCCACAGCGACTGTGAGGAGCAGCGAACCGAGAGCGAGCCACAGCGGCGCGCGCGCCGCGGGTTGCCCGGCCGAGGACTGCGGCCGTCGAGCTATCTCCGATTTTCCTGCCGCGGGATCGAGCGGGGGTTCCGGATCGCTGCGCTTTCTGATGCCGGCCATCGCTGCGGACTTCTCACCGCACCGGAAGCTTTTTCGGTTTGGGAGTCGGTGTCGGGGGCGGGGCTACAGTCGGCAAGGTTGCGGGGCGGCTGATCCAGATCTGCCGGATGGGTCCAGGATTCCCTGTCCGGTCGCGCAGTCGCGCGCTGACCAGCGTCTTGCCTACAGGAAAGCTCCACGCGCGCGCCACCATCATGCAAAATTGCACCGTCGTCTCCGGATTCTTGAACTCCCAGTCTTCGTAGCGGTTCAAGGTACAGGCCGATTGCGATTCCGCGAAGAGCTCGAAGCGGCACGAAAGGTCGTTCAAAGCGTCGGCGATTTTCTGCGTTTGTGCGAAGCTCGGCGGATCGATGCCGGGCACCCCGCCGATGTGCGGGCGATTGCGGTCGCAGACCTCCGGGCTGCCGTCTCCGAGCGGCCGGTTGACCTGGATTTCCAGGTCGGGGCGCAGCGTGGGATTGGTGGGTGAGTGGGCGAACAACCGCCGGCCCACGTCGTCCCCGCTCTTTCCCGGTTTGCCCTCCACGACCAGTTGGAATCCCGAGCCGACGTAGCTCTCGTAGATGGGCCGCCCCTGCTCGTCGTACCCGACCGGATCGATGTTCTTTCCATCAGCGCGCGTGATGCCGAGGAAGGTGATTTCGGGGCCGATGATTTCTCCCGGCTTCGCCTTGCGCGGCTTGGGCGTCGGTGTCCGGGTCGGGCCGGGAGAGGCAGTGGAGCCGCTCAGCGGCACGGTCGGTACAGGAGTCGGCGCTTCCGGGAATGACGTGGGCGCGGGAGCTGGCGCGCGCATCGCCGGTTTTGCTTTCCTCGCGGCGCAGCCAGCGGCCGCGAGACCCATTGCCACCGCCACGGCCACAAGCCGGCCCCCGATCTGCATGCCCATCGTCCCCTCCGGTGCGGGCCTATTAACGGTCCGAAGTGCTGGAGTCAACGGCGCGGCTTGCCGTCGCTCCCCGCGCTCGCTTCCTTCCGCCGCCTTTCGACCGACATGCGCTAGCACCGGAAGGCTTTGTTCGTCTGTGGAGACATCGCTTCCACCCGCATTGGCCACACGGCGCGCCGGCGGCAGGGAAAGGCCGCTCGAGCGAACCGATCCAGTGTGGCGGGACGCGATCCGAGAGCAAAGGTCGTGGTTCTCCGTACCGGCATCGCGAGCGGCCGAGTTGCCGGTTTGCGGGTGCCGCACGGTGCCTGGCCGGTGCGTTGCGGCCTTGCGCGCCCACAGACCTTCCGGTATGCGGCAAGCATGCGGAGCGCGCTCCGGTGCGGGCTGATTGGAGCGGTTTGTTGCGCAGTGGCGGCGTGCGCAGCGCGCGCCAAACCCGCAGGGCCTCCCGCCAAGGATTCCGTGCCCGCGTGGGTGAGCAATTTCGGCGTTCAGCCGCTGGCCGTGGAGGACGTGCGGGTCAGTTCGGCGGACGGACACCGCGCCGTGCTCTTGAAACTCTCCCGGTTTGCCGACGCGATCCGGCACGAAGCGACGCGCGAACCCGCGCGGATTCGGCTCGAGCTTGCAGGCCCCGCCGTAGGTGCCGACATGCCCGAAGAACGCGTGGTCACAGCGGACGACGTGGTGCACGCAGTCCGAATCTCTCGCAGCGGGGGTACGGTTCGGATCATCCTAGAGCTAGACGGGGAGGACCCGCCCGATTACACGGTGCAGGAGATGGCGGATTGGATCATGGTGCGCTTGCTGGACTGAAATGGCGCGGGAGCGCGTGGCGCGGCTGCCGCCGAACTTGCAAGCGCCTGGTGCCAGAAGGTAAGGTTTCCCCGCAATGATCGACCGGGCTGGCCACCGCGCCGCTTTTGCGATTGCCGCACTTCTCGCCTCGGCTGCCCTATGCGAGGCCCAGGTCGTCGGGCCGGGACAGCAGGCTCGCCGCCGGTACGAGCAGAGAACGCGGGGCACGAACATCGACGATTTCGTGCGCAAGCTGCAGAGCGAGGAGCCGGAGAAGCGGCTCGAGGCTGTGCGCTCCCTAGGCGAGAGTCACGACGAAAAGGCCGTGGAGTACTTGCTCCAGGCGTTGGGTGACGCAGATGTGCGCGTCCAGGCGAAGGCTGTCGACATGTTGGGGTACATGCGCGCTGCCGAGGCCACGCCCGTGTTGATCCAGTACCTGTTCCTGCGGAGCACGGACCCGCAGCTCAAAACGCGTATCTTGGCAGCGTTGGGCAAGATCGGGGACGCGCGCGCGGCTCGTCCCATCGCAGAGTTCCTGCAGCGCGACCTCGACCCCGAAACGAGGGGCACCGCGATCTACGCCCTGGGGGAGATCGGTTCGGCCGATGCGGAGGAAACGCTGCACCGATTTGCGCGCGCCGATGCGGACCCGCGCATCCGGCGCCTGGCCGGGGAAGCGCTGGCAAAGGTGCGGCAGCGGCAGGCGGTTCGGGCGGTGGAAGCGAAAGAGCCCGCGGAAACCTTCTTACCGCCGGAATTCCCCGGGCGGCGCTGACGGCGGCACGAGCTCCTCTTCGGCCCTGTGGTGGAATTGGCAGACACGGCAGACTCAAAATCTGCTCCGGGCAACCGGGTGGGGGTTCGAGTCCCTCCAGGGCCACTGGCGCATCTCCGCTAGGCGGCGCGCGGGGACGCGTTGGCCTGCGGGCGCGAAACGCTTATAAGAGCACCCATGCAACACGGGCGGTATTTCGAAGATTTCACCGTCGGCGAGGTCATCAAGCATTGGCCCGGGCGCACGATTCGGGAGTTCGACGACACGTGGTTCACGCTGATGACGATGAACACCAACCCGCTGCACTTCGACGAGCACTACGCGAGCCAGACGCAACACGGGCGCTGCTTGGTGAACGGGACGCTCGTCTTCGCCATCGCCGTTGGGATGAGCGTGCGCGACATCAGCATGAACGCGATCGCGAACCTGGAGTACGAGTCGGTTAAGCACCTCGGACCCACGTTCCACGGAGATACGATTTACGCGGAGACGGAGATCCTCGACAAGAAAGAGTCCCAGTCAAAGCCGGACCGCGGCGTGATTTACGTCGAGACGCGCGCGTGGAACCAGCGGAACGAACCCGTTCTTTCCCTTCGCCGGCGGGTGCTGATTCCCAAGCGACCTGCGAAGTAAATCCCATCCCGTAGCGGCGCGGCGGGGCCGCGCTGGACCGCTCGCGCTGCCCGCTTCTTGGGCGGTGCCCAAGGGGTGCGCACGCTTTCCGGGGCAAAAGTCTCGGGAGCGAGGCGCGGAAGGGGGTTTGCGCGCCCCGCCGGCTGCGGCACCTGCGTTGCACAGGGTCCGCAGCCGTACGCAGATCGGGTTCTGCGAAAAGGGAGGGCGGAATGAGAAAGCTGGTCGCTGCCATACTTGTTCTCGTCTCCGGCAGCACATGGGCGCGCGCGGAGGAAGAGAGCCTGGAAGATCTGGCGCGCCGCTTCGTGGATATCCACGCGCTCGTCTCCAGCGTCTACCTCTACAGCTTCAACAAGCCAGCTTCCGGCGAATTGCCCTTCCGCGTGATCGACAAGGTGAACGATTCGATCACCCTGCACCAGGCGTCGCTGTTCTTCCGCCGCCTGCGGGACAACGAGGACTTCGGCTTCGCATTCACATTGGACTTCGGTCACATCGCGGAGTTTGCCTCTGCCGATTGGGACGGCAGCGGTACCATCGGCGACAATTCGGAGGAGAGCAACTCCTTCGAGCTCCGCGAGGCATATTTGCGTTACCGCCTGCCGGTCGAGCTTGCCGCAGGTCGCCCGCAGGTGAAAGCCGGAAAGTTCGTCACCTTGCTCGGGTACGAGGTCTTAAAGACGTACGAGAACTTCAACCAGAACATTTCCCACTCGATTGCGTTTGGCTTCGGTATCCCGTTCACCCACACAGGACTCCTCTTGAACGTCCCGCTGACCGAGCAAGTGACCTTCGATGTCGGTGTGGTCAACGGCTGGGACAACGTGCGCGACAACAACAGCAGCAAGACGCTGCTTGCGGGCCTGGGCGTTGCGCCCATCGAAAAGGTTTCGCTGTACGTCGCGGGAACCTACGGGGCGGAGCGGAACGGCATTGGTCGCGGGGGCCCGGGAAGTGGGGTGAAGAGAGGTGTGTTGACGGCGAACGTTTCCGTGGCGGCGGCAGAGGGGCTGACTTTCGTCCTGGACGGCGTGTACGGGTCGGAGAGCGACCTCGTTCCCGCCGCCGCCGGCTTCGCGGAGGCGAACTGGTACGGCCTGGTGGGCTATGCCATCGGACAGGTGACCAAGCGCGTGTCGCTGATCCTGCGGGCCGAGGTGTTCGACGATCCCGACGGCACGCGCAACTTTAGCGGCCAGCGCGCCACCCTGTGGGAGGTGACGCCAACGGTGGCCGTGCGGCTGACCGATTTTGTGCTGGCGCGCGTGGAATACCGGCACGACGAAGCGAACAAGCAGATTTTCGAGAAAGAGTCGCGCCTGCAGCGAGGTTCCGACACGCTCGCAGCGGAAGTGTTGCTCGGCTTTTGAGCCGGGCGATTGCCGTGGCGGCAGAGGGCTCGGCGGAGGACCCATGAAGAAGATCGAGGCGATCATCAAGCCGTTCAAGCTCGACGAGGTGAAAGAGGCGCTGGCGCGCGAGGGAGTGCGCGGGATGACGATCGCGGAGGTGAAGGGCTTCGGGCGGCAGCGGGGACATACGGAACTGTATCGGGGCGCGGAGTACGTGGTGGATTTCCTGCCGAAGATCAAGATCGAGGTGCTGGTCGGGGACGACCAAGCGGGGGCGGTGGCGGCGGTGATCGAGAAGGCGGCGAGGACGGGGCGGATCGGCGACGGTAAGATTTTCGTCACGCCGGTCGAAGAGGTCGTGCGCATCCGCACCGGAGAGCGGGGCGAGGAGGCCGTCTGAGCGCGCCGCTCCCGGGTGGAGAGGAGGCTATTCCAATGAAGACGAAGGAACTCTGGGTTCGAGTCCTGGCCCTCGTGCTGCCGGTTTCGATCGGCCTGTTGGCTACCGCCGCGGCAGCACAGGAGACGGCGCCGGTGCTTCCCCGCCAGGCGGCCGATGCCATCGCGAGCCACAAGGTCGCGCTGGACACGATGTGGACGTTGGTGACGGCGTTTCTGGTGTTCTTCATGAACCTCGGATTTGCGATGGTGGAGTCGGGATTCTGCCGGGCCAAGAACACGGTGAACATCCTGGCCAAAAACTACATCGTGTTCGCCGTCTCGTCGGTGGCGTTCTTGCTCACCGGTTTCGGCCTCATGTTCGCCGACGGGAACGGCTTCGTAGGCACCCACGGGATCTGGTTTGTGGGCGGGCCCGACAACAGCCCCGCCATGGGCGATGCCTATCGGGGGGTCTACGGTTCGATTAGCTGGACCGGAGTGCCACTCTGGGCGAAGTTTTTCTTCCAGCTAGTCTTCGCCGGCACTGCGGCGACGATCGTCTCGGGAGCCGTGGCGGAGCGGATCAAGTTCCGCTCGTTTTTCCTCTTCTCTTTCCTCATGGTGGGACTCATCTATCCCATCGGCGGCCACTGGATCTGGGGCGGGGGCTGGTTGTCGAAGCTCGGTATGCTCGACTTCGCGGGTTCCACAGTGGTGCACTCGATTGGCGGCTGGGCCGCACTGGCTGGGGCCATGCTGCTCGGGCCGCGCATCGGCAAATACACGAAGGATGGCCGGCCCGTCGGGATCCCTGGCCACAGCATGACCTCGGCGACTCTCGGGGTGTTCGTGCTCTGGTTCGGCTGGTTCGGGTTCAATCCGGGTTCCACGATGGCGGCCGACTGGGCCTCGATCGCCCATATCGCCACGACCACCAACACGGCCGCGGCCACCGCCTCGATCTCGGCGCTGCTCACGGCATGGGCTCTCCTTGGGAAGCCGGATCTCGGGATGACGCTGAACGGGGGGCTCGCGGGGCTGGTGGCGATCACCGCTCCGTGTGCGTTCGTCAGCGTGCCGGCGGCGTTTCTGATCGGGCTTATCGCTGGGGTTCTGGTCGTGCTCGCGGTCCTCTTCTTCGATCGGGTCAAGATCGACGATCCGGTCGGCGCGATTTCGGTGCACTTGGTGAACGGCATGTGGGGCACTCTGGCCCTCGGGCTGTTCGCAAACCCCGAAATCTGCCCGGCGGCGGCTGCGGCCAAACCGGGCCTCTTTCTCGGGGGCGGCGTGCAGCAGCTCCTTCCCCAGATCGTCGGCGTCGCCGCCATGGGTCTGTTCGTGTTCCCCGCATCGGCCCTGGGGTGGCTCGTCCTGAAGGCGACCGTCGGGCTCCGGGTCAGCCCCGAGGAAGAGTACGAAGGTCTCGACGTCGGCGAGCACGGAAACCATGCTTACCCCGACTTCCAGCCGGTTGCGGTGTACGCGACGAGCGGGAGCGGGCCGGGCCCGGGCCGCCCGCGGGAGGCGACGGTTGCCGGGATGGTCGAGTTCGAAAAGGCACGCTGACGGGGTGGTGTGGGGCTGCGCGTGCCGGCCGTCGCCTATAGCTGGCCTCTAGTGCAGGCGGACGCACCCCCCTGCCTCCGCCGGCGGGCGGCGGCCGGCACGCACGCGCACCCCAGCGCGGATCGGGAGGGTTCCCGGCCGCGCCGCCGCTCCGATACCGGCAGCGGGGCGATCGGCTCGCCCGAGTAGCGCCCACCCTCCCCACGCCCCTTGGGAGCGGTGCTTCTACCGCTCCCTTTATCCCGGCCTCTATCCGTGATAGCCGAAAGGCGGCTTTGCGACTCGTCAGGCGTGCCGGCGGGCCGCCGGCGAGGCAGGTGCGTGCTCCCGGTGCCCGTTCCGTGGCATGATGGGGTCGGGATCGTCAAAAAGGGGCTGGACGCGCCAATGGCCAAGGTGATGTTGATCAATGTAACCCACCCGGAGGAGACACGGGTGGGCATCCTGAACAACGGGGTGCTGGAGTCCTTCGAAATCGAGTCGCTCGGTCGCGAGCACCTGAAGGGCAACATTTACAAGGGCGTCGTGCACCGGGTCCACCCCCCGCTCGAGGCGGCGTTCGTGGATATCGGGATCGATCGCGACGCGTTCTTGCCGCTGGACGAGATCTGTTTTCGCAATCTCAGTCCCAACGGCGAGGTGCCGCGCAAGCGGCGCATTCGGGAGGTGCTGAAGCCGCGGCAGGAGATCCTCGTGCAGGTCTCGAAGGATCCCTTTGGGGACAAGCCCCCGACGCTGACGACGTACTATTCCCTCCCCGGCAGATACCTGGTGCTGCTCCCGGGCTCGAACCAGTCGGGCATCTCCCGCCGCATCGAAGGGGAGGATCGCGCGCGGTTGCGGAAACTCATCGAAGAGCTGCGGCCCCCCGAGGGATTCGGCGTGATCGTGCGCACGGCCGCAGGCTTCGACCAGTCGCGCCACGAGCTCGAGCGCGACCTGCATTACCTGCAGCGCTTGTGGGAGAGCATTCTGAAGACCGCCGAGTCGAAGCGCGCGCCCGCGCTCGTCTACCGGGAGCACGACCTGGTCATGCGCAACATCCGCGATTACTTCACCCCGGACATCGACGAAATCTACGTCGACAACGAGGAAGTGTACGAACGGGCGCGGGAGTTCCTGCGCAGCGTGATGCCGGGCAAGGAATCGGTTCTGCGGCTCTATCGCGGCGATCAGCCATTGTTTTCCGCCTTCAACGTCGAGCCGGAAATCGAGACGATCTTCAAGCGCCGCGTGCCGCTGAAGTGCGGGGGGAGCATCGTCATCGACGGCACGGAGGCGCTGACGGCCATCGACGTGAACTCCGGCGCTTCGAAGCGCGGGAGCAACCAGGAGGAAGTGGCGTATCAGACGAACCTGGAGGCCGCTGCGGAGATCGCGCGCCAGTTGCGGCTGCGCGACGTGGGCGGCCTCATCGTCATCGACTTCATCGACATGAAGCAGCCCGAGCACATCCACGAAGTGGAGCGGGCGCTGCGCGAGGCGATGAAGGTGGACAAGGCGCGCCACGACATCGGGCGCATCTCCCGTTTCGGCCTGCTGGAAGTCTCGCGCCAGCGCCTGCGCCCGGCGGCGATCGCCACGTCGTACATGGCCTGCCCGATGTGCGAGGGACACGGACTCGTGCGCACGACGGACTCAGCAGCGCTGGTAGCGATCCGCAAGATCCAGAACCGAGTCGCCCAGGGAGATGTGGCGTCGGTCAAAGTGACCGTGCGGCCCGAGGTGGCGATCTACCTGCTGAACCAGAAGCGAGAGGACCTGGCACTGCTGGAACAGCGCCACGGCGCGCGCATTTACGTTGCCATGGACGAGAAGTTCATGCCCCACCAGTGCGAGATCGAGGTTCGGCCGCGCCTCGCAGCGGCGGAGGCACCGGGCAGTCCTCGCCCCGGGGAGGTCGCACCCCTCGGGGAGCCGGCGCCGGTCGAGGAACTCGCAGCTGCAGTGAGCGGGGA
>JBBIUR010000081.1:13849-14208 GCA_037440145.1 Myxococcales bacterium | reverse complement strand
AACTGGAGCCCCAGCCGCCGCACGCGTTCAACGAGCCCCTGCATCTGCTCGGGGATTGGGGGGCGCGTGTCCCCGAGCGCGTATTCTCGGTCGAGCATGCGGTACTTGTGGATCCCGAAGCGGTGGTACAGGAGCAAGTGCACCGGAATGGCCGGGTTCAGCCCCCGCACGAAGGCCGCGATCGCGGCGATGTTGTCCTCGCCGTCGGTGTATCCGGGCACGACCGGCACGCGCGCGATCATCGCCACGCCGCCCTCAGCGATGAGCCGCGCGTTCTCCAGAATCTGGCGGTTCGGGCGGCCCGTGACCGCGGCGTGCTGCCTGCCGTCCGCGATCTTGATGTCGAACAGCACCAGGTC
>JBBIUR010000081.1:0-13839 GCA_037440145.1 Myxococcales bacterium | reverse complement strand
TATGCGGCAGCACCTGCTCCAAGGTGCGGCGCGGTGCGGCCCCGCAGGTGTCCAATGCCGTGTGGTATCCGGCCCTGTGGCAGCGATCGAACAGGGCGGCGACAAATCGAGGCTGCGAGAGCGGCTCGCCCCCCGAGCACGTGACGCCGCCGCCCGAGCTCTCGTAGTACGGCGCATCCCTGCGGATCTCCTCGAAGACCTCTTCCAGGGCGGAATCCGCTCCGACCACGCGCAGCGCTCGCGTCCCGCACACTTGCACGCACGCGGCGCACGCGTTGCACCGCGCGCGATCGATCGTCACGCCCCCTGCGGGGGCGAGCTGCAGCGCACCGCGCTCGCAGGCAGCGATACACCGGCCGCATCCATCGCAGAGCGCGTCGTTGTGCGCCACCTCTCGCGCTGCTCGCTGCGATTCCGGGTTGGCGCACCACGGGCAAGCCAGGGGGCAGCCCTTCAGAAATACCGTGGTGCGGATGCCCGGGCCATCGTCAGTGCTAAATCGCTGGATATTGAAGATCCGCCCCTTCGGGGGCCGCGCGGCGCCCCGGGCTGCAGGCTGAGACACTGCCGGGGCGGGCGTGCCGCGCGCTGGCGGCATCGAGCTGGCGGCTCTCACAGCCGGTGCTCGGTGCGGCTGATGATCTCGTCCTGCACAGCCGGGGTCAGCTCGACCCAAAAAGCGCTGTATCCGGCCACGCGCACAACGAGGTTGCGGTACTTTTCGGGATGCTTCTTCGCGTCGAGAAGCGTCTCGCGGTCCAGGATATTGAACTGCACGTGGAAGCCGCCGCGGTCGAAGTACGTGCCAATCAACTCCGCGAACTTCCGCATCCCCTCCTTCGTCCGCAGGAGGCCAGGAGCGAACTTCATGTTCAGCAGCGGCCCCTCCAGGAACATGTTGTCCAGCTTGCACACCGAATTCATCGTGGCGGTCGGCCCTTTCACGTCGCACCCCTGCTGGGGCGAAGCCGAGGCATCGGCGAGCGAAGTCCCCGCCTTGCGCCCGTTGGGCAGCGCGCCCGTGCACTTGCCCGCCCAGGTCGACCATGCTGCCCCTTGCCGGAACATGGTAAAGCGCCGCCCGAAGCCATCCCGGTAGGACTGGCACTTGTCCGCGGTATACCGCCACATCCGGGCGACGAACTCATCCGGCTCGTCCTCGTCGTTGCCGTACTTCGGCGCGGACAAGCAAGCCTGCCGCAGCTCCTCGTACCCCTCCCAGTTCGCCTTCAGCGCATCGAGGAGCTCCCCCATCGTTGCTCGCTTCTGTTCGAAGATGACCTTTTTGATTGCGATCAGGGAGTCGCACGCATCCTGCTGGCCCCGATCGACGAAACACCAGGCCTCGAGCTGCGGGTAGCGGCCGCCGCCGCGGGTGGCGTCTTTACCCTGCGCGATGCAGTCCTGGAGAAACGCGGAGATGAAGGGGAAATAGTTCGCATCCTCGTAGTAAACCTTTTCGATCGCCCGGAAGTTCGCCAGGCTGTACTCGTAGAAGGCATCGATCTGCTTGCAGTACGCCTCCACCAACTGCTCCCACGAAGTGAACGCGCGCGGGTCCCCCGTCTCGATCCCCAGCTTCTCTCCCGTGTACGGGTCGACGCCGTTGTGGAGCGTGATCTCGAGGAGCTTGGCGTGATTGACGAACGAGACCACGGCGTTGCGGACCCACGCGAAGCTCTTCGGATACGACGTGTTGATGCATCCGGCCACAGCCCAATCGCGCGCATCGTCCCAGCGCACGCCGCGATCGAGCAGGTACTCGGTGCCCAACCGGTCGTTGAACCACGCGGGGATGCCTGCGCCGTGGTCGCGGTTGCACTCGATCGCCTTGCGCAGGAACTCCGGCGCCATGCCGCGGTGGTAGCGCACCGAAATGTGCGGCTGGTGCGTCCGGACCTGCTTGGCCACGTGCAGGATCAGGCACGACAGCTCGTTCGCACCGTCCCGGCCGTCGCGCACCTGGCCGCCGAGCGTCATGTTGGCAAAGTAGTTCGCCTGGGCGATTTCCTGGTGGAACCGCTTGCCGAGCAGTCCCATGAAGAGGAACGGCTCCATGGCCGTCCACTTCAGGAACATGCAGCCCATCAGCTCGGCTGCCTCCTGGCGAGTCAGCCGCCCGCTGTTGATGTCGCGCTCGTAATACGGCCACATGTACTGGTCGAAGCGCCCGATGAAGGCGTTCGGGTTTGCCTTCTCGATGTCGTGGCCCACGGCGACGAACCAGTACGTTTGCAGTGCGTCGTGGAACCCGCGAGCCGGGTTTGCCGGGCTCCACGAGCACACGTCGGCGATGCGCTCCAGGTCGCGCCGGCGCTCGGGGTTAGCCTCGCGGGCCGCCATCTCCCGCGCCAGCGCAGCGTACCGGCGCGCGTGGCGGATCATGGCCTCCAGCACGATGATGACCGCCTCGAGCCACTCCACCTTTTCGCTCTCTTCCGCGGAAAGCTCTCGCCCGGTTGCGGCTGCTCGGATACGGTCCAGGTGCTCGCGCGCCTCTGCGAGGAACCCGTTCATCCCGATGGCAAGGATCTTGTCGTAGTCGGCCCCTGGCGTGAACAGCATCGGAGTATACGGCTGGCACATCCCCATGCGCGCCTCGCCGACCTTTTTCCACTTCCTCCCATCGAGCTGAGTGACGATCGCCTCGGCGCGGCGAGCGGCGTACTTGTCTTTCCAGTAGTGGCACGCCTGGATCAGCCACTCCTTGTCCTCGGGGTCGAGGCGCGTCTCGCCAACGGGCGAAGCGGTCGTCGGAGGCTCGTGCTGCTCGAGCAACCAGAGCAAGTTGAGCGGCGCCAGCTCGACGTTCGGCAGCGCGCCTCGCAGGTGGCGCGTCGAGCTGCCGACGAGCAGCTCGTCGTCGCGGATGACGATCGTCATGTGGTCGAGGACCCGCGCGAAGGCGAGAGCGCGGCGCTTGGCCGGATGGAGCCCTTCTGTCTCCAGGTAGGATTCCATCATCAGGCGGGCTCGCTCGCCGTCCACCACGGGGGTGGCGCGGAAGAACGCCTCGCGCAGCCGCCGCACGCGGGGCGTCAGGCCATCGAGCTCGTCGATGATCTCGATGGGGATTCTGCCCCGCACCGCCGGCGGCTCCGCGCCACGCCGCGGAGGCACTTCGCGCCGCAGCAAGTTTGCCGAAGAGGCCGAAGAGATCGCAGCACCAGCTTCCATTCGCGCCTCCTTTCCAATTTGCTCCCCATCCCGGGTATCAAGGGCCTCGAAGCCCTTCCAAGACTTTGTTTTCATGAGAGCGATAAAAGCCCCGCATGGGGGCGCGCGGGATGGACCCGGGGGTAAACCGGCAAAATAAAACCCGGCGCGTCCCAGGACCTCCCCCACCGCCGCGTGCAGCGGCTCGCGGAACATCGGCCCGGCGAGGACACACGTGTGGAACTCACCATTCTCCCCGTACGGATCGACGCCTTGCGGGAGTTCGTCGAGGAATGCGTGATCAAACCTGCGACCAGCGAACGAGCGCGAGAGCTTCTTGGGATCGACGCAGGTGACAACCGCCTCGACACCGGCGTCGGCCATGCGCCGCGCCAGCGGCTCGGCCGGTTCGTGCCAGACCGGAAAGAGCGGCTCCAGGCCGGAGCCTCCAAGCTGCTCGATCCGGTAAGCGCGGATGTCCTCCAGGAAAAGGTCTCCAAGGGCGACGTGCGTTGCCCCGCGCTTGCGCCCCTGTCGGATCGCCGCGCTCATCGCGCGCTCATAGACTTCAGTCGAACAGGCTACGGCAAAGGGATGACATGGAGCGGGAGCCCCACCGCCCGCGCCTGCGCCTCCACGATGGCGATGCGACTCGAGTGCATCGCGACTCGCCCGTGCGTGGTGTTAACAGTCGTCAGCAGGCCAATGACCTTCACGTCCGGGTCGTTGCGGAGTATGTGCAAGGTCCAGGCGCTGTCCTTGCCCGAACTCCAGGAAAGCAGGACTCGGCGCGCCATCAGACAGGCTCCTCAGAAGCGCCGTCGCCTACCGCAAAATCTTCCACGCGAACGGGCGGTGGCAGCCCAGCGCGCAGGGGATGCACGTCCGGGTGCAACGCGTGCGCGAGTATCTCGAGACTGTCCACCAGCCGAGGGCCGGGACGGCTGAAGTAGTGAGAGCCGTCCGCCACGTACACCCGGCCCGAGCGGCTCGCGGGCACGTCCTGCCAGCCCGGGATGAGGTGCAGTGCCGGCACATCGGACAGCGTGCGCTCGGCGCTGAAGCCGCAGCAGGCAATAAACACAACCTCCGGCTGCCAGGCCAGGACCTCGTCCCGGCGAAGCGTTCGCGACAGCCGGCCTTCCTGGCCGATTCCCTCGATGCCTCCTGCCAGTCGAACCAACTCGGGATTCCAGTGACCGCAAGAGAAGGGCGGATCCAGCCATTCCAGCAACGCGACGCGCGGTCGGCGCTGAATCCGGGCCGTGCGTGCCACGACTGCCGCCACACGAGCCCTCAACTCCCCGATGACTTCCTCGCCGAACCGTTCCATACCCACTGCCGTCGCCACCTGGCGAATGGAGGCGAAGACCTCCGAAAGGGTTTGCGGCTCTAAGTCGATCACCCGGGGAGGGCCGGGAAGCCCACATGCTGCGGCCCGCACTTCCTCCCCGGCCACAGCACACACGTCGCAAAGCGCCTGGGTGATGATTACGTCAGGCCGCAGCTCTTGCAGCACCGGGAGGTCGAGCGCATACAAAGCCCGGCCCACCCGCAAGCGCTCGCGCACCAGGCCATCGATCTCAGCGCTGGATGCGCCGGCGGGAATAAGCGCGCGGGTGACCTTCGGCAAGCGTCGCACTGACGGCGGGTAGTCGCATTCGTGTGTCACGCCCACCAGCTCCGCTTCCAGTCCCAGCGCGCAGATGATCTCCGTCGCACTGGGGAGCAGCGAGACAATTCTCATCGGATGCTCCTATTCCGAGGCGGCGAGTGCTGGCTCGCACAGCGCGGGAAGGCCCTTTTCGGCCAGCGCCAAGCCGCCGAAGAGGACGGCCACATACACCGCGTCGCCAAGAAGGGTGTTGCGGAAAAAGGGTACGGCGGCCACGAAGCAGGCGACCAGCCCGTCCCACGTCTTGGCATACCACGAACCGAGGGCCCAAACCCCGAGGTTGGTCACCGCGAAGAACAGGACAGAGCTAAGTAGCGTGGCCCCGGCGATGGGAAGGACTTTCCGGCGCCGGCGCAGCCGAAACCCGACGCACACGATCACCGCAAAGCTCCCGTAAACGAGAGGGATGAGCCGGTGCATGCCCAGGGACAAGTCGCCGCCCACCAGGCCAATCGCCACATCGCTCAGAAACATCGCAGCAAGCGGCACGGCAAACGCCATCGATCTATTGGCAAAACAAGCCCCCCAAAGAGCGCCATTGCCCCAATGGGCGCGAAGTTGGGTGGATGCGGGATCAGCCGCGAGGCAGCCGCCGCGAGAATCATGCCCGCGAGAACAAGGAAACGAAGGCGGTACATATCTGCCTTCTCGTTTCACCTAGGGGCAAGGATGAGGCACGAGAGACAGCGAGTCGCCTCCATCCTATGGGGAACATCAGAATCACGGTTGCGTCAGACGGTCGGCCACCATCGCCTGACCCGACGGCAATACGTTTCGTACTCCCGCCCGAAGGTTCGCCGCAGAGCGGGTTCCTCGTACCTCAGCACGAACAGGTGGGTTGCCAGAAAGAAGAGACCCGCATAGCTCAGAAGCAACAACGACTCGCAGAAAAGCGCCGCCCCGACCAGGGTAAGTCCGGCGCCGATGTACATGGGGTTGCGGACGAAGCGGTAGGGCCCCTGAGTCACCAGTCGCCGGGGCGCGTCGAAAGGCGCCGGAGTGCCCCTTCCGACCAACGCGAAGGTGAATACGCACCACAGAGCGACGGCCCCACCAGCCGCCCCGATGACCATCCCGGCAACCTGCAGCACGTCCATCGCCTCGGGGCGGGCGACGCCCGACCAATACAGCAGGCGAGCGGGAGCGTAGATCAGCACGAGGCCGATAAAAAGCGCTGCGTAAGCGACCGCGCGGACAAGAACAAACATCTTTGCCTCCGACGCGTATTTGCCTCCGACGCGTAGCCCCGAACGCCGGCAATCAGCGGCGGGACGCGCAGCGGACCGTCCGCTGCAACCGGTTGTTAGCTGGCTCGCGGTCTCTTACTTGCCGCTCTTGGACACCACGATATCGGCCTTCGTCGAGCTAACGATCGCAAGGAGCTCCTCAGTCTCCTTCGCCGGCACGTTGTGCTTGGCGAGAATCTCTTTGAAGATGGTGACCATTCTGTTCCACTCGCGCTCTGTGATGTTGAGGTGCGCGTGTGCCTCCTTCATGGTACGGCCTTGGTACTGGCACGGACCACCAGTTGCCTGACAGACGAGGGCGGTCACATGGTACTTCAGGTATGGCGCGGGCACGCGTTTCCTCGCCGCATCGATCGCAGGATTCGCATTGAGCACGGCATCCGGTACGAGGGCATCGATAAAGTCGCTGACCACGACCGAAACCGGCGCGAGGCCACCCAGCCGGTCGTAGAGGGATTGCTGTTTCTGCTCTGGCCGGCCCTGCGCAAAAGCCAAGTGGAATCCTCCTGCCAGAAGGGTGATGACCGCAAGAGCCATCCAGGACTTCGAGCGATGTGTAAACATAACGACCTCCTTCCCCTTGTTTTCGGGGGGTGCATCGCGCCCCTCAGTTCCGTTGTTGCGCAGCCCCGGCGCACGCCAACTAACTATCGAGTGTAGCGGTCACCATACTCCGGCGAGCCGCGATAGCAAAGACGGGCCACTTTCCTTCAGGCCGCCGAGCACCTGTGCCGGCCCTCCGTCGCATGGGCGACCGCATGCAAACGCTGAACAGCAAAGTCCCCTTCTTGCTGCCCAGGAGCTCGGGATGTTTGACAAGACCCCGGCCGGGCTGCCAACTTCTCTCCCAGCCGTTCAATTCACCGGCGCAGACCCATCGCCGTGGGGACATCGAGGCCGTGCCAGCAGCTTTGTACGGAATCCAAGCGGCGAGTCTCCTCCGGACATCGTTTCCCTTCTTCGGAGCGAAGCCACGAACGAACTGCTCTCCGTCCCAGACCGGGTTCCGCAACTCTGGCCCGTTCACACAGGGGAATTTTTTTCTCCCCGATGGTGCCCGAGGCGGTGCCTGCCAATGCTCGAATATCGTCCGGCGCCATCGCGCCAGCCAGGAGACCTCCAGATCCCGCGCTTTTTGAAACCGCCCCCCCTGTGGCCCGGCGACAGGCGGCATGTCCCTGCAGGCGCACGCGCGGCGCAGGGCTAACTGCGGAGTGCGGGAAATCCCAAAAAGCCATCCCGTGCGCCTCCGGGCGTGCTCAGAGCCGCCTGCAAGCGCGGAAGGAAAGCCTTGCGCCATCTCAGGGCGGACGCTTTGGGCACTGCTGCTGCCGATTGCCGCGACGTGCCCTTCATCCTTTTTTCCCTCGCCTCGCCGCCCTTGACACTGCGGCCAGAAAGAAGCGAAAGGGAGCAAGCGGAATAGTCGCTTTCGCCCTGTCTCGCCGCTCTGAAATGAACCCGAGACATCTCGAGTTTGTCGTTGCGGTCGCCGACCACGGCAGCTTCACGCGCGCCGCGCAGGCAGTGCACGTCTCGCAGCCATCGCTCTCGCACGCCATTGCCCAGATCGAACAGCAGCTCGGCACGCCGCTTTTCCACCGCGCGGGGCAGTCGGTATCGCTTACGCCCGCCGGGGAGGCGTTCGTCGACTCCGCCCGCTTGGTCCTGCGCGATCTCGCCGTGCTCTACGAATCGGTCCGCTCCGTCCAGGAACTGCGCGCCGGCCACCTCGATGTCGCGGCGCCCCAGGCGTCAGCGGCAGAGCTGCTCGCACGGCTGGTCGGGCAACTGCGCTCGCAGCACCCCGGCATCCGCGTGCGAATTCAGACATCGGAGAACCCGCACGACATCGAACGCTACGTGCGCAGCGGCCGCTGCGAGGTCGCGCTCAGCGCCGAGCGCGCCAGCGCGCCACTGGCAGCCGAGCGAATCGGCAGCGAGGAAAACCTTGCGGTCTTTCCGCCAGGCACAAAGCTCAAGCGGCAGCCCGTGCGCCACGCCGATCTCCTGGGCCTGCCAATGGTCGTTCCCACCGGTGCGTACCGGCATTACGGGATCGCGCTGGAGGTGCCGTCGCGCGCGGGCGAGGTGTTCGTCGCCGTGGAATCGGAATCGCGCCAGGCTCTCATCCCGCTCGTGCTGGCCGGCGCGGGCTTTACGTTTCTGCCGCGCGCCCTCGCGGAAGGCGCGGCAAAGCAAGGGCTAGTCGTCACCCGCCTCGACCCGCCCTTGCTGCGGGATATCTACCTGCTCACCCGTCCCGGCCCCCTGTCCCCCGCTGCGCGGGCCTTCGTGGAGCTCGCGCGCAGAACCGCCCCCGGGCCCGGCGCAGCCCACTAGGCGCACCAGCCGCGCGCGGCGCAGGCGCTCCGAGTCACTGTGGAGCCGCTGCGGCGCCCTCGCGGGCGGAACGCGCCCCGAACCGGTACTGGATGCCAGCAAGCAGCGGTGCAATCTGGTAGTCCTCCAGCGACTGGGCCGGCAGCATGTACGAGCCCTCGACGTTCAGGCTCACGTCCCGTGCGACGTAGACGTCCACGCCAGCACCCAGCCGCCCGGCAATCTCGACCTGCCGGCCGCCTCCCTTGAAGTACGCGTTGAGGGCACCCAGCCCGAGCAACGCGTAGGGCTGGACCCGCCCAGCGATTGGATACAGTTTGGCCAGGCCGGCCAGGGTCCAGGCGCGCGACTTGAAAAAGCGCTCCGCGCTTCCCCCGCCTTCGGTGGCGACGCGGCTAGTGACGCCGAACTCCTCCTAGTACCCGTAGCCCAGCTCCGTGGCCACGAGCGGGTGCCACGGAATTCACAGCCGCGCCTCCACGCCGGTCGAATCCCCCGCGCTCATCACCGCGCCCGGCGCCGGGATCCCAGGTGCGTGGAAGTTTTCGACCGCATACGCATAAGAGAGGCCCACGTAAGGCCCGCGGGTGCCGTACTCGTCTCCGGCAGCGCGCACAATTCCCACCCCGGCCAGCACAACCAGCGCCGGGAGTCCACAAATGCTATAGAACTTCGCCCTGGCTCGCCTCCCCAATGTCGCCACTCGACCCTTGGTGGCCTACGGCCCAGCGCCGCCGGCCGCGCTACACACCAGGGCGGGCCTGATACTCCGGCCGGCGCTGCAATGCAAGCGGAAGCGCAGCTTCAGCGGCGAACAGCGAATCCCGCTTTCTCGCGGTCCCAGGTCGCGGCGGTCACGCCGCGCTGGCGCAACTCGAACTTTCCCACCCGGCCGGTGGGCGTGGTCGGAAGCTCGGAAACGAACTCGATATACCGCGGCACGAAGAAGTACGGCGCCCGCTCGTTCACGAAGCGCGCGATCTCCTCGGCCGTTGCACTCGCCCCGGGGCGCAAGACGATGTCGACCTTGATCTCGGCCTCCCAATCCAGCTCGGGGCGCGGCACGCCGTACGCCGCGCACCGCAGGACCGCCGGGTGCGCCCCCACCGCCGCCTCCACGTCGAAGGACGAGACGTTGCGCCCCTTGTAGCGAATGTAATCGGCCTTTCGATCGACGAAGAAGAATTCCCCATCGGCGTCGCGGCGGCCGAGGTCGCCCGTGTGGTACCAGAGGTTGCGAAACGCCGCGAGGGTCGCCTCCGGGTCGCCGAAGTAGCCGTTGAAAATGGTGTTGGGCTCCGCGGGTCGGAGGCAGAACTCTCCGACCTCCCCGACCGGCACCTCCCGGTCGTCGTCGTCGAGCAACTTCACTTCGAAGCCTTCCGCGGGCACGCCTGCCGAGTTGGGTTTCCACTGCCGCGAGCCATCGTCGACGCGATAGAGAATCGTGAAGGCCTCGCTCTGCCCGTAACCCTGTGTCACCACTTCGATGCCAAACCGCTGGCGGAACGGTTCCAAAAGCCACTCCGGCATCGGGATCGCCGAAGCCACGCGCACCGGGTTGTCGCGATCGTCGGGCCGCTCGGGCGCCTGCCACAGAAAGATGTGCATCGCCCCGAGCGTGAAGATGTGCGTCGCGCCGTAAAAGCGAGTGCGATCCCAGAACTCGCCGACGGAAAACCGCGGGTCGAGCGCCACCGGAAGCCCTGCGATCAGAGCGGGATAGATGTTGGCCACCCACGCAGCGGAGTTGTAAAGGGGCAGGCAGCAGTACAGGACGTCGCCGGGCCGAACCCGATAGTTCTCGAGCGCGCGTTCGGCCCGTGGAGCCAGGCGTTGTGGCTCTGCATCACGCCCTTGGGCCTGCCCGTGGTCCCCGACATCCACAGCACGGCCGCCGTGTCGCGAAAGCGCGCGCGAATTTCCGGCTCGGGCGCCCCGCCGGCAGCGAGTTCCGACAACGCGATCGCCCGCACCCCGGCCAGCGAAGCCTCTGCCGGGCCGTTTTGCACAAGGCAATCGATGCCCAGGCCTTCGCCCAGCTCCGCGAGGCGCGGAATCAGGGGCCCGTCGGCAACCACGACCCGCGCGCAGCTCGCGCGCAGGCTGTGCTCCAGCCACTCGCCCCGGTAGTCCGTGTTGGTCGGAATCCATACCGCCCCGAGCTTGTTGATTCCAAGGGTGGCAAACACGCAAGCGGGGGATGGCGTCATAAACAGGGCAACCGTGTCCCCCGCAGAGACGCCCAGGCACTGGAATCCCGCCGCATACGCGTTCGCCAGTTCGTTGGCCTGGGCGAAGGTGTAGCGCTGCTCGCCGAACAGAAGAAACGGCGCATCTGGAATCGACTCGGCTTGCCTCCGCAAGATTTTGCCGAGAACCCTCTCCTCTGGCTCCGAGAGATCCAAACGGTTCATCATTCTCCCTCCGCCGGGTCGCCGCGCTCAACGTCCCCGGCGCACGCGCCTCAGGCCGGTTGCCGCGCACGCCCGTTCCCCGCGCGGTGGCACCGCAAAGACACCCCTCCGCGCTCGCTTGTCAAGGGGGCGCAGAATTGGATATGCGGCGCAAGCGGGCTAATGGCGCCCGGAAAGGAGTGGCCATGCCAAGGGAACTCGATGACTACAGTGTCCCGCATCGCCCCGAGCTGCGTTTCGAGGATTTTTCCAAAGAGGCCCTCGTGCGCCTGCTCAAGGCATACCGAACGATCTTTGTGGGTCTCATGGGCATGTGGAACACGGTGAACGGAAGCGGCTCGGCGCCGAGGAAGCCTTCCGGCTCGACGCCGAGGTGTACGAGCAGCTCCTGCGCAAGTTCTACGTACCTCTGCTCCGGCAGGCCATGCGCATCGAAGGAGACGACGTGCTTTCCCTGCTCAAGATCTTTCAGATCGCGCCCGACGGTGCGGGGAAGGACTTCTACGACTTCGAGTACGACATCCGCAGCCCGGACCACGCGATCCTTACCTTCAGTCGCTGCCCGACGCTCTCGTACTTCGAGGCTGAGGGCAACGAGACGGACATCCGCTGCCTGTGCGGGCCGGGCGGCGTGGAGGATCGCGCGTTCCAGGAGTTCTGCCGGCTGACCAATCCCGCCATGAAATGCCGGCCGTTGCAGACCCCGCCGCGGCAGAGCCGAGAGGGAATCTGCTGCCGGTGGGAGTTCTGGGTGGAGCGCACCGGCTGACCGGCAGGCCGCCAGGTGGAGGCAAAGGTGGAAAAGCTCTTCTACGTGCTCTGGAAAGCGGCGGGCCTGTCGGCCGCCGAATTTCGCGCGCGCCTGCTGGAGGAAAGTTCGGGGCAGATCCTCGCAGCGGGAGCGCGGGGGCTTTCCGTGAACGTGGCCGACGAGGCGTCGGAGTTCGCAAGCCACCTGCGGATCACGAAGCTCGCGGAACCAATGTCCGCTACCGCCTCGGTGTGGCTCGACACGGCGCTCCGCCGCGCGCCCATCGAGGCGGCTAACCCGGATCCTCTGGTCTGGATCGTCGCGCACGCTCCGCCGCGCGCCCATCGAGGCGGCGCTCCGAGCCGTGACCTCTCGTCTCGCGGGTTACCTGGTCGCGGAATCCGTCCCGCTGGCGCGGGATGTCCCGCCCGTGCCCCCAGGAGCGCGCCTACCTGGGCTGTACACCGTCGCATTCCTCGAAAGACCCGAGCGCCTTTCCCGCGAGCAGTGGCTGTCGCTATGGCAGGAAGAACACACGCGCGTGGCAACCGAGACGCAGAGCACTTTCTTGTATATCCAGAACGCCGTGGTCCGCGCCCTAACGCCCGGCGCCCCGCCGTGGGCCGCGATCGTCGAGGAGGCCTTCCCTACCGCCGCAGCCACCGATCCAGCGCTTTTCTTCAACGCGAGTGGCTCACCGGAGAAGCTCAAGGAAAACCGGAGCCGCATGCTCGCCAGTTGCACTCGCTTTCTCGACTTGGACCGGATCGAATCGCACCCCATGAGCTGTTACGTGCTGCGGGATCCGGACTGGAAGCGGAGTGGCGGGGAAAACTTCGCGCATGCGGGGGTGCCCGGCGCTGGGCGAGAGGCCGCGCAGCGAGAAATCGAAGCGATCAAACGGCTCAAGTACCGCTACGCCCGCTGCCTCGACTTGAAGCTGTGGGAGGAGATGCGCTCGTGCTTCACCGAAGATGCCGCTTGCGCGTACGATAGCGGCAAGTACTCGTTCTCTGGCCGCGAGCAGATCGTCGACTTTTTGCGCTCGGCCCTGGGCTCGAGCCCGCGAATTTCCTGCCACCACGTTCACCAACCCGAGATCGACCTCACCGGGCGTTCGACGGCGGTGGGCATTTGGGCTCTCGAAGACCTCGTGATCGACACGGCCGTGGAGCTGGTAGTGCGCGGCGCGGCCTACTACCGCGACGAATACGCGAAAGGCGGCAACGAGTGGAAAATTCGCTTCACCGGCTACGAGCGAACCTTCGAAGAGGTGTTCTCGCGCGCCGACATCGCCTCCCTGCGGCTCACGGCGAACCGCTGGAGCCCAGGGGGCAAGTCGTAGCTAGAAGGCGGCGGCCCGCTCGAAAGGGGTCGAAACCCGGCCACCTCGAAGGCCGGAGCGCCGGCAGCGCAGGTTCTCGCAGGATTTCTCGGCGAGCTGCGAAGCGGCCCGCAGCGCTTTCGCGGATCGCCCCGCTCCGCAGGCATCTGGCATGGGCCCCGCAGCCGTGGCCGATGGGCAAAGCCCCTGCCCTAACGCTCACACGCCGTAGCGCGAGAAGCCGCCGAAAAAGCCGTACTCGTGGAGCCCGTAACCGACCTCGGAGCCCAGCTCGAAGCGCGACAAGCTGTCGATCAGGCCCCACAACCTTGCCGCGTCGTCGATGACATCGAGCTCGACTCCCTGCACGACCAGCGGCCCCTGGTACATCCCATGGCGCCAGTCGGCATCGTAGCCGTAACCCGTGCCGATGCCGACATAGAGGTCCACGAGAGGCGTCACCCGAACCTGCAACCCCCCACCTGGAGCCTCGGGAAACGAAAGCACGGAGCGCTCGATCACGCTCGTGCCGGGGCGCATCACGTGCGCGTGCTCGGGCCGGCCCAAGCGCTCCAAGGGGCGCGACCGGTCGCGCCACACCCGCACCGCCTCCTGCAGCTCCCGCTGCCCGTTGTCCCGCTCGTGGCAAAGACAGAAAATCGAGAACTCCGGAAACTGCATGTGCGCGTAGTTCCACATCCCGTCGAGCGGTAGCTCTGCTTGGCGCACTCCGGGGTGCTCCGGTTCCCCGACGGGCCGCACGCCCCACGAGCGGTCGCGCGTGCCCCACCACCGGTCGGGCGTTACCCGGAAGGTCTCGGCGCCGATGCGCAGCGTCCCCTCCCAGAACCCCGTCTGCGCGAAACGCACGGTATCGAAGAGCACTCTGCCGTAGCGGCGGATGAACTGGCGCGGCTCTTCAAAGG
>JBBIUR010000080.1:4803-14616 GCA_037440145.1 Myxococcales bacterium | reverse complement strand
GCGATCCCGGCTAACCGAAGTGTCACCAATGTGCTGGACGAGTACACGGGATTGAGGGGTCTGCCGGGTTCGTGTTAGACGGCTCGCGAGGGGTTCGATGCGCTACGTCTGCCCGAACTGCGGCGCTGCGTTTTCCGCGCTGCCTCCAGGCGGCCGGTGCGCGCAGTGCGATGCCGTGCTTCGGCCGGACACCGACGCGGAGCAGCCCGAAGAAACTTCCGCCCACGGGCCCGTGCCGCAGAAAAAGACTCACTGAGGCAAAGCCATAGGGCGCACAGGCATGGTCGCACTGACGGCGGATATCGCCGTCCTGGGCGGCGGCGTCATTGGCCAGGCTATCGCCCTGGAGCTCGCTCGGCAAAGAGGGGTGCGCGTGGCCCTGGTCGATGCGGGCAATCGCGGGGGAGAGGCCTCTCCCGCTGCGGCGGGGCTGCTGCCGGTTGCGAGCAGTCTCACTCGAGCGGGCGCGATGTGGGAGGCGATGCGGTCGAGTGCCGGACTTTACGCGGAGTGGCTGCCCGATTTGGAACGCGCCAGCCCGGGTGTCCAGCTGGCCTCGCGGCCCGGTTTCGTGCGGCTTGCGAGGAATGAGGAAGAGGGTGCTGCCCTTTTCGAGCTCGTAGAGACCCGGCGCGGGCAGGGATTCCGTGCAGAATTCCTCGATGCTGCCGCAGTGCGCCCGCTGCTTTCCGGCATCAGCCCAGGGGCAGTTGCCGGCGGGGCTGTGTTCTGGGAGGATGCTTTGCTCGATTGCCGCGCGCTTCTGGCGGCACTCGGTGCGCGGATCGAAGCTCTGGGCGGAGTCCTGGTCCGCGGCGCGGAAGTGGCGTCGATCCAGGTGCAGCCGGAGCGATCCGTCGAGTTGCGCGGCTGCGGTATCCGCGTCTCCGCGGGTGCCGCGGTGTTGTGCGCCGGCTGGTGGTCCGCAAAGCTCGCAAGGCAATTGGGCGTGCGGCTGCCCTTGCGGCCGGCTCGCGGCGAGATGCTCGCGGTTCGATGCGCGCGGTTTTTGCGGCATGTGGTGGCGTGCGAGGACACGCGTCTGATTCCGCGAGGAGAGGAGGTGTGGATCGGGTCGACGGTCGAGTACCGCGCGGATTCGGTCCCGACCGCGGCAGCGCGCGAAGATCTGCTCGGGCGGGCTGCCGAGCTCTTTCCGCACCTTCGCGACGCAGAAGTGCGCCGCCAGTGGGTGGGAATCCGGCCGTGCTCGACGATTCATCGCCCGATCGTAGACCGGGTTCCAGGGCTGCCCCAGGTGGTCGTTGCCACGGGACATCACAGGAGCGGCTATCTATGGGCGCCAATCACGGCCCGGCACGCCACCGCGCTTCTGCTCGGGGGCGACCTGCCAGTGCCCGCGGGGCTTTTCGCATGGCGGTCGCGTTGAGGGCGGGGATGGGACAGCGGGCGGGTGTCTGGGGTGCGCTGTGCGGCAGCGATCGACTCCTGCGCGGAGCGGGCGTGCGCGTGCGAGGTTAAAAGGGGTTGGAGAGGGAAGTCCCCCCGGGCGTCAAAGGTTTCGCAGCAGCGCTGCCGTCGTGCCCTCTGGGTCCGGCGCGCGGCAGATGGCTCCGATCACGGCGACCGCGTCGGCGCCTGCTCGCAGTACGGCCGGTGCGGTTTCCGCTGTGATGCCCCCGATCGCAGCGATGGGAAGGCGGCTCGCAGCGCGCGCCTGCATCAAGCCCGGGAGCCCTTGCGGTGGATCCGGATTTTCCTTCGAGGGGGTTTCGAAGATCGGCCCGAAGCCGATGTAGTCGGCAAGGCCGCTGCGCTCCGCAGCGCGCACCTGCTCGAGGTTGTGCGTCGACCAGCCGAGGATCTTTTCGGGACCGAGGAGCCGGCGGGCATCCTCCAGCGGCAGGTCGTCCTGGCCGAGGTGCACGCCGGCGGCGCCGACGAGGAGCGCGATGTCCGTGCGGTCGTTAACGATCAAGAGCGCACCGCGAGCGGAGGCGCGTTGTTGAACGGCTCGCGCCAGTTCCGCGAAGTCGCGGGTGGCCCGGCCTTTCACGCGGAGCTGGAGGAACCTGGCGCCGGCCCGGAGGGCGGCTTCCGCCAGTTCCAGGTGGGAGCGCCGAGGGTCGCCCAGCGTGTCGATGATGGGGTAGAGCCGCGAGGGGAACCGAAAGGGCGGAGTCATTTCGTCGGCTGGCGCGGTGGGCGAGCCGCCGCGCTGGCTATCGGTTGTCCCCCGCAATGCGCTTGAGGGGGATTTTGAGCTGCGTGATTTTCTTTCGGAGCGTGTTGCGGTTGATGCCGAGAATGGCGGCCGCTTTGAGCTGATTGCCGCCCGTGCGTTCCAGAACCACCTCGAGCAGCGGCCGCTCGACGCGCTCCAGGAACGCATCGTACAACCGCCCTTCCGCGATCTTCTGCTCGCGTTCGAGCCACTCGAGGAGCTTGCAGCGCACCAGGTCTTCGAGAGCCGCGTCCCGGCCAAGCGGCGTCGGGGGCGACGCCGGGAGAGGCAGAGCGAAATCGCCGGGCAGCAACAGGCGCCCGGGCGCGAGCACCGCCGCGCGGACAAGGGCGTTTTCCAACTCTCGCACGTTGCCCGGCCACGCGTAGTCGAGCAGGAGCTCCATTGCCTCGGGTGCGATCCCGGAGACGCGGATTCCGAGCTCTGCGTTGATCTTCTGCAGGAAGTACCCGACGAGTTCGGGGATGTCCTCCCGCCGCTCCCGGAGCGGGCAAACCCGGATGGGAACGACGTTGAGGCGAAAGTACAGATCCTCTCGAAACGCACCCTGCTTCACCAAGCGCGAGAGATCGCGGTTGGTAGCTGCCAGGATGCGGCAGTCGGCGCGAATGACTTCGTTGCCGCCCACGCGCGTAAATTCCCGCTCCTGCAGCACCCGCAGCACCTTGGCTTGCAGGTCGAGAGGCATGTCGCCGACCTCGTCGAGGAGCAGCGTGCCGCCTGCCGCCGCTTCGAACTTGCCGATGCGCCTTTCGGTGGCGCCCGTGAACGCCCCTTTCTCGTAGCCGAAGAGTTCGCTCTCCAGGAGATCGCGGGGCACGGCGGAGCAGTTGAGCGGCACGAATGGCCCAGCCCAGCGCGGCGAGTGGTAGTGGATGGCTTTGGCGATCAACTCTTTTCCCGTTCCGCTTTCGCCTTGGATGAGGACGGTGACGTCACTTTGCGCGACACGGCCGATCCGCTTGTAGACCTCTTGCATCGGGGCCGAGTGGCCGACGATCTCCACGCCGAGCTCGAAGCGGCGCCGCATTTCGTGCTCGAGTCGCTGGAGGTTGCGGGCCTGCCGCTGCGCCTCGAGGGCCCGCTGTACCAGTGCGCCGATCGCTTCGATGTCGAACGGCTTCGTGACGTAATCGAATGCGCCTTGCTTCATGGCCTCGATCGCATTGCGCATTGTGGTCTGTGCGGTCATGATGATCACCGGCGTGGTCAGCCCGCGGTGCCGCGCGTGTTCGAGCAAGGTGAGGCCGTCGCATCCCGGCATCTTGATGTCCACGAGGGCGACGTCGCACCGCCCGGACAGCAGGCAATCGAGGGCTGCGGAGCCATCGGCCGCCTCGATGGTCCGGTACCCGAGGTCGGCGAGAGCCCGGGCGAGGACCCAACGGATCGATGCTTCGTCGTCGGCGATGAGAATCGTAGCGGAAGGGTGGGGCATTTCAGGGCTCGGCGGCGACCGGCAGATTCAGGGTCATGACTGCGCCACCCCGCGGGTCGTTCGCGGCGCGCAGCATGCCCCCGTGCTCGGCCACGATCCGTTGCGAGATCGCCAGGCCGAGCCCCGTGCCGCGGGGCTTGGTCGTGAAGAAAGGTTCGAAGATGCGCTCCCTGAAGGCCGGATCGATCCCCGGCCCGGTGTCCGCTACTTCGATGCGGACAAATCGGGAGGGCGGATTTTGGTCGCGCACGAGATGGAAATCGGTTTCCAACCGCGTCGCGAGCCGAATCGTCCCCTTGCCGCCCATGGCCTCGCAGGCGTTGAGCACCAAGTTCAGCAACACCTGCTTGAGTTGGTCGCCGTCGCCGCGCACGAGGGGCAAGCTCGGATCGAACTCGGCCTGTACGGCGACTTCGCGCGCCATCGGATTTTGGCGGGCCCTCAAGACCACCTGGTTGATGAGGGGGTGGATGTTAAGGGGGCGCAGGTTCGGCGGTGGGGGGGCGCCGAGGCGGAGGAGCTGCTCGACTAACGCGCTCAACCGGTCGACCTCGCGGATCATGACCTCGATGTACTCGCGCGCGGCGGGGTCGCCGTCGAGGCGGCGCGCTAGCAACTGCGCTGCTCCCTTGATGCCTCCCAGGGGATTTTTGAACTCGTGGGCGAGTCCGCTCGCCAGCGCCGCGAGCTGCTGAAGGCGTTCGCGCCGCTCGGCCTCTTCCTCGCGCGCGCGCTGATAGCTCAGGTCCTGCACGAGCACCGACACGCCCAGGAACCGCCCCACCCGATTGAAGAGAGGCGAGGTCACGACGCGAGCCGGAAAGGCGCGGCGGCCGCACACGAGGGTCTCGCCGGCTTGCGCCTGTGCTTGTGCCGACCGGCGTGCCCTTTCGATCAACTGCAGGACGCTGGGGCTGTGGCCAAAGAGGGCCGCGCACGACCGGCCGCGGATCTGCTTTTGCGGCAGCCCCAGGAGCTGCTCTGCAGCGGGGTTGCCGTAGGTGGCCATGCCGTTCTCGTTCACCAGCACGATCGCGTCCGTGAGGCTCGCCAGCACGTCCTCCCATGCGAGAGGCGTCGCGGCCCGCTCGGCCGGAGCTCGCCGTTTCCGCTTCGGGGCAACCATCGCACGCCCACGCGCCGCGATCCTAACACAGCATGGAGTTGCAGCAAGCAATTGGGCCCGCAGTCGAGACTCTACCGAGCTCCCCTACGCCTCCGGCACGGCGGCTTCAGCGGAACAAATCGTCAGAAGGCGCGCGGACGAGTGCTCTTGCGCCCGCGTCGCTTCGCCGGTAAGCGTAGCCCCGCACCAGCACGCAGGGGATGCCGGAGTCCTTGCGCATGAGGAGCCCGGCTGCCGCGGCGAGGGCATCGGCTTGTGCGAGGACGGTGTGTCGGAGCTCCCGGCCGTCGAGATCCCGCTCGCCCCGGAGGTCCAGCAGCGCCTCGATGCCCGCGGCGCCGATCGCGACATCGACCAGTCCCTCGCGCCAGGGGCGGCCGAAGGTGTCGCTGACAATCACGGCGACGCTACAGCCCGCGGCGCGCTCCAGCGCATCCCGCAGGCGGCGCGCCGAGGCATCGGGGTCCTCTGGGAGCAGGACGACCTGGCCCGAGCCGCCGCTGTTCGATTCGTCGACCCCCGCGTTGGCACACACCCAACCCGCGCGCGTTTCGGTGATCAGGTGTCCGCGGTCCATTTTCACGATTCGGCGTGTCTGCCGGAGGATCAACTCCACGATGCGCGGGTCCTTTCCGCTCTGCGCGGCGACGGTTTGCGCGAACGGCGACGGGTTGACGTCCCGGTAGGGAACGACCTGACCTTCCGCGCGGGAGACCGCCTTCTGGCAGACGACGACAATGTCCTGGTCGCGCAGTGCCAAGCCGCTCGTTTGCAGCCCCGATAGAACCAGAAGTGCCAGGTCGTCCCCAGGCCGGATAGCTGGGATTCCAGTTACCGGAAATAGCTCGATGCGGGTCACACCCGAAGTTCCTCCAGGACCCGAGCCGCCAGCGCTTCGGACCGCGCCACGGTGGACATCACCGTGTTCGCAACCACTGGCTTCAGCCCGAGCCCGGCAATCGAATGGACGCTGGCCGTGTCTTGACTGTCGACCACGAACACCGAGGCGAAATCGGCGTACAGGCGGGCGACACCCACCGGCGAAACTTCGTGGCCGAGCCCGGCCAGCATGCGGTGCGCCGGCCCTTTGATGGGGTGACCCCCGACGATCGGGCTGATCGCCGCGACCCGGTTTCGCCGGCTTCGCAGAAGCGAGCGGACATCGGGCAGCGCCAGGATGGGGCCGATGCTCACCAGGGGGTTGCTGGGCGGCAAGAGCACGGCGTCGGCAGCCTCGATGGCCTCCAGCACGCCCGGAGCGCAGCGGGCGTGTTCGAGGCCCCGGAACTCGATTCCCACCACCCGGCCCCGCGCGCGTTCCCGGACGAGATACGCTTGGAAGGGCAGCCAGCCGTGGCGGTCGGTGCGCACGAAGGTGCGGACCGGATCGTCGCTCATGGGCAGGATTCGTTGGCGCAAGCCGAATCGGGCCGCGACCTGCTTCGTCACTTCGGTGAGCGATCGGCCTTGCCGGAGCTGGTGGGTGCGAAAGATGTGCGTCGCGAGGTCGCGGTCCCCCAAACGGAACCAGGTCTCTGGGTAAAAGCGGCTCAAGGCCCGCAGGCAGTGAAACGAGTCGGCCCGCACTCCCCATCCCCTGCGGCGGTGCGCCACTCCCGCGAGAGTGTACGTGATCGTGTCCAGGTCGGGCGAGACGTGGAGCCCGAAAAAGGTCTCGTCGTCGCCGGTGTTGACGACGACCGTCAGGCGCTCGGGCTCAAGGAGGCGGCAAAGGCCCCGCAGAAAGCGCGCTGCGCCTACCCCACCAGCTAGCACTGCCACCCGCGTGTGCTCGTACTTCCGCCGTGACCCGCCCATACGTCGTCGTTCGCTGCGCGGGGATTCGCCCCGCTTCGCGGACCAAAGCCCGGATGGTGCTTTCGGGAAGGTATTCTCCCGCATCCGCTCCGGCGGATTTGGAGATCTGCTCCTCCATCAGCGTGCCGCCGAAGTCGTTGCACCCGGTCCACAGGCTGAGCTGGGCGAGTTTTGGGCCCAGCTTGACCCACGAGGTCTGGATGTTGTCGATCCACCCGCGCAGCATGAGCCGTGCGACGGCGTAGACCCGGAGGTCCGTCACCCCCTTGGGAGGCGGCTGGACCAAGCCCCTTCGGTACAGCGCGGTGTGCGTGTGGATGAACCGCAGGGGGACGAACTCGGTGAACCCACCCGTCTCCCCTTGGATGGAGCGCAGCAGGGCGATGTGCTTCGCAATGTGCTCGGCGGTCTCGATGTGGCCGTACATCAGCGTGGCGCTCGACCGCACGCCGAGCCGGTGCGCTGTGGTGACGATCTCGATCCACGTCTGAACATCGACCTTCTTGTAACTGAGAACTTCGCGCACCGCGTCGTCCAGGATTTCAGCCGCCGTGCCCGGGATTGTGTCGAGGCCCGCCTCGCGCAGCATCGCGATGTAGTCGCGGAAACTCATTCCCGTGCGCCGCGCGCCGTACAGGATTTCCATGGGCGAGAAGGCGTGGATGTGGATTTCGGGAAAATCTTTTTTGATTGCCCGCAAAAGATCGCGGTAGGCAAAGGGCGACAGTTCGGGGTTGATTCCTCCCTGCATGCAGATTTCGGTTGCTCCCCGCTCCACGGCGTCGCGGACCTTTTCCAGGACCTGGGCCAGAGAATCCGTGCGCGCATCGGGGTCGTTGCGGTGGCGCGCAAATGCGCAGAACTGGCAACCGACGAAGCAGACGTTGGTAAAGTTGATGTTCCGGTTCACGACGTACGTGACCTCGGGGCCGGCGTCTCGGGCGCGCACCTCGTCGGCGATCCGCAGCACGGCTGCGAGGCTGTCGCCCTCCGTGCGGAGCAGCAACGCCCCGTCTTCCGGAGAGAGCGCGATGCCCGCCAGGCTGCGTTCGAGAATTCGCTGCACTTCGGGCGGCGCTGCCTGGAGCAAGTCGGCCGTAGGGCGCGGATCGAATACCAGCGCGGCGAGGTTGGGGTTCATCGGGCAGCTCCGATTCGACCCAGGGCTTCCTCGATGGCGGGCCGCAGACTGGGGGCCACGAAGCCTGGCTTGTCGATGTACTCGGGGTAGATCGGCAGGCGCGGGCGGAGATCGAAGCCCTCGGCTCGACACCGGTCTTTCAGTTCGGCGATGCTGGGCCACGGGGCTTCGGGATTCACGTAGTCTCGCGTCACGGGTGACAGTCCCCCCCAGTCGTTGATCCCCGCTGCGAGAAGGAGGCGGTGCTCGTACGGTGTCAAGTTCGGCGGGGCTTGAACGTTCATTCGCGGCATCATCAGTCGGGCCACAGCTACCACGCGGGCGATCGCAACGCCATCGGGCTCGCTGTATCCGGCCATGTGCGTGCCCGGCTTGGCGCGAAAGCCCTGCACGATGACTTCCTGGATATGCCCGTATGCTTCGTGCAGGTCGCGGATGGCTGCCAGGCTCGCGGCGCACTCTGCAGGCGTCTCGCCGATTCCCACGAGGACGCCGGTGGTGAAAGGGATTTGCAGTTCTCCCGCTTCGCGGATCATGCGCAACCGAACTGTTGGCTCTTTATCGGGGGCGCGGTCGTGTGCCTGCCCCCTTTGGCGCAGCCGCGGGCTGACATTTTCCAGCATGAGCCCCATGCTGGCATTCAGGGGTTTCAGGCGGCTCATTTCGTCGCGCCGCAGTACGCCGGCATTTGTGTGCGGCAGCAACCCCTCTTGGAGAGCGATCCGGCAGGCTTGCTCTACGTAGTCCACGGTGGATTCGCAGCCGAAGGCGCGCAGGGTCTCGCGGTACGACCGGAAGGCACTTTCCGGCCGGTCGCCGAGGCAGAGGAGAGCTTCCGCGCAACCGCGCAGCCGCCCTTCGCGGACGGTCTGGCGGATCTCCCAAGGGTTCATCGTCCAGGCGCCGGGTTCGTCCGGGTCGCGGCGGAACGTGCAGTACGAGCACCGGTCGCGGCAGAGGTTGGTGATCGGGAGAAACACTTTCGGCGAGTACGTAAGCGTTCGGCCCTTCCACCGGTCGCGCAGCCATCCGGCGACGGCGAGAACCGAAGGCAATTCCTCGCAGTTGCACTGCAGGACGGCAGTCGCTTCTTCGACTCCCACGCGGGATTCCAACAATGCCGCGTGGAGCGCCCGCGCAATGGGTGCGCGAAGCCTGCGGAGCGCTGCAAAGGGCGCCGGCGGCGAGATCGAACTCGACATGAGTGGCCCTGGGCAGGGACCTTATAAACGGTTCTCGGTCCGCCAACAAGGGCCCGCTCGGCGCGCGGGCGATCCGGACCGGTACGCGATCTCGGCGGCAGGGTGGTGATGGGCACGCTGCTTCGGGCACCGCGTGCAGATGCAGCTTCGCTTCACCTTCCGGCCAGCGGCGAGACCGCCCCTTCGCGGATGTAGACCGGTATGAAATCCAAGGGCACGTCGACGCGCACCGAGGAGGGCCCCGCCTGTACGATGCGTTCGTCCCAGAGACTGCGCCAGCGGCCAGGTGGGAAGAAAACTTCGCGTTCCCTTTGGCCCTTGCGCCACACGGGTGCGACGAGTAGGTCCGGCCCGAATAGGAATTCATCCCATCGGTCCTGCAACTGAGGGTCCTCCGGATCGAGAAAAGCCAAGGGCCTGACCAGCGGCAGGCCGCGCGCTGCGCCGGCCCCTGCGGCGGCGATATAGTCGAGCATTCGCGCGCGCAACGCCGTGTAGAACCGGTAGATCTCGATCATTTCCGGGTCGAACCGCGGTTCCGTCGGCATGTCCCAGGGGGCGTGACTGCCGGTTCCGCCGATCTCCATGATGCCGGAGAAGGCGCTGAACTCGATCCAGCGCGCAAAGACGTCGCGATCTTTGAATTCGTAGAACCCGCCCGTGTCCGAGCCCCAGATGGGAAATCCCAGAAACGCCGCTCGCTGCTGAGCGATGATGGCGCTGCGCAGCCCGAGGTCTGTTCCCGGAATGTCGCCGCCCCACACGATCGCGTCTCGTTGGGTGCCGCTGTAGCCGGCGCGCGCGATCAAGACCCAGTCACCGCTGGGGATGGCGGCTTCCAGTGCTTCCCGGTGCATGGCAGCCTGCAAGTTCGGATAGTCG
>JBBIUR010000080.1:0-4793 GCA_037440145.1 Myxococcales bacterium | reverse complement strand
CCGGCCGTTGCGGCCGTCGGCCCAGACGTCCTCAGCGCTCGACGGGATCCCTTCTTCGCCGCGGTCGAGCTTGATCCCGTCGATCCCTTCGCTGCGGACGAAATCGCTCAGCTTGCGCACAAACCAGGATCGGGCCGCGGGATTGGTCACGTCGAGGATGAAGCCCGGCTGCCCCAGGTTGCCGCAATGCGGCGGGTTGCTGGCTCCGCGCGGCGCGATGAAGCCGAGACGACGTGCCTCTGCCCCGTTGTCTCCGGGCTCCGCTCCGCACACCCAGGCGGCACTCCACATCAGGATCCGGTATCCCCGGCGGCGCAGGGAGGCGAGCATGGCCTCGGGATTGGGAAGCCGTTGTCGATCCCACGCGAAGCGGGCAAACCCGAAATCGCCCTCCAGGACGGGACGGTCGAGCAGGTAGACCCCCGGGGGGATGCCCAGCGCCTCGTACATTTTGACATCCTCCGCCACCTGGGCGTTCACCGGTACGCCGTCTAGTTCCCCGGGTTCGCTCACGGCCAGTTCATTGCGATACCGCCAGTGCAGGAAGGCCCAACGCGGCGGGACGCGCGGCCGGCCCGTGAGTGCAGTGTACCCGTCCAGATTGGCCGCGAAATTCGGGCCCAGAAAAACCCAGAGGCGGAGCTGCTGCGACCTCGGAGTCGATCCGGTCTCGAAGCGGAACTGGATCACCTCTGGCTCGCTGCGCGCGATATCGTACCAGCCTGGAAGCGTGCCTTGCACAGCAATCCCGTACCCGCGAGAGCTCTGGTAGAAAGGCGCGTAGACGGCGGTCGTTGGCCGAACGAACATTTCCACGCGTTCGCCCCGCCGATTCAGAGACCCGACCTCCGGAGGCCGCACCTCATCTCCCGGAATGTCAACAACTCCCGGTGCCAGCCGGGGGGAGTCGCGCAGCCGCTCCGTGAGCCCGTAGATGAGTTCGTCCGGGGGGCTGTGCCAGCGAGCGCCGACAGCTGTCGGAGGCTTCTCCCGGCTGGGCTCCAGCACCATCTCCACGGTCCGTTCGGTCAAGAATCGCAGGCTCACCTGCACTGTTTCCGCAGCCGTGGTTTCGGCTATCAGCCGCACCCCCGTCGGCTCTTGTCCGGATGCGAGCAGGCGCCCTAGGAAGTGCGCCACTCCGTTTCGCTCGTAGAACATCCCGCCTGCCGCGTCTTCGCGCGTCAAGAGGCGGGACCGCGAGCGGTCGACGAACGAAACCCGCACGGGGTCCCGCGTGACGAGAACCGCAACATTTGCTGTCTCGAGGCGGAGCGGATCTCCCTGCAAATCCACGCGCAGAAACGAAACATCGACCGCGCCGCCGCAGCCAGCAAGGGCGACGATTCCTGCGGCGCATGCTGCGGGCACTGCCCGCCGCAGGTACGAGTGCGTTCCCATGGGGCTCTCATACTGTGCACTTTTGCGCGGGCGCAAGTGGCACCTCCGCGGGCGCCAGCCGACTGCTTTGAAGACGGCTCGCTGCGTGGGTCTGCGCGGGGCGTGCGAGTTGGGCGGAAACCGGTTTTGCGCAGGTGGTATGGCAGTTGCTGATGCGCCCCGTAAGGCATTGGAAGCCGTGGCTGGCGCGGACCAAAAAGAAGTTTACTCGGCCTCGACCGGTGAGCAGGCTTACTGGCAGGCGGCGCGCGAGGAAGCCGTGGGACGGCTTCGATGGTTGCTCGTAGCGGCGCTGGTCCTGGTGGCAATTTTCACTGGGTTCGATCTGGCGCTCGATCCGATCCGCCGGGGTGTCCGGCTCACGCGGCTCCTGATCAACGCCTCAACTTTTCTTGTACTGCTGGCGATTCTTGGATGCGTGCGGCGCCCGTGGGGCCGCCGGCAGATCTTCGCGCTGCTATTCGCTCTCTGCGAGGGAGTGCTCCTGGTCCAGGCATACTCGCTCGGCCATGTTTCACCGGCTCCGGCCCGATTGGCATTTCACTACGTATCCGCACTGAGTCTAACCGTGGTCGCGATTCAGTGGGCGTGGCCGTGGCAGCTTGCGCTCGGGGCTTCGACTGCACTGGCGTACGCGATATCGGTCACTCCGGCGTACCCGGACTATTATTTTTTCACCGTTGGGCTCTGCGGTTGGGCGCTTTTGAGCAGCGTCGCCGCGTACGCATTCACTCGGTGGCGCTACCGGCAGTTCGTGACCGACGAGCACCTGCGGGAGGCCAGAACGATCGCGGCGCAGCGCGCGGAGCAATTGGCAGCGAAGAATGCGGAACTGACCGAGTTTTTCTACGTGCTCTCGCACGATCTGCGCTCGCCGCTGATCAATTTGGAGGGCTTCGGCCGCGAGCTGATATCGGCGGTGGAGTCGGCCGACAAGTTGGTGCGCGCGGCGGTCGCCGGCAAGGACGGCCGTGACGACGGGCTGTTCCTCCAATGGCAGGCGGTGCGCAGTGACATCTTCGAGTGCACGGACTTCATCCGCCACAGCGTGAGCAAGATGGGGACGCTGGTGAACGGGGTTTTGGAGCTTGCCCGGATCGACACGCGCCCGCAGCAGGCAGAGCGCATTGACCTGAACCAGCTCGTGCGCGAGGTGGTCGATGCGATGCACTATCAAATGGCGGAAAAGAAGATCCGTGCTTCGGTCGGGCCGCTGCCCGAGGTGATCGGCGACCGGCTGCGGTTGAGCCAGGTGTTCGGAAACCTGATCGACAATGCAGTGAAGTACATGAAGCCAGAGGGGGGCCACATCGAAGTGGGCTGCGCAGAGGCGCGCAAGGACGCGTTCGTGTTTTTCGTTCGCGATGACGGGGTGGGAATCCGTCCGGAGGACCAAGCCAAGGTCTTTCGATTGTTTGCGCGCGTCAACCCGAGTTGCGCCAGCGGAGAGGGGCTCGGCTTGACGGCCGTCAAGCGCATTGTAGAACGCAACGGTGGCGCGATTTGGGTCGAGTCGGCCCCGGGCCGGGGCAGCACCTTCTGGTTTACCTGGCCCCGGAATCCGGCTGGATCCGCGGCAAGCCCCGGTACCTTTCCGGCGTGCTGAACGCCGCGGCGGGACGGCCCTGCGCGGCGTGCGGTGCCGCGTAGCCCCCGACAGCGGCGGCGCGCTGGATTACTCGGCGTGAAAAGGCGGTGCGAGGCAGAGCCTGGTTGTGCGTGCGACCCGCAGAGTCAGCAGGCCATCGGCTCGCCAGTTGCGGAGGAGAAAAGAGCGGACGCGGGGAAACTCTTCAGGAGGGAAGATGCGGCGGCAGTCTTCGACGAGGGTGCGGAGCGCGGTCGCGGGCAGGAGTGCGACGCTGGTGTTGGGTACTTCGGCGAGTTCGTACAGAGTGTGCAGGGTGTCCGGATCCACGCCTCGCGCTGCGCTTTCCAACGCGCGGGCGAACTGGCGAAACCGGTGCGGGTGGAGAGCCAAAGGGAAGAACTCGCGATCGAGGGCCTGGAGCAGGGCGTCGGTGTCGGGGACGATCTGCAATTCGCAGCGGATTCGACCAGGCCCGACGAGCTCCCAGCGCGCAGGCTGGTCGATGGAAGCCCGCGACCTGCGGACGAGGAGCGTCAACCGGCCGTTGGATGCCTCGAAGTAAAGAGTTGCAAGTGGGTCCCAGTACGGGAGGTCGCTTGCCGGCGCGCGATCGGTCTGGACAAAGCCCTCCACCCCGTGTTGCCCGTGGCGCGTGAGGAACCGCCGGGCTCCGGCCGCGATTCGGTGCCAGGTAGTTGCGGAAGGCGGTAGGCGGAAGACCGCTGCGCACTGCGCGCAGACGAGGAATTGATTGGCGCCACCGGGCTCAGGCATGGCCCGGGGATGCCTGGGCAGCGGCGACCTGGCGGGGGAGCTGCACGATGACCAGCGTTCCGGCTCCCGGCGCCGTGTGGACGGTCAGGTCGCCGCCGAGGAACCGCACGAGGCGGACAGCCATCCGGAAACCCAAGCCGAGGCCGCGAAACCGCCTCGTCGTCGATGAGTCCGCCTGGTAGAAACCGTCCATGGCCTGCTGCAGTTCTTCCTGCTCCATGCCCATTCCCGTATCGACCACCTGGATCTCTGCGCTGTCTGGAGTCGCACCTGCGCTGGCCAGGAGCCGCACCCCGCCCGAGGCCGTGAACTTCACGGCGTTGTCCATCAGAGCCCACCTCGCTCGTTCCAGCTTGAGCTCGTCGCTGACTACGTATACTGGCCCGGTGGGAAAACACGTCTGAACCTGCAGGCCCTTTTGCGCCGCGGCGCCTTCGTAGCGCGCCGCCACCCGCCGCACGAGTTCGCAGAGGTCGAACTCGCGCCTTTCCAGAGGCAGTTCGCCATACTCGAGGGAGCTGAGCAGCAGAACATCTTCGACCAGCCCCAGGAGTTCGTGCGAGTTCGCTTGGATCCGCTCCAGGGCAAACCGCTGCTCCGGACTCACCCGGCGCTGTAATTCCTCGAAGAGAATCGTGCTGTACCCGATGATCGCGCTCAGGGGTGTGCGCAGTTCGTGGGACAAATTCGCGAGGAAATTTTCCCGCCTCTGGCGCAAGCGCAGCGTGGCCCGCCGCTGCTCGACGGCGCGGCGAACGATGTCGGAAATCTCGGCGACGTCGAAGGGTTTCGAGATGTAGTCGAAGGCGCGAAAGCGGAGGCCCCGAATCGCCGTGTCGAGGGAGCTGTAGCCAGTCACGATGATGACCTCGATGTCGGGATCGTGCTGCTTGATCCTTTCCATGACCTCGATGCCCGACATCCCGGGCATCTTGAGGTCGAGGGTCACGACGTCGATGGGGTGGGCGCGCAAAACCTCGAGTGCCTGGGGACCGCCGGATGCCGTGAAGACGCGATATGTGGGCTT
>JBBIUR010000079.1:0-14638 GCA_037440145.1 Myxococcales bacterium | reverse complement strand
AGTCGATCAGCAGAAACCGAGACCACTTCGGGTGCGGGTACTTCGCAGCCACGCGGTACTCGCCCTCCGGCGTGCGGTTGTCGCCCTCGTACAGCTTCGCACCCAGCGGGTCGCCGCCGAGCACGATGGGGTACACCCGCAGCGGTTGGGTATCTTCGTAAACGATCAGTTGGCGTTTCGACTTCTCGACGCGCACCCATCGACCCAGCGATGCTCCCTCGAGGCCGCGAACCCGCGGCAGCTCGCTCACAACCTCGCGCTCCTTTGGGCGCGCGGCCGCGCAACCCATCATTGCCGCCATGAAAACGCATGCGATCGATCCGACAAAACACCGGCTCCTCACCATCGCCCGCTTGTCCTCCAGCTCCCACCGGCGCGGATTCTACCCGAACCTCACTTCGAGTCCAGACGAGTGCTGCCCAAGATCTTTGGAGGCACTCTCCCCGGTGCGACCCTCCCGGCAAGGGAAACGGCAAGCCGACTCCTCCGGTCGCGGTCCTTGACACGCCGCGTCGAGCGTCCTTGACAAAATCCTGTCCCATTCATTAAGAGGCGGTTATCGTCCATTGCGATGGACGAGAAACTCGGCAACGTGGCTCGCACTGTCGCACAGTTTGCCCCCGGGGCACCGGGCTCCACCAAGGCGCGCATCTTGGCCACCGCCGAAAAGGTCTTTGCCGAGAAAGGCTTCGAGGGCGCGTCCACGCGCGAAATCGCTGCGCGCGCCGGAGTCAACATTTCGAGCCTGCACTATCACTGGGACTCGAAGGAAACCCTCTATCTCGCGGTCTTTCAGTCGATCTACGAGCGCATCGTGCAACTCGTGCGCGCCGTCGGCCGCCCCGGGCCAGAGACGGGGGCGTCGGTGGAGGCGATCGTCGAGACCGCGATGGGGCGTCTGTTCGACTTCTTCTACGACCATCCTACGATCCCGAAGCTGCTCGTCCGGCGCCTGCTCGAAGAGCACGGCCCGCAAGTGGCCATCGAGGCCGAAGTGCTCGCTCCAGCGTGGAAGGTCTTCGCCAGCTGGACGCGGCACTTCCGCCGCCGGCCGATGACGGACTCCGAGTCCATGCTGTTCATGTTGACCGTGCACAGCATGATGCTCTTGTTCCAGCTTGACAGCAGGGAGTTCACGAAGCTGCTCGGCGGGAGCATCCGCGATCCGGAAGTGCGCGACCGCGTCCGAAGTCACATCATCTCTGTCGTGCAGCGGCTGCTGCAATCCGAGTGATGGGAAAACAGTTCGCAGCTCTGGGTGGAGCAGGGGGCACCCACTGAGCGGGAGCTAGCGGCAGCTGCGAGGCGAGAGAAGTCCTGATGCCTAGCAGCCAACCGCCGTCTGCGAAAGGCCAACCCGTCCTCGCCTCTGTGGACGCCGGCACCGGCGGCGTGAAGTGCGTCCTTTTCGACCCCAACGGCCGCCGCGTGTGGCAGCGCATCGGCAGCCGTGAACCTATCGCGTCGCCACTTCCAGCGCGGTGCCCCACTTGAAGGGGTTTCCGTTCGATCCGGAGGGATTCTGGACGATCGCCTACAGGTGCATGCGCGGGGCCCTCGGCGAAGGCCGCATCGATCCCGCCCGCGTGGCAGGGGTTGCGGCGACAAGCCAGCGCCAGGGCTGTGTCTTCCTGGACGAAAAGGGCAGGGAGCTCTACGCGGGCCCGAACATGGACGCGCGGGCAATCGCCGAGGGCCTCGCGATCGCTGAGCGGTTCAGCATCGAGCGGCTGCACGAACTCACCGGCCACAGCGCCCCATTTCTCTTCCCGCTTGCGCGCTATCTCTGGCACCGCAAGCACACCGGAAAAGATGCCGCACACCTGTTGATGATCAGCGACTGGCACACGTACCGGCTGACGGGAAACCTCGTGGCCGAGCCTTCGAACGCCGCAGAGTCCATGCTCTTCGACATCCGCTCCCGTGATTGGTGCCAGGTGATCTTGCGGGAGTTCTCGATTCCGGCCTCCGTTCTCCCACCGCTGCGCCGCTCCGGAGAGGTCGTGGGCGCCGTGACCCCGCAGGCAGCAGAGGCGACGGGGATCCCTCCCGGAACACCAGTATTTGCCGGCGGTGCCGACACGCAATGCTCCCTGCTCGGTTCGGAAGTCAGCTCGCCTGGTGCGGTCGGGGCGGTGCTGGGAACGACGACGCCTGTGCAGATGGTGCTCGCAGAGCCGCGAATCGATCCACAGCACAACCTGTGGACCGGGTGCCACGTTCTGCCGGACCTCTGGGTCTTGGAAAGCAATGCCGGAGACACGGGGGGCGCGTATCTGTGGCTTCTCGATCTCGTGGCCGGGCGGACGCCCGATCGCCGAGAGCTGTTTGGACCGGGAGAAGGACTAGCCGCGGGCCCGAGTCCGGAGGGAGTGTTCGGCTTCGTGGGACCGGTTGTCTTCGACCTAGCCCGCATGACCCCACAAAGCCAGGGGGAATTCTGTTTCCGTTTCCCCTGTTCCACCACCGGCCGGACCGGGGCGCTTTGATTCGGTCGTTCCTAGACAGCGTGGGCTTCGCCATTCGGGCCAACTGCGAGCAGATCGCGCGGGCCGCGCTCCCGAGTCCGTCACCCTCAGCAGTGGTCTCTCGCAAAGCGCAGCTCTCGTCGCCCGCATCGCGAGCATTCTCGGCAGTGCCGTGCGGGTCGCACGGGAACCGGAAAGCGCCGCGCTCGGCTGCGCGATCCTCGCAGCGGTCGGTGCCGGCCTCCACCCCGACCTGGATACCGCGGCGCGCGCAATGGTGCGTGCGGTCGAAGTCGTCCCGAATCCCGGGTGGCACGAGCGCTACCAGGTCGCATACGCGAAGTGGCTGGAGCTCTACCGAGCTCTCGATCGCCTCTGGCTCTGATCCAGCGCCGCTCCGCGCCCGGAGCGTCTTCTAGCCGCGCTTGGGCCGCTTCGCTATGATCCGGACCGATGTACCCAGTGCTCTTCCGGCTCGGGCCGCTCACGATCTACAGCTACGGCACGATGATGGCCGTGGCATTTCTCACCGCCGCGTACTTGACGGGGCGCGAGCTGGAGCGGCGGGGATACAGTGCAGAACTGGCGTCGCGCCTCGTGGTCTGGGCTGCCGCGGGTGGCCTGGTCGGCGCGCGCGCGTGGTCCGTGGCGAACGACATCGAGAACTTCCTCGAGCGCCCGTTCCATACTTTATTCAGCGGGTCTGGCTTCGTCTGGTACGGAGGTCTGGCCGGCGGGTTGGCGGCGGTGTCGTGGGCCATCCGGCGGTATCGGCTGCCCTGGCGGCAGACGGTCGATTCCATTGCGCCAGCCCTGAGCCTCGCCCACGGGATCGGCCGCCTCGGCTGCGAGCTCGCGGGGGACGGCGATTGGGGAAAGCCAAGCACGCTGCCGTGGGCGCACAGCTACCCGCGCGCCATCATTGGCTGGGAAAACTGGACAGCCGCCGCCGGTTATCCGCCAGACGTGCGGGTACACCCCACGCCGCTTTACGAGGCCGTGGCGTACACCGTCATCTTCGCGATCCTGTGGGGGCTCCGGAAACGCGACCTGCCCGAGGGATCGCTCTTCTGGCTGTACCTGGTTCTGGCCCCGGCGGCGCGGTTCGCAATCGAGTACCTCCGCCTGAACCCGCCGGTCCTATGGGGCTTGACGCAAGCGCAACTGTTCTCGGCGCTGCTGATCGCGGTGGGCATCGCGCAGCTCGCGGCGGCGCGCCCGAAACGAGATCCGGTTCCCAAAGCGCAGCAGCGGAGCAGGCACCGATGAGGCGCTGGGCGGCGCCGGTCACGGCGCTCGTGATCCTCCTGGCGGGAGCCCTTTGGTATCAGCAATACCTTGCGCGCGTTCGAGCGGGCTTCCCGGCACCGGATTTTGCGCTCCCCGATCTGGGCGGCAACCTTCGGCGCTTGTCCGATTTTCGGGGAAAGGTCGTGCTCCTGAACGTGTGGGCGACCTGGTGTGCCCCGTGCCGGGAGGAGATGCCGTCCATGGAGCAGCTGCACCGAGCGCTGCGCAATGAGGAGTTTGCGATCCTCGCAGTGAGTCAGGATCAAGACGGCGCACGCGCCGTCGCGCCCTTCGTCGAGGAATTCGGGATCACCTTCCCGGTTCTGATCGACCCGCGCGGCGAGGTGGCGCGCAAATTCGGCGTCACCGGATACCCCGAAACCTTCATCATCGACAAGGACGGCAAGGTTCTGATCCACCACATTGGTTATCAGAACTGGGCGGACCCCAGCGTGCAGAAGATGCTGCGGGATCTCGTTCACGCCCGCCGCGACGGCGGTCCGCCGCGGGGATGAATCTGCTGCGCGTCTTGTCGCTGCTGCTCGTCGCGGGAGCGGCTGTCCGCGCCGTGCAACGCGATCCTGCACCCCCAGAGGAGTACAGCTTTGCGATCGACTACGCAGTCACCGTGCCGCGGCCGGGCGCGAAGGTGTTGCGCGTTCGCTGGGACCTTTCCGGAGCAGAGGAAATCGAGGTCTTCCGCTTGCGGGCAAACGAGCGGTTTTCCGGCTTTCGAGCCAGCGGCGCACTTCAGGTGCAGGGAAACACGATCCTCTGGCTGCCGGGAGGCCCTTACGGCCACCTCGAGTATCAGGTGGCCGTCGACCAGCCACGAGGCGCGAAGGGTTTCTTCAGCAGCTATGCCGGCCCGCACTGGATCGTCGCCCGCTCTCGCGACCTTTTCCCGCGCATCGCGATCACCTATCAACCGCGCTCCAGCCGCAGGCCGCGCTCTCGAGCCCGCCTGCGATTCCACCTCCCCGCGGGGTGGGAAAGCGCGGCACCCCATGTGGAAGTGGGCGCGAACGAATACGCGCTCCGCGGAACGGGCCGAGTTCTCGAGCGCCCGCGCGGGTGGCTGGCGCTCGGCGAGCTCGCGATCGCGCGACAGGACATTGACAACGTCCTCGTCCGCATCGCTCGAGTCCCTGGCTCCCAGCTCGATCCCGACAAGGCGTTTGCACTGCTGGGAGACGCCATCCCGCGACTGCGCAAGATTTTCGGCAGCGGCGGGGATCAGCTGCTGATCGTGTCTGCGCCCGATCCAATGTGGCACGGCGGCCTGAGTGCCTACCGGTCGTTCTACCTGCACGGCGACCGGCCGCTGCGAACCCCAGACAAGACCTCCCCGCTGCTGCATGAGCTGTTTCACGTCCTGCAGCCCTTTCGGGTGACACCGGATGCTGACTGGTTGGGAGAAGGTTTGGCCGAATACTACTCGCTGGAGCTCCAACAGCGAGGCGGGTTTCTCACGCGCAGCGGGTTTCGCAAGGGCATCGAATACTTCTCCCGCTACGGGCAGTGGCAGCTCGACTTGACCCAGCAGCACGACAATGCGGCCACGAATAACAGCGCTCCGCTCGTGCTCTACGTTCTGGACCACCGGATCCAGCGTGCCACATCAGGCCGCAAGCGGCTCGACGATGTGCTGTCCGTTCTCTCCAACCCGGGAAGCCCGGTATCCACGGCTCGCTTCGAGCGAGCAGTGGAAAAAACAGCGGGAAAGCGCTTCTCCCGGTTCTTCGAGCGGCACGTCCGGCGGGGGCAAATGCCCCGGTGGGAGGTACCGCAATAGCTGTAGTTGGATGCCGGACTGAGCCGCAGCCCCAGGGCTTTAAAAGATGCTACCGATGGTGAAGTGGACCGCGCCAACAGGCTCGCCCCTGCGGCGATCGAGTTTGACCCCGTACTCGAGGCTCACGGGCCCCACGGGAGTCTCGTAGCGCAGGCCAAGCCCTGCGGAACGGCGGAACCCGCGCAAGCTGATGGACTGCTTTTGCAGGTACACTCCACCCCCGTCGGCAAACGCGGCCCCCTGGAATCCGAGCCATAACGGGAATCGCAGTTCCGCGTTGGCGTTCCCGACCAGGTCGCCCCCTCTGGGAGTACCCAGCTCTCCGCGGGGTCCGATGCTGTTCTCGTCGAACCCGCGCACCGTCGTGCGGCCGCCGAGGAAGAAGCGCTCGCGGATGGGCACGGTGAACCTCCCGTCCAGCGGCCGCGCCCAACCTCCGCGGAGCGCATAGACAAACACGACACTGTCACTCAGCGGCACATAGTGGCTGTGGTGCACCACGAGCTTGAAGAAATCCACGTCGGATCCGAGCGCGGCCGCACTATAGCGGAGGCGCAGGGAGTCAAACGTGCCCCGCCGAGGAGAGAAGGGATCGTCGCGCCGGTCCCACAAAGCGAACGGCCCCACGGCGAAGGTGCGCAGGAAGCCCTCGTCTCGGACTCTCTCGATGGCCGCATCCGGGGCGACCCCGAACACCGTGCCCTGGTCGTACTGCGCCTCGAGCCCACCCTTGAGCTGCCGCGACACACTGCGCTCGAGCGCGCTAATGAGGCTGAACCTCTCGATGTTGAACCGGTCGACCTGCCGCACGCTTCGCTGCAAGATCGCATTGGTCCGCGACGACCACCGGCTTCCGAACAGGCGCGGGTCCTGGAAGCCGAGGTTGCCCAGATATTCGTCCGGGCGGCCAACTGTGGGGTCGAAGTTGAACTCGGCGCGCAGGCTCACGCGCCGCGCCATCCCTTGCAGGTTGTCATAGCCCAGCTCTGCAAACGACCGAAACCCGAGCTGGGTATTGTAACCGAAGCCGTACTGAAGCGAGCCTGGCTGCCGCTCCTCCACGCGCACCCCCACCGTCGGCCGTTCGGGCAAAGAGCCGGGCACGGGCGCAACGGAAACCGTCCGGAACAAACCCAAGCGGTAGAGGCGCGCCTCGCCCTCGCGCAGCGCTTCGGCGCTGTACGGGCTGCCGGGACGAAATGGCAGTTCGCGAAGGATGACGCGGTCGCGGGTGAGGGCGTTCCCCTGAACGAGGACTGGCCCGATCGTCCGGTACGGACCCGGGGTAAGCTCGAAGCGCAGGTCGGTCTCGATCGCCCCGCCCGCGTGCACATCCTCCGCAGCGATCGCCACCGCTGCCTCCGGATAGCCTCGCTCGAGCGCCGCTTTCTCCAAGGCCGAGCGATCCGCTTCCACTTGCTCGGGATCGTACGGCGCCCCTGGTCTCGTTCCGACCTCCGGCAGCTTGTCCCAGCCTTCGAACCCGGCGAACTCGACACGGCGAACATAGCGCCGCGGCCCTTCGTCCACGTCGATCTGAATCTCTACGCCGCCCGTGCGGTCGTTCAGATCCACGCGTGTACCCGTGACCTTCGCTGCCGGGAATCCCTGCCGGCGATAGAGTGCCAGCACCGCCTGCAGGTCTTCCTCCAACACCCGGGCGCGAAAGGCCCCGCCCCGCCACACTGGAACCCATCGCCGCCGCGCGCGCGTCTCCATAACCGAGCGCAGTCGCCGGTCCGAGAGCGCTCGGTTGCCCGCAAAGCGAAGGCGCCGCACGAAGTACTTGCGCCCCTCCGAGATGCGAAACTCGACGCGTTTGGGGACGCCAGAGCCAATTTCGAGCTCCACTCGCACTCGGTGGTATCCGCGTTCCCGGTACGCGTTCTCGATCCGGCGCGCGAGCTCCCGCCACGTGCCATCGGTGACCACAGGGCGGCGCTCCCACGCCACCAGCCCTAGGAGTTCCGCATCCGAGAATTCAGCGTTGCCGCGAAACGAGAGGTCGAACGGCGGACCGGGGCGAATGCGCAGGTACAGCACCCCCCAACGGCTTCCTGCCGGAAGCTCCCAGCGAGTCGATACCGAGGCCGCGTAGTAAGAGCGCTGGCGAAAAAAAGCCAGCACGGCCATCGCAGCCTGTCGCTCCAGCCGCCGCTCGTAGCGTTCGCCCGGGCGCACTGCAACTGCGCTCCGGAGCTCTTCAGCCGGGAAAACCGCGTCCCCCTCGAAGGCGACTCCCGCCACCCGCACGGGTTCCCCTTCGCGCACGAGCACCGTGACGTCGACCTCTCCGCGGCCGGCTGGCTCCGCCCGGATCTCGACCGAAGCCTGATCGAATCCCCTGCGCGCGTACAGCTCGCGCAATCGCTGCGCCGCCTTTTCCAATACCGCGGGTTCCGCCAGAGTCCCGGGAGCGAGGTGCAACCGCCGGTACGCCTCGTTCCCCCCGAGGTGCTGGAGTCCCCGGATCCGGATCTTTCGCACCGCGGGAATCGGGCGCAGGTGAAACACCACGTCCACCGCGTCGCGGCGCGGCACGAGCTCCGGTTCCACCTGCGACCACACGCCCTTCAACAGAAGCAGCCGCTGTGCTTCCGCCACCGCCGGAGGCACCAAGACATCGCCCGGCCGCAGCGGCAGCAGTTCGCGCAGCGCGGCCGCGTCCACCGGCTCCACGGCTGCGAACCGGACTTCTGCCACCCGCCGGCCCCACAGCTCATCTCCCGCAGCTACCGAACTAGCCATGGCGGAAGCGGCCGAAACCAGGGCCCCCAACACCAGGCCGCAGGTTCTCAATGACCCACCTCGGCGCCCAGCGAATCCCTCAAGGCAAGAGCGAGAAACCTGAAAGCCTGCGGAATTCCCGGCGGAACTTGATATCCCCGCCGAAAGCGCCCTCGCTGCTTTCCGTCCGGCTCTCCCAGGACCCTTCCAAAGTAACCCATGGCAACAAATCGTACTCGAGCCAGACGTCGTTCTTCGCCTGCACCCCGAAGGTACTGCCGACCGAGGCGCGCAAGCGCTCGGTGATGTCCTTCCCGACGCTCACTCGCGGCTCGAAAGCGCCGGTAGTCCGCGAAAATGCGGGCTGAATCTCCAGCCGGTCCACGGGCAGAACGCGCTTGAGCTCGCGAGTGACACCGCGCCCGTACAGAGAAGGCGCGAGCATCACGATATCCCTGGCCAGACTCCCTCGCGGCCCCTCCAGTTCTGCCGTCGCTCGCCCCGTGGCGAGCAAGCTCAAAACATCCCTTTGGCTCAAGCCCCCCTCTTCCGTCCCCAGCGCGACTCGATACTCGCGCAGCGTCCCGGTCACGCGCGCCACGACATCGTACACCGCGTCCTGCCTTCGGACCGGCCCGCTGGCTGTAAAGCGCAGCTCGGGATCAATTTCTTCTTCCCTCCGAAAAATCACTAGCCCTTCGCTTACCGTCAGCTCCGTGCTCCCCACCCGGACCGAGCCGGCCAGCAGTTCCATGCGGCCCTCGAGCAGAGGGGCTGCGGTGGTCCCGGTGACGTGCAGGTCCGCGCGGAACTCCGCCTGCGCAATGTCGGTGTCGACGTAGAGCGAATCGCTCGCGTGCACGTATACGTCCAAGCCGACAGGCACGGCTTTGGGCGATATCGCCCGCCGGCGCACCTTGTGTCGAAAGACAGTCACCAGATCAGCGAGCTCGACCGAGCGTTGGTAGAGGGCGCTGATCACCGTGACGTCTCCCCGCACGACGGGCGAGTGCCACGTCCCGGTGATCTCGCCCGCGCCGGAGACGCGGTCCTCGACGTCCTCGATCAAACCCGTGCTCACCTCCATGGCCTGCCACTGCAGGGCAGGGCCCACTCCCAACACGGCAGCGCCTGCCAGGACGACGTCTCCTCCGCCCGCCCTCCCGCGCATGTCCACGATCTCCACCCGGTTCTCTGCCAATCGGAAGGTGCCGTTCGCATCCGAAATCGCAAACGGCAAGCCCAAGTCGAGAGCCAGGTCCTTTACTTCCCCTCCTCCGCTCAACTCCCACTGCCCCGACGCTCTGCGCCGGATGGATGCATCGGCGCGCACAGAGCCTTTCGCCGAGGTCACTGGCTCGCCGGCCAGTTCGAGAACCCTCGCATCGATCTGGCAGCGAGCCCTGATGTCCAGCGCGCCATCTGCCGCAAACGAACCAGCTGCCGCCACTGTCCCGAGCTCGCCGCGAAGCTCGAAAGGTTCGATCTCGAACTGCCCTTTCTGCCCGCGGACGACCACGGGCGCCTCTGTTGCGAGCCGCTGCGCGTCGCGCCGCACCTCCACGCGCGATAGTACTAGTTCACCGCCCAGCGCCTGCGCGCCGCCCGCCAGGTTGCCGGCAGCACGCATCCTCGCGTCGGCCACGACGTGCACGTCTGCACCCCGCGCCAGCCATGGGGAGAAGTCCACGGCCGCACCTGTCGCCTCGACCGAGAACGGAAAAGGCCCCTTCGGCACGATTTCGCCCTCCCAGGCGACCCGACCATCGGCGGAGCTGCCGGCAAACCGCCAGCGCCCGCGAGCAGCCGTGGCAGTGGCAGCCACATCGCCCAAGGCGCGCCCGCCCAGCACAACGTCCCGCAGCGCGAAGCGAATCTGTCCTTCGGGCGTTCTCGGGGATCCTCGCACGTCCGCACTGACCTCCAGTGTCCCGCCAATCTCGCCCTTCAACGGGCGCAAGAAGCGGAAACCACCCAGCGCCCACGGGGTCGACGTTGCGCGCACGAGCCACTGCGCTGCCCCGACACCTGTGCCTTCCACGCGCGCCGTTTCGTTAGCGGCACGCGCGATATCGAGCTCTGCCCTCCACCGCGCGGCTCCGAGGTCCGCGCGCGCGGCAACGCGCTCGAGCTTCTCGCTGCCGACGACCAACGGCCTCGCCTCCGCCTCCCCCTCGAATGCCGGGACCTCCCACGAACCGCGCACCCTCGCGCGCCCGTTGAGCCCGCCGCGCAGGTCGGGAAGGGGCATTCCAAGACTCCGCGCGAAGCTGGCGAGGGCACCCAGATCGAGGCGCTGTGCCTCTACCTCGAATGCGTTCCCCCCTCTGCGATCCACCGCCACCTCACCGCGCAGAGCAAAACGCCCCTGGGCGGCGCGGACTTCTGCGCGCAGACCGGTTACGCGAGCGCGGGTGAGCACGCCCCTCGCTTCCACCGAATCGACCCGATGCGCCGCGGCGATCAGGTCTGAGGCGGCAAGGTGGAACTCCAGCTCCGGGTGCTGCTTCGTCCCGCGGACGGACCCGTGGGCGGCGATTTCGCCCCCCGTCAAACCCGGCCAAAGCGGTTGCAGTTCCGAAGCGCTCGCCACCCGGAGGCGAGCTTCTCCGCGAACGTCGGCTCCCGCCACCGCCAAACTGCCCTCGATGTTCACGCTCTTCCCCAGAGCGGCGCGCGCGGCCACCCGCAGCTCCTCGCCGGAGAACGCTCCCTCGGCGCGCGCTTCGCCCTCCAAGCCGGCGCCCTGGAACCCGCCTGCCCGCAGATCGCGCACCTGGACCGCTAGGTGCCCTTCGCCGCGGAAAGGGGAGAGCGAGCCGCGGAGCACCATGTTCCCCGCGCTGGCCAAGCCCCACCGAAGGTCACCGAAGCCGCCGGCGGAGACCTTCTCGGCGCGCAGCGCCAACTCTGCCTCCGCGGGATACATCTCACGGAACTCCACTTTCGCCCGCCCTCGAATTCCGACGTCGCCGATCTCAGCTTCGAGCTCCCGCACCTCCAACCGCGCCGCGGTAAGCACCCCTCGGGCGCGCGCCCGCATTGCACGCCAGTTGGCCGCGGAGAGGTCCGATCCCACAGCATCAAAGGCGAGCTTCGGTCGGGCCAAGTCGCCCGCCAGGCGCCCCCTGGCGCGCAGCGTCCCTGCCAGTTTCACTCCGATGCCGAGCACGGCCTGCAGAGGGGCCAAAGCCACGCGGGCTTCGAACCGGGCAGCCCCCGCTCTCTCGGCGCGCACAAGGGCCGAGAGCGCATCGCCATGCACCGAGGCATGTTCCACAAACCATCGCCGGCCCACCGCTCGAAGTGCCACCGCCGTTTCCCCGAATGCGAGCGCAGCGGATTCGCGCCAGACGCGCCCCCGCGCCGCGTGTGCGAACAGGCGAATGCCCGATTCGCGCACGGCCACCTCCAGCTCCGCCGCGGTGAGCTCGATTTCCCGGACTCGCCCTCCGGAACCAAACGAACCGCGGAGATGGCCCACCGCGACGCGGGCGGACGGGAGCCAAGAGCGCCCGGGCGTCCTGCCCCGCACCGGCGATGCGCCGGGCCGAGCCAGCCTCGACGCGTCGAAAGCCACCTCCGCTACCGATACTGCCACCACGGGGTGCCACTGCCGAAGGGAAGCGCGAGCGTCGAGGGAAACGGTGAGAGCGCGCGCCGCAAGCGCTGGCGCCCCGGCTTCGCCGAGCACGACCCGCTGCGCCCGGACCGAAAGGGGCCAGCCGGTGCAAGCTGCCCCGTCGATTCTCACACCGAGGCCCGTCTGCCGCGCGAGCTCGCGCTCGAGCGCCGGTATGAGCCACGCGCCGGCTCGGCGACCGGCAGCCCACAGGCCGGCACCCAAGGCGACCGCGAGCAGCACTGCCAGCAGCAGGCGCCAGCCAACTTCGAACGGCTTTCGCACAGCCCCAACCTCGACCGCCCGAGCCTACACACCCCCTGCTGCCGTGTGAAGCCCGCCGGTCGGCGGGGCGGCTTTCGGTGCGGCAGGAGAAGTCCTTGACGGCTCCACACGCGAAGATTAATTCGCTGGCGACTTACGACATCGCCTCGACGAGCTGGAGGAACTGCCGTCAAAGCGCACCACATAGAACCCGGCGCTTCCGCGGGTGGCCTGCAAGAGCCAGCGAGCGGGTCACGCTGGGCCTCGCTCGCAGCTCTGGCCGGAGCGCTGGTCCTGGTGGGGCTCTTCGTGCTCGCGGACACGCGCGAGCTGTTGCGAACGATAGCGGCAATCGACGCGCGGCTGCTCGCGTTGCCGGTGCTGCTCACGCTGGCGAGTTATGGAGCGATGGCGCGCTCCTATCAGGGGATCGCGCTCGCCGCCGGAGTGAAGTTTCCGCTCGGCGAGATGCTCCGGATCACGTTTGTCGCGAACTCGATCAACTACGTAGTCGCTACGGGGGGCTTGAGCGGTTTCGCCGCCCGCCTCTACTTTTTTACCCGGCGAGGGGTCAACGCGGGCACTGCGGCCATCATCTCGCTCACGCAGGGCTTCCTCACGAACCTGAGCCTGCTCTTTTTTGTGCTCCTCGGTTTCGGTTACCTCCTGGCATCTCAGCGGCTCTCCGGTGCGGCTCTGGTCGCCACCGGTACCTTGCTCGGCGTCTGCATCGCTTTGGCGCTTCTCTCCATCGCCCTGCTAGCACTTCGCGGCCTGCGGCGCCGGATCATTTTTGTAGCGGCGCAGCTCGCGGACCGTTTCCTGCACCGGTTTTTCCCGCGCTACAAGCCCGCGCGGACGCGGATCTGGAGGTTCCAGCGAAACCTGAACCGCGGCATCGATTTCCTGCTCGCGCGCAAGCGCTACATGATCGGGCCGGCGTGCTGGATCGTGGCGGACTGGCTGTTCACGATGGGAATTCTCCATGCTGCCTTCCTGGCGGTTCACTACCGGCTCCCCCTCGGCCTCCTGGTCATCGGTTTCGCCCTCGGTCTCGCTTTGTCGTTCATCTCCGTGATTCCCGCCGGTCTCGGCTTGATGGAAGGCTCGATGGCTGCCGTGTTCACGAGCGCCGGCGTGCCCTTCGAGACCTCGGTCGTCGCAGTGTTGTTATTTCGGTTTGCGTTCCACGCGGTCCCCCTGGTCACGAGCGTTTTTTTCTTCCGCGGCCTGTTCGCCGAGGGTCGAGCGCACACTGGAGACACCGAGCTCGTCGATGGCACTCGCGCAGCCTTCTTCGGGGCTGCAGGTCCTTCCGGCAAGCTCCCCGCAGAGCCGGGAACGGCCTTGGGGCCCGCATCCGCGCCCAGGGTTGGCCCGCGTTGCCCCGACCGCGAGCGCTGACGGGTTGCGGGCGCGCGATGTGCGCGAGCCATGTGCGTTTGACAAGCAGCGCGAAGTATCGACAATACTTCCCGTGGTTTTGGCGCGTGGCTTTGGGAGGATGAGGAGCAGGGGTTTGCGAAGCGCGGTGTGGTCGGTGGTTGCGGTGCTGGCGGCAGGGTGGGGCGCGGCGCCGCACAGCTGGGCCGCAACCTCGCTGGGGCGCATCACAGCACGCGCTGGAATCCTCATCGACCGGGACACCGGTGCGGTGATTTGGCAGCGGAACCCCGACCTGCCTCTTCCGCCAGCGAGCACCACCAAAGTACTCACGGCACTGGTCGCCCTGCGGACGGCGCCTCTCGATCGGCCGGTCCGCGTCAGTGCGCGAGCATCACAGGCGCAACCCTCGAAGGTGTACCTGCAGCCGGGATGGCGCCTGCGCGTGCGCGATCTGCTTTACGCCATCCTTTTGAGTTCCGCCAACGACGCCGCCGAGGCTCTCGCCGAGGCACTGGCGGGCTCTTCGGGGCGCTTTGCCCAGCGCATGAACGAGGCGGCGATGGAGCTCGGTGCGCGGAACAGCTTTTTCGTGAATCCCCACGGCCTTCCCGCCGAAGGCCACGTCGCCACCGCGCGCGACCTCGCTGTCATTTTCGACGCCGCTTTGCGGCACCCGGTCTTTCGCGAAGTCGTCAGCACAAAGGCGGCGCGGATCCAGCCGGTGTGGGGAGCGCGGCGGGCAATTCCGCTGCGGAACCACAACCGGCTGCTGGGCCGCTACCGCGTTCCGGTCGTCGGCAAAACCGGCTGGACAATGGCGGCAAAGAAGTGCTTCGTGGGGGCCGCATTGCCGCCCTCGGGAGGCGACTTGCTGGTCGCCCTCCTGGGCTCTACCGACCTCTGGGGCGATTTGCGGAAGCTTCTGGACTACGGGCTCGCGAAAGACCGCACGCCGGAGTCGCCCGTTCAGATGGCGCAGGCGGAGGAGTTCTCGATGCCCGAACGAGCAGCGGCGGCGGGCGACAGCGAGGAAGAAGAAAGTGCGGCCCCAGCGCCGCCAGCCAGCGGCCCGTTCGCGGTGCAGCT
>JBBIUR010000078.1:0-14666 GCA_037440145.1 Myxococcales bacterium | reverse complement strand
CGGCCATCGGGCGGACGCGGCCGAGGCCGTGGGCGCCGCAGCCCGAATCTACGCGCGGCCGTGAGTGGGAGGCTGGGCGACGGGCGCTGCCCGCGCGCACGCCGGCCGGTGCGGCTGCGCGGGCGCAGTTGCCGAATCGCACAGGTCACTGCCGCGGTGGTGTGGCTGGCTTGCACCTCGGGTTGCGGCTTCCGGGAGCACTTGCCGCGCTGGGCCCGCGCCGGGATGGAGCGCTTCCCCGGGCCTGTCGGCGTGCCGTCGGGACCGGAGGTTGCCTTCACCGACGATGGGGATCGCGCGTCGCTGCTGGCCGCCGTGCGCCGCAGCTTAGATGCCCTGCGCGAGCGAGCGGCAGACGAAGGCAGTGCGCACGACGTGCGCGGGCGGCGGCTGACCGCCGCGGACCTGCTGCGCAGCTTGGAGGTGTTCGAGAAGGCCCTGGTAGCGGCGCCCGAAGGAGTGGATTGGGGCGAATGGGTCCGGTCGCGCTTCGAGGTCGTGCGGGTCTCCGATGCGCCACTGGTGGTGACGGGCTACTACGAGCCGGAGCTGCCCGCGAGCCGGGAGCGGACGGAACGGTTCCGGTACCCGATTTACCGCTTGCCGGATGACCTTGTGGACATCGACCTCGGGGCTTTCTGTCCGGCCTGTGCCGGCAAGGTGGCAGCGGGGCGCGTGCAGGGGCGCGGCCTCGTGCCGTACTACTCGCGCGCCGAAATCGACATGTTAGGTGCGCTGCAAGGGCGGGACGCGGAGCTCGCGTGGCTCGACGACCCGGTGGAAGTGTTCTTTCTCCATGTGCAGGGCTCGGGGTTTCTGCGGTTCGAAGACGGCAGCGCCATGCACGTCAGTTACGCGGGCTCGAACGGCCGCCCTTATCGAAGCACCGGCAAACACCTCGTCGAAACTGGGAAGATGTCACTCGACGAGGTCTCGCTTCCTGCCCTGAAAGCCTATGTCCGCGCGCATCCCGAAGAGCGCGATGCCCTGTTTGCGCTGAACGAGCGGTACATCTTCTTCCGCCCCGTTCCGGTGGGCCCGATCGGCAGCTTGGGCGTGCCGCTCACGCCGGGGCGCTCGCTGGCAGTCGATCCCAGCGTGTACCCGCTCGGCTCGATCGCTTTCTTGCGCGTTCCAGGGCAGCAGCGTCCTGGCCCTTCCGCGCCGATCGCGCGTTTCGTTTGCGCGCAAGACACGGGAGCCGCGATTACCGGCCCGGGCAGGGTGGATCTGTTCTGGGGCACAGGGGAGAGCGCGGCCCAGAGGGCCGGGGAGCTGCGCGGCACGGGGGAGCTCTATTTCCTCGTGGCACGGTGAACGGCGGCTGGGAGGCGCGCGTTCGTCCGGCGGGTGGGGCACCCCGCGGGCCCCAGGGGTTGCGCTGCACGCGGTGCTGGTCCAAGAATGAGCCGGCCAGGATCGCGAAGGGAGAATTTCCGTGCTGGAGAAGTTCACCACCCTGACGCCGGAGCTGTACCGCTATCTGGTTGTGCATTGCACCGCGCCGCACCCGGTGTTGCGGGAACTGGAGGCAGAGACGGAGAAGCTCGGGCCGATATGCTTGATGCAGGTTTCGCCCGAGGAGGGAGCGCTGCTGACGCTGCTGGTGCGGGCGATCGGCGCGCGCCGAGCCGTGGAGGTCGGCACCTTCACCGGCTACAGTGCCCTGTGCATCGCACTGGGACTGCCCCCTGACGGGAAACTCCTGTGCTGCGACATCAGCGAGGAGTGGACCGCAATTGCCAGGGCTTACTGGCAAAAAGCGGGGGTGGCGGATCGGATCGAGTTGCGGCTGGGCCCAGCTCTGGAAACGCTGCGCCGGCTCCCGCTTTCGGTTCCATTCGACCTCGCGTTCATCGACGCCGACAAGGTCAACTACCGGAGCTACTACGAGGAAATTTTGTGCCGCTTGCGGCCCGGTGGCCTGATCCTTTTCGACAATGTCTTCTGGATGGGGCAGGTCTTGGACGGCGGCGCGGTGGACGACGAGACGCGAGCGATCCGCGAACTCAATGACTTTTTGTCTCGCGATGCCCGGGTCGAGGCGGTGATGCTGCCGGTTGCGGACGGCGTGACGATCGCCCGCAAGCGCTGAGCGGCACGGCCGCCGGGGATGGCGGCCCTGCGCGGGGCAGGATAGAATTGAATAATGGCGACGCTGCAAGAAGTGCTCGAGGCGCGCACGGCGGAGGGGGAACTCTACCAGCGCCTCCCGCGCGATGCGGTGCGCTGCTACGCGTGCGGCCATCGCTGCTACTTGCCGGCCGGGAAAGTAGGGATCTGCAAGGTGCGGTTCAACCGCGGTGGCAAGCTCTTCGTGCCCCGCGGTTATGTCGCGGCATTGCAGTGCGACCCGATCGAGAAAAAGCCCTTTTTCCACGCTCGCCCGGGCGCGCTGGCGCTGAGCTTCGGGATGCTCGGATGCGACTACCACTGCGCGTATTGCCAGAATTGGCTGACCTCCCAAGCGCTGCGCGATCCGGCGGCCGTGGCAATGCCGCGAAATATCGGCGCGGAGCAGCTGGTGGAGATCGCTCTGGAGGAAGGTGCCGAGGTGATCGCGAGCACGTACAACGAACCGCTGATCACGAGCGAGTGGGCGGTGGAAATTTTTCGCATCGCCAAGCGCCATGGACTGCTGGCGGCGTATGTCTCCAACGGGAACGGTACCCCGGAAGTGCTGGACTACTTGCGGCCCTGGGTCGACCTTTACAAAGTCGACCTGAAGAGCTTCGACGACCGCCACTATCGCAAACTTGGCGGCTTGCTGCGCAATGTCTTGGAGACCATCGAAGGCTTGGTGCAGCGCGGTTTCTGGGTCGAGGTGGTCACCCTCGTCGTCCCGGGATTCAACGACTCGGAGGAGGAACTGCGCCAGATCGCGCGCTTTCTGGCGAGCGTGTCCCCGGATATTCCCTGGCATGTCACGGCCTTTCACCCGGACTACAAGATGACCGACCGGGGGTTCACAGGCGCCGCGGCGCTGTTGCGGGCGGCACAGATCGGCGAGGAAGAAGGCCTGCGCTACATCTACGCTGGGAACATTCCGGGGCGGGTCGGAGGGTATGAGGATACGCGCTGCCCGAAGTGCCGGACGGCGGTGATCGAGCGCGTGGGATACGTCGTGCGGCGAAACCGCTTGGTGGACGGGTGCTGCCCGAAATGCCACACGCGCATCCCCGGCGTGTGGCGCGAGGCCCGACCCCAGGACTTCGAGGCCCGCCGCTCCCGCCCGCGTGTCGTGAGCGTACCTCGTTGAACCGCGGGCCCCGGCCGCGACGGTTCTCTCGCCTCCGGGCGTTCACCGCCCGAAGACGAGCGCGGTGAGGATGCCACCCCACTCGACGAACGAGCGGCCCAACATCCCGAGGTGGACCGCGAAGTAGGCTGCCGCGAGCACCGCGCACAGCCACGGCCAGGGATCAGGGGGCTCGCGGCGGCGCAGCACCTTTGGGTCCCTCCAGCACGCGATAGAGCATGAGAGCTCCGGAATACGGACTGCCGCGGAAGTCGGTGTCTTCGAGGACAAGCGAGAACCGGGCGGGGTCGCCCTGGAGCCAGAGATATTCGATGGGCCACGCGAGCCGGTGCCACGAGCCCACTCGATCCAGGGGCACCCCGATCCAACTCCCCGCAGCGTCCTGCACCTCGAGCGCCGTAACCGAGATCTCGTGGTCTTCCCAGGCGCGCGTGCGGGGCACGGTCTCCAGCAAGAGCTCCAGAGTGTGCAGCTCTCCGCTCCAGGGGAACTCGGCCGTCGCTTCCTGGCCGTCGGCGGGGTCGAGCTCGAAAAGCTCGGCGAAGGTGTTGACTCCCAGTGCAGCGCGGACGTTCTCGGCCGGCACAAGCCGGTAGCGCACGCGAATGCTGCGGGTGGATACGGCTTGCACGGGGTGCGCGGCGACGGCCAGCTCGTCGCCCGTGTTGCGGCCGTGGAGGATCAACCGGAGGCGGGTCCCATCGGATTCGAGCCGGGTGTTGCGTCCCTGGAGCTGTGCGACGGCTACGTAATCGATGCCGAGGCGGCTCAAGTTGGCGAGCCAGTCGCGGTGACGCATGGGGCGGAGGAAGCGAAGGCGGTGCCGGAAGTCGTCTCCGAGCATCGGATACGCAAAGATGGTGTGACTAGCTGCGATGTTCGCGCTTCCGGGCACGCTGTCCAGATACCGCCACGTGCGCCGGTAGTCTTGCAGGGACACGTCGCCCATGCGGTAGAACCTCCCGAGCTCCCCGCCGCCACGGCGCAGATCTCGCAAGGCGGCCCGAAGCGCTTCTGGAGAAACGAACGTGCCCACGTGCGGCGCCGCGTTGATCAGGCTGAACAGGATGCAGGCGAGGGCGATGGTCTCGAGAAAAGCCCGGCGGGTCGTCCGCTCGAGCAGCCAGCCCGCAGCTGCGAAGCCTGCCGGCATCGCGGGAAGAACGTAGCGGAAGAGCGTGTGCGGAGAGCGCGACGAGCGGAGCAGCCAGAACGCGTACGCGACCAGCGGCAGCAGGGCCGCCGCAGCGAGCCCGAGTTGCCCCTTCCGCCTCGCTTGCGCGGAAAAGGCGATCGAGGCCGGGAGAGCGAGGGCAGCGAACTGAGCGCCGGCGCCGGTCTCGTAATTGTACGTGAAAATGGGCGGGTAGGCGGTGAGATCGAGCAGCGGAAGAATCGGTCCGTAGAGCAGCACGTTCGTCCACGCCATGGCGTCGCTCGGCACGATATTCGCCGGGTACAGCGGGTGTCCTTGCAGCCAGTAGTTGCGCACGTACCAGTACCCCGAGAAGACTGCCCCGCCTCCGGCCGCGGCGAGCCCGCAGCGCGCAGCTGCCCGCAGGCCGCTGCGCGCGCCGAGTTCGGAGCAAGCATGGAATGCAATGCAGGCGAGCCCGAGAGGCAGGAAGGCTGCGGCGGAGATCTTCACGCCCGGCGCTGCGCCCCAGGCGATGGCGAGGAGTACTAGCCGCCCCGTATCTGGGGGCATAGCCAGAGAAAACGCGAGGCCCGAGGCGAACAGGAAGCTCACGGTCACGTCGACGAGAGCGGTTTTGGATTGGCCGACTACGATCGGAACGGCCAGGAACAGCAGCGCCGCCCAAACGGCTCCTTTTTGCGCGCAGCCCAGCCGGCGCGCCAGCGCGTAGGTGGCAAGCGCGCTGCCGAGAGCGAACGGAAACTGCACCAAGTCGGCCAGAGTGCCGTTCTGGAACGGGAGCAGCGCCCACTGATCGAGAAGGTAGGCGTTGCCTGGATAGTAGGCCCAGAGGTCGTTGTTCCAGTATCGGCCCAGCGCCGGAACGGCGAGGCGGCCCTCCCGCGCGTAGGCGGCGGCAATCGGGAGGTGGTACATGAGAGCGTCGCCGGCGAAAGGCTCCGTGACGAGTCCGAGGAACGCGACCCACGCGTATGCCCCGCCTACCGCAACGGCGGCGACAACCAGCACCGGCCCGCCCCCGAGCCGCGAGGGGGCGCGAAAAGGACGGCCGATGCGGCGGAGCGTTCCTGATGCTCGGGCTGCCGCGAGCCCCGCGAGGGACGCCACAATCTGGCTCGCCAGCAGCGCCCGGTAGTTGAGGTGGCCGCAGGCTCCGAGGAGAAGGGCACTGCCCGTCGCGATGCCGGCCCACAGGATGGCAGCCGCCAGAAGTTGCTCCGCACGCGTGCGCAGGTCGAAACACGTCGCCCCTGCGAGTGCTGCAAGGGAAGTAAACCCGCTCAACGCGAGGAACCGGATTGCCCCAAGCACCGTTTTCTCTGCACCACCTGATGCGTGCCCGCGCACTTGTAGCCCAGCCCGCAACGAGCTGCAACGAGCCGCTGGCTTCGTCCGGCGGCACTTTTCGCCTCGCGGCCGTGTGCTAGCATGGGCGGGTCATGACGGCCGCAAGTGGAACCGCAGCGCACGCCGAAGCCGTCGAACTAGATCGCGCGGTGGATCGAGTACGAGCGGGGCGAAGCGCGCTGGTACGGGTGGCCGCTGGCGGCGGCACCGGGCTTCTCGTCGCGGCTCCCTTCCTAGAACCGGAGCTTCATTTCGTTGCGTGGGTCGCGTTTGCTCCCCTGCTGTGGGCTGTGTGGCGAGCGGAATCGGCCGGCGAGGCGGCTCTCGCCGGTTTCGCTGCCGGGTGCGTGGCGAACTTTGCGGGCTTTTACTGGCTGGTCCACACGATCCACGTGTTTGGTGGGTTTCCACTCCCTGTGGCAGCGTTCTTTTACCTGTGCCTGACGGCGTACTCCGCCCTGCAATTCGCGCTTTATGGCCTTGGTGTGCGCGCGCTCGGCCCCGGGGGTTGGGGGATCGGGCCGGCGGTGTTGTGGACTGCGCTGGAGTTTCTGTACCCGAACCTGTTCCCGTGGCGCATCGCGCACAGCCAGTTCCCCGTGCCGGTGCTCATCCAGTCAGGCGACGTAGCGGGTCCGTACCTCCTGAGCGCGACTCTGGTGTGGGCCGGCGCTGCGGCGGTGGCGCTTGTTGCTGAGCGGCGGCTAGGGCCGCTGGTGGCGTGCGGGGCGCTGGCAGCCTCGATGGCGCTCTATGGCTGGGTCCGGATCCCGGAAATCGAGGCCGCGGTCGCTGCCGCACCGGCTCTACGCGTGGCTCTCGTGCAGGGCAATGTGAGCATCGAGCGGAAGCGGGACGCGGCTTTCTTCGACGTGAACGTCGAGCAGTATCGGTCCCTGTCCGATGCCGTGCAGGCCGAGGTGGATTTGCTGATCTGGCCCGAGACCGTCGCCCAGTGGTGGACGCCGGCCGATGCGCGCGTCCTCGAGCCCGACCAGCACCCGTTCCCCGAACTCCGCAAATACCTTGTGTACGGGGGTCTTGCGTATCGGTGGATCGACCCCCAGCGGGTGGAGGCGTTCAACAGCGCCTTTCTGGTGGGGCCCATGGGCGAGCTGTTGGGTCGCTACGACAAGCACATTCTGATGCCCTTTGGAGAGTACTTGCCAGGGGCGCGGCTTTTCCCGGCGCTGAAGAGACTGAGTCCGGGGACTGGGGACTTCACTGCCGGCACAGGGATCCAGACCTTCCGCTTGTCCCAGGTCACGCTGGGTCCGCTCATCTGTTACGAGGACGTGGTGGCGGGGATTCCCCGGGACATGACGCGCGCGGGAGCGCAGGTGCTGTTCAATATTCTGAACGACGCGTGGTTTGGCGACAGCGCAGGGCCGCACGAGCATCAAGCGCTGGCCTTGTGGCGCGCCGTGGAAAACCGCCGCTACCTTCTCCGGGCGAGCAACAGCGGGGTGACGAGCATCATCGACCCGGTGGGGCGCGTGGTGAGCGAGTTGGGCACGTTCCGCGAAGGCGTGCTCGTCGGCACGGTCCACCCGCTGGATCTCCTGACCTTGTACACGCGGCACGGCGACGTTTTTGCCTGGGGGGTGGTTGCAGTTGCAAGTGCGCTGCTGTTTCGCGCGAAGAAGTGGGGACTTCGCCGCGCGTCCGGGCGGGTGGCAGATCGGGAATGAACCGCCCTCCGCCGCATAGCTGGAGCGAGTCGCGAGAGATCGTTGTGCTCGCGGACGGCGAGCTGCGCCCGGGTGAGACGAAGAAGTTCACCTTCGCGTGGCGCGGGCAGCAGGTGGAGGCGTTTGTCCTCAACTTCCGGGGCGCGCTGCACGCCTATGTGAACGAGTGCTGCCACATCCCGATGACGCTCGACTGGGTGGAAAACCAGTTTTTCACTGCAGACGGAGAGTACATCCAGTGCGCGACGCACGGGGCCTGTTACGTGCCGACCACGGGCGAGTGTGTGAGCGGGCCGCCGTGCGGGAAGTTTCTGCGGCGAATTCCGCTGCGCGTCGAGGCCGGCAAGGTTCTCGCCGTGCTGCCCCCGAACGAGGCCGCGGAATAGGAATCGGGCGGAGCAGCGCAAGGCGCGGCAAAGCGCCAGAGGTGCAGATGCGGCGGGCGACAATGGCGCCTGCCTGCTCTCGCAAGCGCGTTGCCCGGGAAGGAGGGGCACTGATGCAAACGCCGGAAGAGCGAAGAGGAGCGACGGCGGGCACCGGCAAGCGGCGCCGCGTCTTGATCGTGGGCGGCGTAGCAGGGGGCGCGTCCTGTGCAGCGCGCTTGCGGAGGTTGGACGAGAGCTGCGAGATCGTGATGTTCGACCGCGGCCCCTACGTCTCTTTCGCGAACTGCGGCCTGCCCTATTACGTCGGCGACGTGATCGCCGACGAGAGCAAGCTGATCGTGGCTTCGCCGGATATCTTTCGCGAGCGCTTCCAGGTCGAGGTCCATACCGAGACCGAGGTTCTAAGCATCGACCGCTCCCGGCAGCGAATCGCCGTGCGCGACTTGCGGAGCGGTCGCGAGCGGGAAGAAGCCTATGACGTGCTGGTTCTGGCCCCTGGTGCGGCCCCCGTACGCCCCGCGCTGCCCGGAATCGACGTGCCGGGGGTATTCGCGGTGCGCAGCATCCCTGACTCGCGCCGGATCCGAGCCTGGATCGAACAACGGGCGGCCAGGCGTGCGGTGGTCGTGGGCGGCGGCTTCATTGGGTTGGAAATGGTGGAAAACCTGGCGCGGAGAAGCCTGGCAGTCGAGGTCCTGGAGAAATTGCCGCAGTTGATGCCCCCGCTGGACCCCGAGATGGCAGCTCCCCTGGAGGAGCATTTGCGCGAGCGAGGGGTGGGGCTGCGGCTGGGAGACGGGCTGGCGGGGATCGAAGCAGAGGCGGAAAATCGCCTTGCCGTGATCGCGGAAAGCGGGACGCGGCTCACGGCGGACTTGGTGATCCTGGCGCTGGGCGTCCGTCCGGAGTCGGATCTCGCTCGGGAAGCGGGTCTGCAGATCGGGCTGCGGGGCGGGATCGTGGTCGACGAGCAGATGCGGACTTCCGATCCGCACATTTGGGCTGTGGGGGATGCGGTCGAGGTGCGCGATTGGGTGACGGGCCAGGAGACGCTGTTGCCCTTGGCAGGCCCGGCAAACCGGCAAGGGCGCGTTGCCGCGGAGGCAATTGCCGGCCGCCCTGCGCGGTTCCGCGGCGTCCAGGCCACTGCAGTCGTAGCCGTGCTGGGAATGACCGTCGCCTGCACGGGTGCGAGCGAAAAAGGGCTGCGCCGAGCGGCGGTGCGCGGCTTCGAAAAGGTGTACCTCCACCCCGGACACCATGCCGGCTACTACCCGGGGGCAAAGCCGATTCACCTGAAGCTGCTCTTTTCGGTTCCCGAAGGGCGGGTCTTGGGAGCCCAGGCGGTAGGTTTCGAAGGCGTGGAGAAGCGAATCGACGTCATCGCGACGGCGCTGCAGTTTCGCGGGACGGTACACGATCTGGCAGAAGCGGAGCTGTGCTATGCGCCGCAATTCGGAGCTGCCAAAGACCCTGTGAACCTCGCGGGCATGATCGCCGCGAACGTCTTGAGCGGGGATATGCCTGTGGCTCCCTGGGAGCAAGTCGCAAATGCCGAAGCGCTCGTCGTCGATGTGCGCGAGGCGGAGGAGTTCGCCGCGGGGCATCTGGAAGGAGCGGTCCACTTGCCGCTCTCGCAGCTCCGGCGCCGGTATGGCGAACTGCCGCGAGACCGAGAGATCTGGCTGTACTGCGAGGTCGGGCAGCGCGCGTATTACGCGACCCGTTTTCTCGCCCAGCAGGGGTATCGGGTGCGCAACCTTTCCGGCGGGTTCAAGACGGGTCGATGGGTGATCGCGCGGCCGCAGCGCTGAACCGGGGCCCTAGACGTCGGGGACGAAGGGGGCTGGTGCAATGGCGCCCCACCGGCCCTCGCGCGGCCTCTGGGCTTGCGTTCCCGCCTCTGGGTTTCTGGACCAGGCCGGCGGGTGGCGCGGGCAGAGGGGCGGCGGGCCGCTCTCCGTCAACGGATTTCTATGTTGCTTCCCTCGGCGGGGTAGTGCGCGTGCCAGCTATGCGGCGACTTTGTGTGTTTGACGTGCATGTGGACGGAAGGGATGCCGTTTTTCGTGGTCACGGTATAGCGGGTGAACGAAACGCCGCGGGAGAGGCGGTGGCCGGCCGTTGCTAGAGCCGCTTCAGTCGGAGGCAGAGTTCCGTTGTTCGTGGTCGCGTACGACTCGATCGCGGTCATGGCATTGCGCAGATCGCACTTTGCAGTCGCGTCGTACATCTCGATCCGGTAGCTGTTGTACGCGGGTATTGCCACCGCAGCTAGGACTGCGAGCACTGCTACTGTGACGAGAAGTTCGAGCAGGGTGAATCCGTTTTGCTGCTGGTGCACGCCCGCGGCCGGGGCAAGGGATGTGCCACTCGTGACGCGCCGGAGCCCGCCTTGCATCTCGCCCCCCCCCGCTGCGGCACCGCCGGCAATGGCATGTGCGGGCAGTGACGCCTTGTGGCATCCGCGCGTATCGCACGGCTATGGTGCGAACGTTGCCCGTGCCTGGGAAAGCACGACGTTTCCGTTTTGCGTCACGGCCTGCGCGATGGCCTCGCCGTTCTGAACCTTCCAGATGCGGGTGATGATCTTGTCGCCGTAATATACCTGGTCGGCGAAGCGCCCCTCGAGTGACCGAAAGCGGCTCGGATCGCTTCCGCAGAGAGCATGCAGGACGGCACGCCCCACGAAGCCGTACGTGCAGAGCCCGTGCAGGAACGGTTTCTCAAAGCCCGCCATGCGGGCAAAATCGGGATCGATGTGGATGGGATTCAGATCTCCGGATAGGCGGTACAGAGCTCCTTGTTCCGGACGCGTGACATCTTCGACTACGTGATCCGGCGGCCGGTCCGGCGGTTGATTCAGTCCCGTAGCCGAGGGGCCGCGCTCGCCGCCAAAACCGCCGCCGCCGCGGATATAGAGCGATGCTGTAGCGGTCGCGAGGGGGCCGCTTGGATCTTCGATCAGCCCCTCGGTGACGATTACGGCTGCCTTTCCTTTGTCCCAGACGTGCTTGATCTTTCCGGTGACCTTTACCTTCGCTTGCGGTGGCAGTTCGCGGTACAGGGTGATCCCTTGCTCCCCGTGGAGCAGGTTCGCCAGGTTGATGTCGACCACAGAGAACAGCCCGCCCATGGAGAGCATTCCCGGGATCACTGCGTTGGTGGGCAGTACCTTCGGCCCCTTCTATTCGTAGACGAAGTAGAGTTCTACCTCCGGGTTCGCCCCCACGCCCAGCGCGTAGAGGATCACATCCTTGTGCGTCCAGGAAAACTCCGATGGCGGAAACGCCATTCCGACCAGATTGCTGGAAATTGGCTTGCCCATTGCGTCACCCCTTCTTCGGATCCGACTCAGCGTCGCGGTTTTTTCTGCGCTCGGCTCGCGCCGGCAGAAGAAGCGCTCGCAACCCGCAGGCCGCGCGCGCGTCTACAAATGGCAGACATGCGGCCGCGCGGCAACCGGGGCCCGTCCCGAACGGGCCTCTCGGCTCGGTTGCCGCAGCTGCAGTCGGTTCGCTCGCCCAAGCGCCTGCTGCTTCACTCGGCCGCGGCCTCCAGGGTTCCAGGCGGGCGCCAGTTGACGAGAATGACTTGTCGCTGCGCCCCGCAGAAGCGAACCGCACTGACCGATCCCGTCGCCAGCTCCAGTTGCCGGAACGCGTGCACCGGCATGCAGAGGAAATGTGCCAGCAGCACGCGCAGCGGGTCGCCGTGCGAGACGACTGCCAGGTCTCCGCTGCTGTTTTCTGCGAGCAGCGCGTTAGCCGCGCGCACGACGCGCGCCTTTACGCTCTCGATGTCCTCGATGCGATCGCTTTTTCGCGTGGGGTCAGCCAGGTAGCGCTCGAGCTCCGGGTCACGGCGCAGGTCGGCGTATTTTTTCCCCACCCACCGCTCGGCGACCCACACCTCGGCGAAGTCTTCCGAGGTCTGCACCGGCAAGCTGTGCGCCCGCGCGATGGCGGCTGCGGTCTCCTGTGCGCGCCGCTGGGGGCTGGCGACCACGCGCTGCAAGGGGAACCTGCGCAGGGCATCGGCGATGGCGGCGGCTTCCTCTCTGCCGCGCTCGTTGAGCCCGACCTCCGAGCGCCCGAGCACCCGCCGCTCGACGTTCCAGTCGGTCTGACCGTGCCGCACCAGGAAGAGGCGCGCGCGGGGCGGCTGCTCGTCAGGCCTCACGGTTGTGCTCTGGTCACCCCGGGCGCGCTCGTGCCCGCGCTCCCTGCCGCTGCTGGCGCCTGTCGCGAAGTGGCCCGGGGATTCACTGCGGGAGCAATGCGTAGGACCATGTTTCCGTCAGCGCTTGGCCTCCGGCCTGTAGGAATGCCCGGAGTTCGACCGGCGCTTTGGTGCGCGGGCGAACGTGGAAGCTCAGGCGCCACCCACCGATCATCGGGTTCTGCACCACATGCTGCTCGAGAATCTTCGCGGCCTTCTCTCCACCACCGACCGTGACCACCGCTTGTGGAGGCTGCTCTGCCGGTAGGGAGGCCAGGGTGCCGCCGGCGAAATCTACCACGAATCGGTAGGCATTGTTGAACGTGCCCCGGTCTTGGCGCGTCGCGATTGCCCGGCCCCCGGGTGGCCGGGCAGGATCGTCGCCGTACCAGTACATGGCGTACGAGAACGCGAGCGGGGTGTCCGGCTCGGCGGGCTTTCTCGGATGCCAGTACGCGACGATGTTGTCGTGTATTTCGCTTTTTGTCGGCAGTTGGAGCAACTCCACAGCTCCTTCGCCCCAGTTTCCCTCGGGCTCGATCCACACGCTGGGGCGCAAATCGGTGCGGGTTTCCAGATCCTGATGATGGTCGAAATCGCGGTCGCGCTGCAACAGGCCGAATCCCCTCGGATCGACCATCTGAAAGACGTTGAGCTGCGCCGTCGCTGGGTTGACGAGTGGCCGCCACAGCCATTCCCCGGTGGCGAAGTGCAAGAGCAGCCCGTCGGAGTCGTGGACTTCGGGCCGGTAGTCGACCGGCCGGCGCACCGTATTTTCTCCGTGCAAAAACATGCTCGTGAGCGGGGCGATTCCCAGGCCCTCGATCCGCTGCCGCGGAAACAAGCGGCACTCGACGCGCACGACGGTGCGGTCTCCGGGGGTTACCGTGAATCGGTAGGCTCCAGTGATCACTCTGCCGTCCAGCAGGGCGTAGATTTCGATTTGCGTCGCCTCGGGCGCAGGCTCTACGAGCCAGAACTCCCGGAAGTAGGGAAACTCCTCCGGCCGCGGCCCGGCGGTATCGATTGCAATGCCCCGCGCAGATAGCCCATAGACCTGGTGGCGGGCCAGCGCGCGGAAGTAGCTAGCACCCAAGAAGACGATCAGCTCGTCGTAGTAGTCCGGGCGGTTGAGGGGGTGGTGGACGCGGAAACCTGCAAACCCGAGGTTGTGCGGCAGGCGATCCGCGAACCGATTCTTTCCGTAGTCGAACAAGTCGGGCGAGAAGACGAGCGGTTGGACCTCACTGCCTCGGATCACGTGAACCATCACGGAGCGGTCGTAATACAGGCCCGGATGGAAAAACTGGACCTGGAAGGGCAGGGGGCGGTCGCGCCACAGTGCTTTCTCGGGGCGGAAGCGGATGTCCCGCCAGCGGTCGTACGAGAGCCGCGGGAAGAGAAGCCAGGCGGGGACTTTCCCGGCCGCTTCGTCGAACGGCTTTTGCGCCAGTTCGCGTGCCTTTGCCGCGACGTCGTCTAGCGTGAAGGCGGCACCCGCTGCCGGCAGGGCGAGCCAGCCGAATGCGAGGACCGCGGCTGCGAACAAAAGGCCAGGGCGCGCCGGGCCGCAGCAGATTGGCCGCGAGTTGCTCCGCGGTGCTCCGGGGCTGCGCTCGTTCGAAACCGATACCGGAAGGGGCGCGCGGGTCCGCAGCGGCCCCGGCAAAGCTCTGAGGAGCCGGCGGCCGGGGGGTTGCACCCGATCCGCCCACGGCAGGCAGCGGTGATGGCGAGCCTGGTCCCGTCTCCGCTCCGGCGCGAGGCGGAAAACGGGGGGTTTTTTGCTCCAGCGCAGGAAAGCTTGGGTTTCCACGAACTGCTCGCAATCGAACCGGCCCGGCCGAGCAGCAACGCGACCCAGCACGCGGCTTTGGCGCGCGCGGGGCGACTCCCAGGCACGGCTGGCGCACTCAGATACCGAGCATCGGGGCGAACCACAAGCACCTCGTCCCGCAATTTCGGGTCCCGGGTGAGCGTCTCCCTGGCCCCCGTCCGCGCGCGTGCGCCCGCGCGGACGCGGTCTCTGGTTGGAGTTCTGTTTTCGAATGGCGTTCTCGGCGCCGCGGCCCGTTGCGAGGGCGGCGCGGCAGTTGCTGGAATTCGGCGCGCCATGCGCGTGTGCCGTTTGGGATCGCGAGGAACTCGGGTGGCCGAGCTCCAGCGGCGGCTGGAGCTGGCAGGGTATTACCGCGCGCCGGTGGACGGGCGATTTGGTGAGGTCACGGAGCGCGCCCTGCGCGAATTCCAGCGCGATCACGACCTGGTGCCCGATGGCATCGCGGGCCCGGCGACATGGGCACTGCTGGTCGGCGCGACCGGAGATGGGAACCCCTGGCTCGCCAGCGCGCCGATTGCCCGCCGGTGCCTAGCCTTGACGGGGTCTTTCGAAACGGGGTGCATGCCCCCGGGCTGCTTTGCGGGTCTCGCTGGGGACTTCGACGGCCAAGGGCTAAGCCTTGGCGCCTGCCAGTGGAGCCTGGGGCAAGGCACCTTGCAGCCGCTGCTGCAGGATCTAACCGCCGAGCATCCCGAGCTCATTGCCCGCGTCCTCGGGGACCGGTCCGGGGAGTGGCAGGCGATGCTGCGCGCTTCGAGAG
>JBBIUR010000077.1:0-14736 GCA_037440145.1 Myxococcales bacterium | reverse complement strand
CCCCTGTCCTCCACCCGAGTCGCGCTCCGAGCGACTCATGGACCGTCTCGTCCCGGGCCGCAACTAGGAGTGGAACGACGCCATCGCGGAAATCGGCTCAGGCCGACTCCGGGTACGGATGTATCCCGGCCGGCAAAGGGCGCGCCGGGAGCAATTCGGGGAACTCGTGCAGGAGCAGGATCTCGTGCGGGACGAGGGCGAACTTCTCGTTGCGGCGACGGCGCTGCAGTTGACTGCCGAGGCTCCGGCTGCGCTGCCTTTCGCAACCGCTGAAAGCCGCGACATGGAGCTCGCAAGGGAAGTCCGCCTGGAGGCGGCCGAAGGCAGCGGAAGGGTTCCCGCCAGCCCCGCGATCGAGTCGCTCGCGAGCCGTCCCCGCTGGGACCGGGGGCTGCGTATCTCGCACTTGCTCGGCCCCGGAGCCGAAATCGCGCTCTGGCGCGAGGTCGGCCCGGAGGTCGAGGACAGCCCGCGGGTGCTCGGCTACGGGACTGCGGAGTTCCGGCCGCGGGGAGCTCTCCAGACCTGCGTCCGAATTGGCGAGGCAACTCTGCAACGGCACGCCTGGTCGCATACGCCCGTAGGGGCTTCGGAAACGCGGATCCGCCTGATATAAGCGGCGCCGGAGGTAGCGATGAGACAAACGCGGATCGGGCAGTTGGTGGGATCGGTGGCGCTTGCAGCAAGCACGGCTTTTGCGGCGGCTGGGGGAGCGCAGGCACCAGCACGCCGGCCGCCAGCGTGGGGACCGTGTGCGGCGGACGTCCAGAAGTTCTGTAAAGACGTGCAGCCTGGAGCGGGGCGGATTCGTGCTTGCGTTCTCGGTCACCAGACAGAGCTATCGAAGGCGTGCCTGGCGCACTTGAAGCGCGCGCCGGTGGCGCGATTGCGGCAGCCCGGCAAAGGCCCCATGGCCCCGTGTGCGGCCGACATTCAGAAGCTCTGCAAAAGCGTGCAGCCTGGCGGCGGCCGCATCGTGCAGTGCCTACGCGAGCACCAAAGCGAGTTGTCGAGCGCCTGCAAAGCCATCGTGGCCGCCCGGCCACCCGGGGCTCGGCCCCCGGTGGAGCCGAAAGCCCCAGTGCCTCCCGCGGAGGAGAAAGCGCCCGCAACACAACCCTGAAGCGGAAGCAGTGCGCTGCGGCGGAGCCGCCGACGCCCCGCGCCACGCCTCCGCCTGCACGGCTGGCGTGCGGCAGGGTGAGCGGGCATGCTCGCACTTCCACGAAGCGAACCTCCGGTAGCGAAGCTGCGGCGCGCGCGGGAGCCCGCGGCCACCGCGGGCGGGCCTCCGTCACCGCGGCTGCAGCGATCGCCGATCTGAGGCGCGGAATCCCGCCGGGATTTCGAAGAGGTCAGCGGGCAACGGGCGCTCTTCGAGCCGAACGAGGTCCGCGATCCGGTACTCGGCAGCGCCCAGCGCCTGTGTCCGAACGGGAAACCCAATTTTCGCCAAGCGCTCGAATGCAGCGCCGGATTCTCCGAGCGCAGCCGGAGCAAGTCGGGGCGACGGGAGGCGGGCCAGAATTCCGGCAAGCTCCCTCCGCTGCTGCGTCACCCAGGCCCGCACGGTCTCCCGGCCCGCATGCGCCTCGTACGCGGCACATGAAAAGCCGCGCACGAGCTGCTCCTTGCCCGCCGGGCGCCAGGTTACGGCCGAACGCCCCGAGCGCGGTTCCCCGAACCGCCCCAGCATTTGCTCGACCTGCTTGCGCTGAGCCGGAGGCAGGTCACCGAGCTGCCGCCGCATGCGTTCTCGCACCTGAGCCAACTCCTTTGCGGCTTTGCGCAGCTCTTCCTCCCTGATCTCGATGTACTCCCTGCTTGCAGGGCGCACGATCGCGGTAGTGCCCTTTGGCAGATCGAGAAGCAGGTACTCCTCAGCGCGATCCCCTCCCAGCTCGACGCGCACTCGGGCTCCCTTCACCAGCATCCGCGTGCGCGCGGCGCGCACCCCGCTGCCGGGCCGATCCCGCAGCTCCCACACCTTTTCCACCGGGATCGCGAACACCCGCTCGGGCCGCGCGGGCTGCCCCACGTCTCCCAGACCCACCAGCGCGACCACGGGAACCACTACCGACTCCCACTCCAGAACCCCTTCGAAGTCGGCGCGCGCCGAGCGGGTCGCCACCAGGCAGACACACAACGAGAGAAGTGCACGGAGTCTGCCGCTTCTCATGCGTTTCGCTCCCTTCGCGGTTGGCTGCCGCCGGTACGTTTTTCTGACCAGCACTAGCCGAAAACAGGCTTGCGCGTTGCCCGACCCTAGAACCGGGTCCCGTCTCGCACGCGCCGCGCCTTCGTGTCAAGGCGCAGGCAAAGGCGCGCCGACCCGGCGCCGCGGGATTTTCCGGCCCCGCGTCTGCTCTCGACTCCCGCGGGCGCGGCCGGCATCCTGGGATAGTGTGTCCGGGCCTGCTCGGGTCCGCACCGATTCGGCCCCGAGGGTTCCGGGCATCGGCCCGAGCGGGCCGAGAGCACAGAGGAGGGAGATAGCATGCAGTACACGACCCTCGGCCGGGCAGGAATCAAAGTGAGCCGGCTGTGCTTGGGCACGATGAACTTCGGGCCGGAGGCGAGCGAGGCGGAAAGCTTTGCGATCATGGACCGGGCCCTCGACCTCGGCATCAACTTCTTCGATACGGCCGACGTGTACGGCGGCAAGCGCGGCGAAGGCGTGACGGAGCACATCGTCGGGCGCTGGCTCGCGCGCGGCCGCGGCCGCCGGCAGCGCATCGTGCTCGCGACGAAGGTGTACGGCACGATGGGCGAAGGCCCGAACGACCGCGGCCTTTCGGCGCGCCACATTCGGGAAGCTTGCGAGGGCAGCCTCCGGCGCCTGGGCACTGACTTCATCGACCTGTACCAGATGCACCACGTCGACCGGGCAGTTTCCTGGGAAGAGATCTGGCAGGCCATGGAGCAGCTAGTGCGCGAGGGGAAAGTCCTGTACGTGGGAAGCAGCAACTTCGCCGCGTGGCACATCGCCACTGCCAACCAGATCGCGGCGCGGCGGAATTTCCTCGGGCTCGTAAGCGAGCAGAGCAAGTACAGCTTGATCACCCGCGCGATCGAGCTCGAAGTGATCCCCGCGTGCCGCGCGTACGGGCTGGCCGTGCTTCCGTGGAGCCCCTTGGAAGGAGGCGTTCTGGCTGGAGCCGCCGGCGATGGGTCGAGGCGCTGCGGCCCGCGGGCCCAAGCCGTTGCGGAACGGCACCGCTGGCAACTAGAGCAGTACGAGGACCTGTGTCGAGAGATCAGCGAGCCGCCCGCCGTGGTCGCGCTCGCGTGGGTGCTGGCGAACCCGGCCGTGACCTCTCCGATCATCGGCCCGCGCACGCTCGCCCAGCTCGAAAGCGCGGCCCGCGCGCTCGAGGTGAACCTCGGAGAGGCCGCGCTGCAGCGCCTGGATGAGATCTTTCCCGGCCCGGGAGGCGAGGCTCCGGAGGCCTACGCGTGGTGAGGGGTCTCAGCGGCGGCGATCGGGGCGCCAGCGGAGGCCCAGGCTCAAGATGCGCTGCAACAGGGCCTCGTAGCCGATGCCTGCGCGGCCGGCAGATTCGGCGAAATCCTCGCCGCACGCGAGCTGTGGGTTCGGGTTGGCCTCGAGCACGTAGGCGCGCCCCTCCGGGTCGAGGCGCAAGTCAATGCGCGCGTAACCCGAGAGCCCCAGCGTGCGGTAAACCCGGCGGCAGAGGTGTTGGATCGCCGCCTGCTGTTCGGGAGAGAGGTCGCGAGCCGCGTCGGTGCGGATGCCGTGGCGCTCTTGGTACGCCCGGTTCCACTTCATCCGCTCCGTGGCGAACCGCCACGCCCCTTCGGGCATTCTGTCGAAGTAGAGCTCCCAGATTGGAAGCACGCGAAGGCGCTCGTTGCCGATGACGCCCACGTAGAGCTCGCGGCCGTCGATATACGCCTCGGCGATGGCGTCGGTGCCGATGGACTCGTGGACGAACCGCACGCGCTCGGCGAGGCGCGTTTCGTCCTCGACCACGGATGCCTGCGCCACTCCTGCAGAGCCCTCGCGAGTCAGTGACTTCACGATGAGCGGAAAGCGAAGTCGCTGGGGGCGGCGGGGCGCCCGGCCGATGCGGAAGACGGCGAATTCCGGCACGCGGATCCGGTGATAGGCAAGGAGCTTTTTCGACAGCGCTTTGTCCCGCGCGAGCAAGAGCCCCCGCGGGTTGCAGCCAGTGTAGGCCAGCCGCACTAGCTCCAGGTAGCTCACTACGTTCTGGTCGAAGATCGGCGTGTCGTGGAAGTCCTCGAGCAGGTTGAAGGCGATGTGCGGCGAGAACTCCTCGATGGCCTTGCGCAGCACGCCCAGGTCTCCCGCCACGCCGAGCGACAACACCTCGTGACCCAAGGCGCGCAGGGCGGAGATCACGTCGAATTCGGTTTTCCAATCCGCGTCGGTCACTTCGGAGCTGCTCGGGCACGCCGGCGGGACCAGCTCTTGGTGCACCAGCGCCAGGATCCGGAGTTTCCTCACAGCCACACCCGGTGCTGCCCGCTGTGAATGTAGTTCCTCACGTGCACCGCGACCATCACCGTGAAGTCGACCTTTGCCCGCTCCTCGGGCAGTGCCAGGTGCAAGCGCAGCTCGCGGCAGCGGCGCGCGATGTCGTCGAGCACCTGCTTGATGGTGTACTGGTACTCGCCCGTCCAGCACGCCACCGTCCGGCGCACATCGTCTCGCACGCGCTGGACAAACTGCGCAGCAGTCGTGTTGCCCGCAGCGCCGGCAGCGTCGGAAAACAACCGGCGCAGGTCGCGGTCGTACACGTTCGGGTACTCGATGCCGTAGCGGTCGCGCTTTTCCCGGTAGTGCTCGCGAAGGGTCTTTTTCAGCCGGTGGAAGGGGTCGACCTCGAGCCGGGTTTGCACGAGCGGCGTTCGCGGCCCGATTTCGCACATGAGCCCGTCCACGTACTCGAGCTTCCGCAACACGGGCCAGCCCGCGTACCGCTTTCGCCACCGAGAGCGGGGGTGGAGCCAGACCGCAAAGGTCTCCGCGAAGTCCTCGTCCGGATGGCTCTGCGCGTACCAGGGCTCGAGGTGCAAGACATAGCTGCGGCTGTACGGGCGCGGCGCGTAGTACTCGGGGTAGGGATGCGACGATTTCCCGAAAAGCTTTTGCCGCCACCGGCGGCGCCGCAATCGATACGCGTTGTCGATGGCGTGGCCGGTTTCGTGTCGCAAGATCCGCATACACCACTCGCGGGTGCCTCCCTCGACTTCCAGCATCTGGCTTTCTTCGAGCCGCGCCAGGCGCGGATGCCCGAGGTAAAAGGGGATGGCGCTCCCGGGCACCCCGTCGGGCGTGAACCAGTCGTCGGAAAACCAGAAGTGCGGGCGAAAGCGCAACCCCCGCTGGTCGAGCTCGCGGTAGAGCTGCTGGATGCGCGCTTCCACGCCGGAACCTTCGATCCGAAGCTCGAGGTCGCAAAAGCGCAAATCCAGGAGCTTCTCGTCAGGCCAGCGAGCCCACACCGGCTGCCGCCGCCCCCGCGCCGGCTTTCGCACCGCACTGCGCTCCCTGCGCAAGGCCATGAAAAACCGTTAGCGCGCTCCGCGGGAGCCGATCAAGCGGCGGGCGTGCGCCGCCCGCGCGTGGCCGCGCCGGCTAGAGCTATCCCGGAAATTTTTGCTGGCCTACCCATTGAATAGCCCTTGCGGTACCAGAAAAATATCGCTCATGGTTGGGTCCGGACTCTCAGCTCGACGGCGCCGCGCCGCGGCTCCGGTGCCGCACCCCGGTGCGATCTTCTGTCCCGTGGGCCGGGCTCTCGACGTCCTGGGCGACCGGTGGACCCTCGTGCTCGTGCGCCACGTGCTCGACAGCCCGCGGGGGTTCCAGGAGCTCCGCCAGCGCACGGGCATCGCCCCGCGCGTGCTGGCGGCGCGCTTACGGCGCCTGGTGGAAAACGGCTTCTTGACCCGGGTCTCCCGCGGCGCCCGCGCGCTCTACGCGGCCACGGAGCGCGGCCGGTCGCTCGAGCCCGTGATCGCCGCCATCGCGCGCTGGTATCTGCACCACGGGCTGGCAGACCTGCAGGTCGACCCGAGCCGGTTCACCGCTACCTCGGCGCAGTCGATCCTCGAGTCCCTGCCCTTCCTGCTGCGCGAGGATCGGGCGCGCAGCGCGGATCTCACGTTCGAAATCCGGCTCACCGGACAGGGGGGCGGAGTGTGGACGGTTCGGATCGCTCGCGGCGCATGCACGGTGCGACCCGGATTCGCCCCGCGCGCGAACGTCCGGTACACCGCGGACGCGCGCGTGTGGTGCAGCGTGGCGCTCGGGCTGGCCGATGCCCGGGAGGTGTTTCGCCGGGGGCTCATGACCAAGGAAGGAGGCCGCGAGGCCCTGGACCACTACTTCTACCAGATCCCCCGCAGTCGCACTGCGCGGTCCGCGGCCCAGCCGCAGCCGCGCGAAAGGAGCCATGCATGATCTCGTTCGCCCCGACCGAAGAGCAGACCACAGCGCAGCAGACCATGCGCGAGTTCGCCACGCGGGCCATGCGCCCGATTGCGAGGGCCTGCGATGAAGCCTCTGCGGTGCCCGACTCCTTCCTGGAGGAAGCGTGGGCACTGGGAATCGCAGCCGCCCAGATTCCCGAAGCCTATGGCGGGTTCGGCGGCCCGCGCTCGCCGGTGACCAACGCGATGGTGCTCGAAGAGCTGGGGTACGGCGACGCGGCGCTTGCCGCAGCCGCCGCGGCTTCGTCGGCGTTCGCCTACGCGGTTCTCGACCAGGGCACGGAGGAGCAGAAGAAGAGGTACCTTCCGCTGTTCTGCGGGCGGGGGTACGCAGCGGCAGCGCTCGCGTGCTCCGAGCCGTGGCCCGCAGCCGACGCGTTCCGGCCACGCACTACGGCCATCCGGCGCGGAAACGCCTTCGTGCTGAGCGGAGCGAAGTGCGCCGTGCCGCTGGGCGATCGCGCCCGACACTTCCTGGTCGTCGCCCAGAGCGCCGACGGGCTCGACGCATTCTTCGTCGCTCGAGATGCTCCGGGGCTGAAGATCTCGGCGCCCGAGAAGAACCTCGGCCTGCGCGGCCTGCCGACCACCAGGCTGGAGCTGGAGGACGTCGAAGTGAGCCCTGGCGACCGGCTCGGCGGTCCTGCGCGCGCCGATGTAGCGCGCCTTCTGAACCACTGCCGCGTGGGGATCGCTGCCATCCTGACGGGCCTCGCGCGCGCCGTGCTGGACTATTGCATCCCGTATGCAAAAGAGCGCGTGGCGTTCGGCGAACCCATCGCGCGCAAGCAGTCGATCGCATTCCGCCTGGCCGACATGCACATCGAGGTGGAGTGCTGCCGGTGGCTCGTCTGGAAGGCGGCCAGCCAACTCGAACGGGGGGCCGACGCGACCCGAGCCGCGCACTTCGCGCGCGCGTATGCCGCGGAAAAGAGCCTGTGGGTCGCGGACCACGGCGTGCAAGTGCTCGGAGGGCACGGCTACATTCGCGAGCATCCCGTGGAGATGTGGTTCCGCAACGCCCGCACTTTGGGGGTACTCGAGGGAATGGTCGCGGTCTGAGCTGGAGCGAGCCGGAGGGAGCCATGATCGATTTCGAACTTTCCGCCAACGACAAAAGGGTGCTCGAGGCCGTGCGCCGCGAGGCGCTCGTCGCCCGCAAATACGCCCGGCACTACGACGAGAACGAACACGAGTTTCCGCCCCAGGAGCTGGCGGAAGCAAAGGAGCTTCCGAACCCCCTTGCGCTGCTCGGGGAGCGGACCGAGGAAGACGCCGGCATGGCAGTTCTCACTACGCTGATCGCGATGGGGCAGAGCTGGGGCGATTACTGCGTCCGCGTCCGCCGGCAGCGCGGCGGGCTCGGGAACTCGGCGCTGCAGGCCACCGGGACCCCCGAGCAAAAAGCGAAATGGGGCCACCTCACGCTCGCGATGGCGATCACGGAGCCGGGGTGCGGTTCCGACCCGTCGCGCTTGCAAACCACGGCAGTGCTCGATGGCGACGAATGGGTGCTGAACGGGGAGAAGATCTTCGTCACCACGGGCTGTCGGGCCGACGGCGTCGTCGTTTGGGCGACCATCGACAAATCCGCTGGGCGCGCGGGCATCAAATCCTTTCTCGTCGAGAAGGGAACCCCCGGCTTCATCGTCACCCACAAGGAAAAGAAGCTAGGCATCCGCGCCGACGACACCGCGGCCATTGTCTTTCAGGACTGCCGCATCCCGCGCGGCAATCTGCTCGGTGGGGACGAAACGGTTCCCCGCGGCTCGTCAGGCGACTTCCGCGGCGCCATGAAGACCTTCAACATGACCCGGCCCACGGTCGCTGCCCTCGGCCTCGGGATCGCCGAAGCCGCTCTCGACTTCACGCGCGAGGCGCTGCAGCAGGCAGGCATCGAGGTGCGCTACGGGCCGGGGTTGCCGAGCCAATCGGCGCTCGCGGAAAAGTTCCTGCGCCTCGAAGCTCTGCACGAGGCTGCCGTTCTCTCCGTACTTCGAGCCGCCTGGCTCGCCGACCAGGGCCGGCCGAACAACCTGGAGGCATCGGTGTGCAAGGCCAAGGCAGGGGCAGCAGTGCGCGAGATCACGCAGGGCTGCATCGAGATCCTCGGGCCCATGGGCATCTCGCGCGAGCACCTGCTCGAGAAATGGTTTCGCGACTGCCGGATCACCGACATCTACGAGGGCACCGGGGAAATCCAGCGCCTGATCATTGCGCGCACCCTGCTGGGCTACGGGCGCGACGAGCTCAAGTGAGCGAAGGCCTGACCTCGCCCATTCTTGCCACAACGGCACCCCCGGCGCCCCTTACTTCCAGCGCACCGGGGCCACCGCGACTTCTCCCGCGGTGGGGGTCGCTGCCCAGGGCCACCCCGCCGCGGTGATGGACCACCGGTCGCTCTCCGGCTCATGGATCCGCTCCGGCGCGCGCCTCGTGTCGGAGCGTTCGCGCCCCGCAGTACCGCCGAAAGTCGTAAGGATTGTCGGAGTGGAACACGAGCGTCTCGTTGTGCGAAGCGCAATCGGGCTACACCTTGCACGCGGGCAACAAAAGCGACCAGAAAAACGACCCGTCGCGGTAGATGACCGCCAGGCAACATCGGCCGCAGCGGTCAACGGCGAAGGGAGCCCCGGTCGAGCCCACAATCGAGTTCCGCTCGCGCCCCCAACCTGTGCGCCGAGCGGGCCCGGTGTACTGCCACCCCGCTAGATCGAAAGACTGGTAGACGTCCCGTAGCCAGGCTTATCGACTCCGCGCCGATGCGCAGAGGAGCCACTGCCCGTGCGCCACCGACCCCGAAGCGACCGGCAATGCGCCGCAGCGTCTCGGTCCCCGCCCCACCCCTCCGCCTGCACTGGATCTCAATCCATTCCCAACTCGAGGCGCGCTGCTTCCGACATCATGGAGGGATTCCACGGCGGGTCGAATACCACGTCCACGATCGCTTCCACCACGCCCGGCAGGCTCTCGATCCGCCGCTTCGCGTCCTCCGCGATCACCGGGCCCATCCCGCAACCCGGTGCCGTCAGCGTCATCGCGACATACACGCGGCTGCCCCCTTCCGCGGGTTCGATCCGCAGATCGTAGACCAGGCCGAGATCCACGATGTTCACCGGGATCTCCGGATCGTACACGCAGCGCAACTGCTCCCACACCGCGGCTTCTTCCACCGGTGCCGCTGCTGCTTGCCCGGCCCTCGCTGCTGCAGGGGCCGGAGGCTGCTTCCCGATGGCATCGGCATCCTTGGCCGCGAGGCGATACAGCCCGCCGATCGTTGGGGCCTGAACGGTGTACATGTCGCCCAGCGCCTGCGTGATTACCAGTGGCGTCCCGGCAGGCAAGGTGATCGTGTTTCCATAAGGGATTTCCACGACCTCGCAATCGCGCCTGAGCTCCACTTCTTCGTACCTGGGCATCTCTGGCCCTCCCGTCGGATCCAAAAAACGGCTGCGCGGCAGCGCGCACTCACTCGGTCGTCACCGTCTCCTTCTCGCCGCGCAGGGCTGCCTGCAAGGTGTGCCACGGCAGGATCGCGCACTTCACGCGGCTCGGAAACTCGCTCACGCCCGCAAAGACGGCAAGTTTCCCCAAGCCTCGAGGCGGCGCCTCCCCCAGGCCGCGGGTCACCAGCGAATGGAACCGCTCGAACAGCTCCTGCACCTCGCTCCGCGACTTGCCCGACACGGCTTCGGTCATCACCGAAGCCGAAGCCGTCGAGATCGCACAACCCGAGCCCTGGAAGGTCACTTCTCGGAGAACGTCGCCCTCGAGCCGCACATACACCGTACAGCGGTCCCCGCACAGAGGGTTGTAACCCTCGGCACTCCGCGCTCCCCCATCCAGAGCCCGGAAATTGCGCGGCCGCCTACTGTGGTCGACGATGACCTCTTGGTAGAGCTCCCGCAGTTCGGTACTCATCCCAGCAGCTCGATCACTTTGTGGATGCCCCGCACCAAGGCGTCGATTTCCTCGCGGGTGTTGTAAAAAGCGAGGGACACCCGTGCCGTGGCGGGCAGCTCGAAGCGCTGCATGACGGGTTGCGCGCAGTGGTGCCCAGCGCGGATCGCAATGCCCTCGCGGTCCAGGACCGTGCCGATATCGTGCGGATGAATCCCCTCGATCACGAAGGAAATCACGCTCGCCTTCTCGCGGGCGGTGCCGATGATCCGCAGCCGCGGGATCGCGACCAGCCGTTCCGTCGCGTAGGCCAACAACTCGCTTTCATAAGCCTGCGCCCGCTGCAGCCCAATGCCCGTCACATAGTCGATCGCCGCCCCCAGGCCCACGACTCCGGTGATGTTCGGTGTGCCGGCTTCGAACTTGTACGGGATCTCCTTGTAGAAAGTTTTTTCGAACGTGACCGCCGTGATCATCTCGCCGCCGCCCTGGTACGGCGGCATTTTTTCCAGCAGTGCGGCCTTCCCATAAAGCACTCCGACGCCCGTGGGCCCGTAGAGCTTGTGGCCGGAAAACGCGTAGAAGTCGCAATCCAGCTCGCGCACGTCCACCGGCAGGTGGGGCACCGCCTGCGCGCCGTCGACGAGCACGGGAACACCGCGGCGGTGGGCCATTTCGACCATCTGCCGCACCGGATTGATCGTCCCCAGGGCGTTCGACACGTGGGCGACGGCCACGAGCTTCGTGCGCGGGCCGAGCAGGCGCTCGTACTCGTCGAGCAACAGTTCCCCAGCATCGTTCATCGGCGCAATGCGCAGGGACGCACCGCGCTCCTGACAGACGAGCTGCCACGGCACGATGTTCGAGTGGTGCTCCATTGCCGTGATCACGACCTCGTCGCCCCGCTGGAACGCCATGCGGCCGTAACTGTGCGCCACGAGGTTGATGGCCTCCGTGGTGCCGCGCACGAAGACGATCTCGCGGTCCTCCGCAGCATTGAGAAAGCGGCGCACCTTGGCGCGGGTTTCTTCAAAGGCGCGGGTCGCGCGTTCGCTGAGCGCGTGCAGGCCGCGGTGCACGTTTGCGTATTCCTCGGAGTCGAAGCGCGCCACTCTCTCGATCACGGCCCGCGGTTTCTGGCTGCTCGCGGCGTTGTCCAGGTAGACGAGCGGCTTGCCGTGGACCTTTTGCCGCAGGATGGGGAACTCCTCCCGCACCCTCTCGACGTCGAAGCCCCCTCGGTTCGCCGACACCGGCGCGGTATCCGGAGCGGTCCTCATCCGTTCTCTCCGACCCGCGCCACTAGCGCCGGGCGCAGGGCTCCTCGCAGTCTCTCCGCTAGCCGCGCGCGCACTGCGTCGACCGGAATGCGTTCCACGAACTCGTTGGCGAACGCCGCAATCAAGATCGCGCGCGCCTCGGCCGGATCGATGCCCCGCGCCCGGAGGTAGAAAAGCGCCTCCTCGTCGATCTGTCCGACTGCCGCACCGTGGCTGCAGCGCACGTCGTCCGCGAAGATCTCGAGCTGCGGCTGGCTGTTCACCGCGGCCTCCTCCGAAAGGAGGAGGTTCTTGTTCACCTGCTGCGCATCGCTCTTCTGCGCGCCGGGCCTCACGATCACCCGGCCGTGGAAGACCCCGGTCGCCCTGCCGTCGAGCACCCCCTTGTAGAGCTGGCGGCTCGTGCCGCCCGGGCGCTCGTGGTCCATACAGGTCTGGTGGTCCACGTGCTGCCGCCCGGCCACGAGGTACAGGCCGTTCAGCCCGCATTCCGCACCCTCGCCGGCGAGCACGCTGCGGATCTCCGTCCGCGATAGAGCCGCTCCCAGCGCGATGCTGTGAGATTCGAACCGGCTCCCTTGCGCCTGCCGGATCTCGATCGCACCGACGTGGAAGGCGTCTTCGCCTTCGAGCTGAACCTTCACGTGCGCGAGCTGCGCCCCCGGCGCCAGCGCGATCTCGGTCACGGCGTCCGTGAAGTACCGTTCCCCCGGCCTCCCCGCATACGTTTCCACCACCACGGCTCGGCTGCCCTCCTCGGCGACGATGAGCACGCGGGGAAAGCAGGCGACGGGCTCGTCCGGCGCGAAACCGAGGAATAGCAAGTGGATCGGCTCGGCGACGACGGCGCCGCGCGGAATGTAGAGGAGCGCGCCGTCGCCGAGAAAAGCCGTATTCAGCGCCACGAAATGCCGCTCGCCAACCGCCGCATAGCGGCCCAAATGCTCCCGCAACAGCTCCTCCTGCCTCCCCCGCGCTTCCGCCAGAGCCGCGGCCACCACCCCAGGGGGCAGCGCGCCGGCGGCAGACAGGGAGGGAACGAGGCGACCGTTGAGGAACACCAGCTCGCACCCTGCGGGCAGCGAGAACTCCCGCGCCACCTGCCGGGCCGACTGCCACTCCGAGTGCGCGGCGGGCCGAAACGGAGTACGCGCGATCGGCGCGACATCGGTGTACTTCCACTCCTCCAAGCGCGGCTTCGGAAAGCCGAGGCGTTCGAAGTGCTCGATGCCCGCGCGCCGCAATGCGTGCAGCCAGGCCGGGGCTCCACGGTCTTCCCGGCGGTGCGCGGAGAGGTAGGTCTCGATGGCTTCCATCGGCATCAGGCGGAGGCGGCAGCCTTTTCCAGTTCGGCGTATCCCTTTCGCTCGAGCTCCAGAGCCAAGTCGCGACCTCCCGACTGGACGATGCGGCCCCCGAGCAACACGTGCACGCGGTCGGGCACGAGGAAATTCAGCAGCCGCTGGTAATGGGTCACCACGAGCACAGCGTGCTCCTCCGTTCGCAGCGCGTTCACGCTCTCGGCGACGATTCGCAGGGCGTCGATGTCGAGCCCCGAGTCCGTCTCGTCCAGGATGGCGAGCTTCGGCTGCAGCACAGCCATCTGCAGGATCTCGTTGCGCTTTTTTTCGCCCCCAGAGAACCCCTCGTTCACGCCCCGCTTCATCAGGGCCTCGTCGATGTCCACCGCGCGCATCTTCTCTTTCAGCAAGGCGAGGAAATCCATCGCGTCGATCGGCTCGAGGCCCCGGTGCTTGCGGATCGCGTTGAGCGCCGTGCGCAAGAAGTAGGAGTTGCCGACCCCCGGAATCTCCACGGGATACTGGAAGGCGAGAAAGATGCCCTCGCGGGTGCGCTCCTCCGGAGCGAGAGCCAACAGGTCCCGCCCCTCGTACCGCACTTCCCCGCGCGTCACCTCGTAACCCTCGCGACCGGCAAGCACGTGGGCCAGGGTGCTTTTTCCGGATCCGTTCGGCCCCATGATCGCGTGCACCTCCCCGGGCCAGACGACCAGATCGATGCCGCGCAAGATCTCCGTGCCCCCTACGCGGACGTGAAGATCCCGAATCTCCAGAATCGGCTGCTTCCCCACTGGCTCTCCCGCCGGCCCCGGGGCCCCTTGCTGCTCTTCCGCTCCCATCTCACCCCACGCTCCCCTCGAGGCTCACCCCGAGCAGTTTCTGCGCTTCGACGGCGAACTCCATCGGCAGCTCGCGAAACACCTCCTTGCAGAAACCGTTGACAATCATGGACACCGCATCCTCCGCCGAAAGCCCTCGCTGCAAGCAGTAGAAGAGCTGGTCGTCGCTGATCTTGGAGGTCGTCGCCTCGTGCTCCACTTGCGCCGAGCGGTTGCGCACCTCGATGTAGGGGAACGTGTGCGCCCCGCACCGGTCGCCGATCAGCAATGAGTCGCACTGCGTGTAATTGCGGGCTCCTTCCGCGCTGCGCAGGATGCGGACCAGGCCCCGATAGCTGTTCTGCCCGTGCCCGGCCGAGATGGCCTTCGAGAGAATCGTGCTGCGCGTGTTCCTCCCCATGTGGATCATCTTGGTCCCGGTATCGGCCTGCTGGTAGTGGTTCGTCAGCGCCACCGAGTAGAACTCGCCGACCGAGTTGTCCCCCTTCAAGATACAGCTCGGATACTTCCAGGTGATTGCCGACCCGGTCTCCACCTGCGTCCACGAGATCTTGGAGTTCGGACCGAGGCAAATGCCCCTCTTGGTCACGAAGTTGTAAATCCCGCCCTTGCCCTCCTTGTCGCCGGGATACCAGTTCTGCACCGTGGAGTACTTGATCTGCGCGTTGGCGTGTGCCACCAGCTCCACCACCGCGGCGTGCAGTTGGTTTTCATCCCGCATGGGCGCCGTGCAGCCCTCCAGGTAGCTCACGGTGCTGCCCTCGTCGGCGATGATCAGCGTGCGCTCGAACTGCCCCGTCTTTGCCGCGTTGATGCGAAAATAGGTGGAGAGCTCCATCGGGCAGCGCACGCCTTTCGGGATGTAACAGAACGAGCCGTCGCTGAAGACCGCCGAGTTGAGAGCGGCAAAGAAGTTGTCGGTATACGGAACGA
>JBBIUR010000076.1:0-14763 GCA_037440145.1 Myxococcales bacterium | reverse complement strand
GCTCTCCAAGCCCCGTATTGAGGCGTCCCTCGGAGGCGCAGTGAAAGTCCTAGGGTGGAGAGCCCCCCCTCACGCGAGGGCGCTTTCAGCGCTGGTCTCGGGCCCGTTCGACTTTTTCTGGCTCCCCCCCCCTCACGCGAGGGCGCTATTGGCTAATGTCCCCCGCCGAGAGGCATCGTGCGACGGCACGAGAACCATCGCGGGGGGCCTATCGCGCCACGCTGCCAGCGTCTCGCTGATTCTTTCGCACAGCCCTAGGAGCCGAACTTCACCGGCGAAGCAGTCAGGGACGGCCCCAACGGCTCGCGGTCTCTCGCCCCGGAGAAAAAGGTTCTCGATTTTTCGCGTTCTGGCTCAAGGCCCATCCGTGCCATTTGGGCCTTTGTGCACGCTCCGGTTCCTTGCCTCCGTCGTGCCGATCTCGAAGGAAGGACGACATTGACGGGGTCGAGTGCTCTTTCGGCGTCGGCCGGTACGTGCACGTGCACGACAGGTGCGACCTCAAAGCCGGGTTTTCGCCGCGCGGGGAGCCGGCGGCGTAAGCCGTGACAGAACGAGGCGTGGGAGAGCAGCATCCATCGGCGGCCGCCATGGCTACCCCTACTACGGCCGGGGGTACAAGGACGGCCGCCCGCTTCCGATGCTCCGTGCACCCCGTGGAGCTCAGGCGGGAAGAGGCGCTCGAGGCGAAGTTGGCGAAGTATTTGACCCAGACCGGGGAGAGGAATCTCACGGCGGCGGCGGAAGCGGTGCGGGTCTACTAAGGAGCGCGGCGAGGTGGAGCGGGCCTTCGAGAATCTCAGGGACATCAGCGAGCTGCGGCCGGTCTACCACCCGACCGATGAGCGCGCGCAGGCGCATATCTACGTCGCCGCGCTCGCATCGCTGCTCCAGCGCGCGCCCGAATAGAGAAAAGGCTCGAGGCCGCAGGAGTCGATCTATCGCCCCGCCGAGGCTGCGCAGGCTTTGCGTGTGGCACGCCTCCTGGGGCTCGATCTCCCCTGCGCCTGCACCGGGCGCTGTGCGACTCCGGGCAGTCGGGCTGCCGCCATTATCCTTGCCGCCCTCGCCATCCACAGACTCGCTCCGCCCACCCCGCCAGACGAGGCCGTGGCGGCAATCCCCGTCTTGGACCGACGCTATTCCCCGCACTTGCGCGACAAGAGGGGAAGCATGGGCTTGTGACCGGTTCGCTTGGATTGGAACCCGACCGGAGTGGCTTGGTGCGCGGCCTCGGGGCGAGGAGACGCGGCACCACGCGTGCCGTGAGCCTCCGGAGCGACAGGCCGGCGTTGCGATCGACGGTGCCAGGATGGCGTCGAGCTACGCCACCAAACATGAAACTACGTCCCCCAAAGTGAACCCCCCTATTGCGCGATGGAAGAATAATGAGTAATAGTGAAGTGAACATTGATTCAGTGGAGATCAGCTAAATGTATGGCATTCCTTATGGCGTGAATTTGGTCCCGGTGCCGCTGTTGGCGCCGGAGATCGGGGTATTCGACTGGTCGGGGCTAGCGGTACTCGGGGGCTTTCTCGTTTTCGCTGCAGCCGTTGCGGGCTGGGTGTCTCGGGGACGGGCGAGCAGGCGAGCGGGCGGGTCGTACTCACCTGGCGGGTGGCGGGGCCCGTGGTGGGTGCAAGCGCGACGGGCAGCCTGACGCGATCGCGCCGTGCCTGTGCGGACTGCAGCGCGAATGACGGAGCTTGCCTGCGGGGGCCAAGCCGGCTTTTTTTCGGGGGTCCATGCAGCCGCGGGCCGAGTCCTGAATTGCAAAGCCCCCCGGCGCCGTCTAGAAATGCACCCATGGCAAGCGCCACTCGGCTTTGTCCGATTTGCAGAGCCGAAGTTACGTGGACCGGAAATCCCCATCGTCCTTTTTGCTCGGAGCGCTGTCAGTTGATCGATCTCGCTAACTGGTTGGGCGAGCGCTATCGGATTCCGGGCGAGGCAGAGGGCCTAGGTGGTGAGGGGGCGTGCCGCCCGGATTCGGACGGCGGGGAGGACAGCTGAACCGGCCGGGGTCGGATGGCCGTTCACCCGACCGCGCGCGTCGACCCGCGTGCCGAGATCGATAGTACCGCGGAGATCGGCCCCTTTGTGGTGATCGAGGGGCCGGTTCAGGTGGGCTCCGGTACCCGTGTCCTGGCGCATGCGGTCCTCACCGGGAACACCGTGATCGGGCGCGACAATGTGATCCATTTCGGTGCCGTGGTGGGCCACGAGCCTCAGGATCTTGCTTACAGCGGTGGCGATACCTTCCTGCGCATTGGGGACCGCAATGTGATCCGGGAATACGCGTCGCTGCACCGCGGCACAGCTCCGGGCTCAGGGACCGCGATCGGCGACGACAATTACATCATGGCGTACGCGCACGTGGGCCATAACGTGCGCATGGGGAACAGTGTGATTCTGTGCGGCGGTGCAATGCTGGCGGGACACGTGGAAGTGGGCGACCGCGCTTTCATTTCCGGAAACTGCGTCGTGCACCAGTACGTTCGCATTGGCCGCCTGGCGCTGCTGCGCGGGATGTCGCGGACCAGCCGCGACGTGCCGCCGTTCTGTGTGATGGACTTTACGCACACCCTACGCGGCATCAACCGCGTCGGGATGCGCCGCGCAGGGTTCCGCGCCGATCAAATCCAGGCAGTCTGGCGCGCGTTCGTTCGCCTCTTTGGGCGACGGGCAAACCTGAAACTGGCACTCGCAGATCTCGAACGCGACGGCCCAACCGAGGCCGTGCGCGAGATGATCGCCTTTATCCGCGACTCGAAACGCGGCGTCTGCTTCGGGCCGCGCGACAAACGGGCGCTGGACGTCTGACCCGGTTCGCCGCCTTTCCGGTTACACGCCCGCCCCGGTCACCCGCAGCCCGCCGAGCGCTGGCCCCGCGGCGGCAGAGCACAGTGCCTGGAGCTTGCACGACGGTTCGGGCATGCTGGGCTCGCCGGACTCAAAGACGGCGAGGTCGCCGAGGGAGAGCCGGCGCGCTCCGAGGTAGCGCTTTCGGTAATAGTCGTCGTCCAGCGAGTCGATCCGGACTTCGCGCCCTCTCGTGGCGGCATGCACGAAGAGCCCGCTGCCCAGGTAGATTCCCACGTGCGACGCATGGGGGCGATAGGTGCGAAAGAATACCAAATCGCCCGGCCGCAACTCATGCGTCGGCACGCGGCGCCCGACTCGAAACTGCTCGCGCGCCGAGCGCGGCAATTCCACGCCTACTGCGGAGTATACGGTGCGCACGAATCCCGAGCAGTCGAAGCCGCGCTGCCCATTCCCCCCGAACCTATAAGGCGAGCCCAGGAACTGCGTGGCGACGTTGATGAGGGAGCCGCCGCTAGCGCCACTTTCCGCCAGCGGCATTGCCGGCGGTTGCGCTGCTGCCTGCCTTCGCAACCGGTTCACCTTCCTTGCGCGCGAGCTCGCCTTGGCGCGCACGCCGTTTTTCGCGGCAACCGCGGCCGCAGGGCCCCGCCTCTGTCGCCCGGCCCCCTGCCGCCGCGGTGGTCGGTGTGCCAATCGCCCCCGGGTACTGGGCTGCGTGTTGCGAGTGGTCGCACTGCGGGCGCTACTCGCAGCGGTTCGCGCCGGCGGCCGTGCCGCGGCGCGAGCCGAAGTGGGCTTGCGACTAGCAGCCGCTTTGGCGCGCAGCCGCCCGCCGCTTGCCCGTGCCTCGAGGCCCCAGCCGTGCAAGAGGCACGCGAGCCCCGCCAAAACGATCCACACCCATCGGTCACTCCTCCGCGAGGTGATCACGGCTCGACCCATTGCCGCTCCTTCCCCGCCAACCCTGCCGGATGGCGCTTGACTTGGCTTCAAGCCCGGCGATCGCCGGAGTGTGCGGCGCCTATACCAATCCGGCGCTGCGGGTTCAAGTTTTCCGCGGCCTTTTTTTTCCATGACGGCCCAGCCCCCCGCCGATTCCGCCCGCACATGCGGCGCTGGCCCTGGCGTGCCTTGGCTGCGCGAGGTTCCGGAGTTAAAAGCACCGGCCGATGGAACAACTCCCCGCCCTCGACGGCGTCCGCGTCCTGGAGCTGAGCGACGAGAAAGGTGCGTACTGCGGCAAGCTGCTGGCGGACATGGGGGCAGAGGTCGTGAAGATCGAGCCGCCCGGCGGCGATCCGACACGTCGCATCGGCCCGTTTCACGGCGGCCACCCCGACCCGGAGCGGAGCCTGTTTTTCTGGCACTACAATGCGGGCAAGCGCAGCGCGGTGCTGGATCTCTCTGCCGCTTCGGACCGCGAGCGTTTCCGGCAGCTCGCCGCCGCGGCCGACGTGCTGCTGGAAACGCTGCCGCCGGGGACCATGGAGCGGTGGCAGCTCTCGTTCGAGGAATTGCGAGCTCTGAATCCGCGGCTCGTCTTTGCCTCGCTCACAGCGTTCGGGCAGAGCGGCCCGCGCGCCCACTGGCGAACGAGCGATACGGTGGCCCAAGCCGTGGGAGGCATGCTGTTCGTCAACGGGTTTCCCGACGAGCCTCCGCTTCGCGGCTTCGGGCTGCAGGCGTACCACACGGCGTCCGCGTACACTGCGATTGCAATCCTGCTCGCACTACTCCACCGCGAGCGCACGGGGAGGGGACAGCGCATCGATGCGAGCGTGCAGGAGTGCGTGATCTGCGCGGTCGAGCACGTTACGGGATGGTACCGGCAGTCCGGTCGCATCGCGGAGCGGCGCGGAAGCCTTCACTGGACTCGGTACTTCCGGGTCGGCAAGTGCCGCGACGGCTATATCCTGCACTGTGCGCTGGGAGACTGGACGTCGCTCGTCGAGTGGGTCAAAGCAGACGGCGAGGCGCAAGATCTCGACCGGCCCGAGTGGGAGGACTACCGCTACCGCCGCGATCACTGCGAGCACCTGTTCGACGTGCTCGACCAGTGGGTTGCGCACCGGTCGGTGGCCGAGATCGTCGAAGGCGCCCAACTGCGGCGCATTCCCTACGCTGCCGTCGCCCCGCTCGAGGAGGTTCCGCGCCACCCGCAGTTGCAGGGGCGAGAGTTCTTCGTGGAAGTCTTCCACGAGGACATCGCTGCGCGGATTCGCTATCCCGGCGCGCCGTACCGTTTCAGCGCGACGCCGTGGCGCATCCGGAGTCGCCCCCCGCATCTAGGAGAGCATACGGCCGAGGTGCTCGCCGAGGCAGAGCGAACTCGCCGGGCTCGCCCGCTCGCGGCACCGAGCCCGGTCGAGGGGGAGCGCAGGGTACTCGAGGGAATCCGCGTGGCCGATTTCACGTGGGTGGTGGCGGGCCCCGTGGCGACCCGAATCCTGGCCGACCACGGCGCGGATGTGATCAAAATCGAGCGCCCCGACTCCCTGGACTTCGGCACGCGGCGGGGTGGCCTTACAGGTAACCTCAATCGCGGCAAGCGGAGCATCGTCCTCGATATGAACGATCCCCGCGGGCTCTCCATCGCCCGGCGCCTGATCGCTACTGCCGACGTCGTCGTGGACAATTTTAGCCCCCGGGTCATGGCCAACTGGGGGCTGACCTTCGAGGAGTTGCGAAAACTCCGTCCCGACATCATCGCTCTGAGCATGTCGGGCTTCGGCCACACGGGCCCGCATCGCGACTACGTGAGCTATGGGCCGACGCTCCAGGCCCTGGCGGGTTATACATACATGATGCGGTTGCCGGGTCGCGAGCCAGCAGGTTGGGGATACTCGTACGCGGACATGGCCGCCGGATATACCGGGGCCCTGGCGGTGTTACTGGCACTGTGGCACCGACAGCGAACGGGCCGTGGGCAATTCATCGACCTGTCTCAGTTCGAGAGCGCTGTGGCGCTGCTAGGGCCGGGGCTTCTCGGCGTGCTGAACGGCCAATCTGTGGAGCCGCGCGGCAACGAATCTCCGGAAGCGGCAGCGGCACCGCACGGGGTGTATCGGTGCGCGGACCGACGTGCGGAGCGCGGAAATCGGAGCCGCGCCGATCGCTGGTGCGCGATTGCAGCCTTTGGCGAAGAGGACTGGCAGCGCCTGGTCGCGGCCATGGGGTCGCCGCCGTGGGCCGGTGAAGAGCGCTTTCGCACGCTCGCTGCTCGCCTCGAGCACCGGAAAGATCTCGATGCGCTCGTAGAGGCGTGGACGCGGGAGCGGGATGCGTGGCAGGTCATGGAGCTGCTGCAAGCCGCCGGCGTTCCTGCGGGAGTGGTCGCCGACGCCGAGGATCTCTGCGCCCGCGACGAGCACTTGCGGGCGCGCGGTTTCTGGGCGCGCGCGGTGTCCCCGGAAGGCGAGGTACTGGAGTTCGACGGGGTACCGTTTCGCCTTTCCGAAACGCCGGGGCGGGTGGCAGGACCGGGGCCGATGCTCGGCGAGCACACGGACGCAGTGCTTGCGGAGTTGGGGTTCTCGCGCCAGGAGATCGCGCAGCTGCGGTCCGAGGGGGTGGTGGCGTGAGGGGCGCGCAGCGGCGGGCTCTTGCGAGTCCTCCGGGCACGCGGGCATAGTGGCTTTCGGAATCAGGAGGTCGCGATGCCCCGAGAGTTCAAGACGATTCTCTGTCCCATCGATTTCTCCGATGCTTCCTATCACGCGCTCGACTACGCGCTGCGCTTCGCCCGCGCCTCCGAGGGCACGCTCGTCCTGCCGCACATTCTGCACGACCCGATGAGCGACGAGTTCCGGCCTGCGGGGCACGTGCTGCCCTTTGGCGAGGTGCAAAAGCGCGCCGCGGCGAAGCTCGAGCAAATCCGCCAGGAGCGGCTCGGCGGCTATCCCAACTGCGTCCTGCTGGCGGAGGTCGGCGATCCTTTTGCCGAGATTCTCCGCATCGCCAAGGAGTACAAAGTCGACCTGATCGTCGTCGCGACCCACGGGCGGACGGGGTTGCAGCACTTGCTGATCGGCTCGGTGGCGGAGAAGATTGTGCGCCACGCCCCGTGTCCCGTATTCGTCGTCCGCCGCGGAGTGGATTGAATCGATAGGGCGGGATTCCCGGACTGCCGACGGGCGGCAAGGCGGTGCCAGTGGAGCGACGGCAATGGACCTGAATTACACCCCCGAGGAAGAATCTTTTCGAGCGCGCGTGGCGGCGTGGATCCGGGAAAACGCGCCGCCGAAGCCCCTGCGCCGCGACCTGGAAACCCTGCGGGCCTGGCAGCGCAAGCTTTACGAGGCGGGTTTTCTCGGGGCGGGATGGCCGGCGGAGTACGGCGGCGCGGGACTGGGCCCCATGCAGGAGGCGATCCTCAACGAGGAACTGGCCCGCGCGGATGCGCCGGGCCCTATCAACGCCATGGCGATCTGGTGGGTCGGGCCGGCGATTGCCCGCTACGGCACCGAGGCGCAAAAGCAGCGCTTTCTGCGCAAGATACTCACCGCGGAGGAAATCTGGGCAACGGGATACTCGGAACCGGGAGCGGGGTCGGACATGGCCTCGGTGCGCACGCGCGCGGTCCGCACGGGCGACGGGTACGTGGTCAACGGCCAGAAGGTGTGGACGACTATTGCCCACATCGCCGACTGGTACTTCCTCCTCGTGCGCACGTCGGCGGATGGGCCGAAGTGGGCCGGCCTGTCGGTCCTGCTGGTCGACTTGAAGTCTCCGGGGATCGAGGTGCGGCCCATCCGCCAGATCACGGGCGATTCCGAGTTCAACGAGGTGTTTCTGCGCGACGTGGAAGTGCCAGCGGAGAACCTGCTCGGCAGGGAGGGGCAAGGGTGGGAGATCGTGACCACGGCGCTGGTTCACGAGCGTACCGGGATCGCGGGAGCGCTGCGGGTGGACCAGAATTTCGCTCGGCTCGTGCGGCTGGCGCAGCAGCGGGGCATGCTTGGCGATCGCATCTGGCGACAGCGCCGGGCAGCGCTGGCGATCGAGGCGCGAGTGACCAAGGCGTTTGGCCTTCGCGCGCTGACGGACCAGCTGCGCGGGCGGCTGAACCCGCACATGTCGGCGGCGATGAAGCTGTTCACGACCGAGTTGGAACAACACTTTTCCGAAGCGGGCATCGAGATGCTCGGACCCTACGGGGCTCTTTGGGACGACGGGCCGCATACGCTGGACCGGGGCGCGTGGGCGTATCAATACCTTTATGATCGCTCGGCGACGATTGCCGGAGGCACGAGCGAGGTGCAGCGCAACATCGTCGCGCATCGGGTTTTGGGGCTGCCGCGGAGCTGGTAGCTGCGCCGGAGCGGTTTCGCGGGTATCTCCGGGCGTCACCGCGCGCACAGGTCCAGCACGAACGCCTCCAGAAGTATGGCCGGGTCGCCGCCGGAACTCTTGAACTTGAGATCGAGAGCGGCGAGTTCCCGCAGCGCCCGCCGGAGCCGCTCCGCTTCCCACCGCGCCGCGGTCTTTGCCGCGAGCGTCAGCCGGTAGGGATGCACGCCCGCGAGGAACGCGCGTTCCTCGTCGGGGAGCAGCGGCAGAAGGCCGCTCCCGAAAGCCTCCGGGCGCAGGGCCGGGTTCCACTTGCCGCGCCATGGCCCGTCCAGGCAGTCCCGCAGCACGAGCAGCAGGCGGATATGAGCGTGCAGGACCGCGAGCACTTGCAGCGGATGCGTGCCCTCTGCGAGCAAGCCGCGCAGCACGGGAATCGCGCGCTGCGCTTCCCGGCTTCCGAGCGCGTCGGTGAAGTCGAAGATCCATGCCTCAGCGAGGTCGCGAACCGCCGCGTCGACGTGCTCTGCGGTCAGCACCGGTTCGTCGCCCGCGAACAGGCAGAGTTTTTCCACCTCGCTGGCCAGCGCCGCCGGATCTGCACCTGCCCGCTGCAGCAAGCGGGCGCGCGCTGCCGGCGCGAGTTGCTTTCCGTAGGCCGCCACCACGCTCTCGACGATGCGCGCGGCGCTTTGCGCGCGCAGCGCTCCGGAGCGCTCGCGTTCGAAGCGGAGCTCGAGCGCCTCGCCGCGCTCGAGGAGTTTTTTCACCACCCGCTTTCGCAGGTCCACGCTTTCTGCGGTCAACAACAGGACCACCTGCGGAGGCCAGCCCTTTTCCAGGAGGCTCCAGAGCTGGGCTTCGTCGTCCGCGACTGCGGAGAGTCGCAGGCCGCGCTCGCGCGCCCAGGCCTGCGCTTCGTCCAGCGCCTGGAGCTGCGCCTCCGCTAGCGCTGGCCCGAACGCGGCCTCGATGGCTTGGCGGGGCGCCTCGCTGAACCGCCGCGTCTCGAAGTCTTCCTGAGACCAACCTGCCTGCACTAGTAGCGCGAGCAGTTGGGCGGCGGCGCGGTCCATCTGCCCCGCGGCCACGGCATCGCAAATGGCGCCAATGGGATCGGCGCGCGTCTCCTGGGCGCGCAGGCAAGGCAGCTCGCGGACCCACAGGACTTTGACGCCGGCCAGGAAGCCCGGGGTCCGCGCGCTGTCGATTACCGCCGCGAGGGGTGCGGTACGGCCGTCGTGGATTTCCAGGTTGAGGGCGCGCCGCTCGGGGGACAGCAGCGCCTCCACGAGCGCGTGCGCCGTGCGCGAGACCAGGTACGGCTCTCCGTAGAGGAGATAAACCGGTGCTCGCTTGCCCTTTGCCGCAGCCGCCAACAGTCTCTGGGCCGCTGCTGGAAGCTCAGCGGGGGCTGCCTGCTTCGGGGAATCCATACGCTTCTTCGAGCAGCTCCACCGGGTGCGCAACGCGGATCCGCAAGCGCGCCGCGCGCAAGCCCATGCCGATCTGCAGCGCGCATCCCGGGTTCGCGACGGCGATGCAGTCCGCACCCGTGGCTGCGATGTGCGCGATCTTGCGGCGGAGGAGTCGCCGCGCCATCTCCGGCTGCACGAGGTTGTAGGTGCCGGCGCTGCCGCAGCAGAGGTCGGCTTCGGGCATTTCGACAAGGTCGAGCTCCGGAATCGCGCGCAACAGCGCGCGCGGGCCGTCTCGCACGCCTTGTGCGTGCGCCAGGTGACACGCGTCGTGGTACGCCACGCGCGCCCGCACTGCCCGCTGTGGTGGCTCTAGTTGCAAGGCCGCCAGGAATTCCGTCGCGTCGCGGACCGCGGCGGCAAACCGCGCCGCGCGGCCCGCATACGCCGGATCGCTGCCGAGCAGCTCCCCGTACTCCTTCATCGCCGCGCCGCACCCCGCCGCGGTAACCAAGATGGCGTCGAGATCCGCAGGGAAGGCATCGATGAGAGCCCGGGCCATCGCCCGCGCGCGTTCTCTCGCCCCGCTGTGCAGGTGCAGGGCACCGCAGCAACCCTGCCGCGGGGGCACGTGAACGCGGCAGCCGTGGCGCGAAAGAACGCGCGCGGTGGCCTGCGCCACGCCGGCGAAGAGAACGCTCTGCACGCATCCGGTCACCAGTCCGGCGCGGTAGCGTTCGTTGCCAATCGGCGGGATCTCGGCAGGCAAAGGGCGCGGCTTCTGCAGAGCGGGAAGCAGCCGCGCCCATGGCAGCACGCGTTGCAGCACGGGCCACAGGCCCAGCCGCTGCGCCATTCGCGCTGGCCAGAGGGCCGCAGCCAGGCGGTGCGGATACGGGAAGAGGGTGAGGGCAAAGCGTGTGCGCAACTGAGCGAGTCGCATCCCCGACTGCGGCCACAACCGCGCACGGGTTTCTTCGAGGAGCTGCCCGTAGGGGACGCCGGACGGGCAAGCGGTCTCGCAGGCGCGGCACCCCAGGCACAGGTCGAGATGCCGGAGCACGGCCGCCCGCGGTTCGAGTTCGCCGCGCTCCAGCGCGTGGATGAGATAGATGCGCCCCCGCGGAGAGTCCATTTCGGTTCCCAGCTCCAGATAGGTCGGGCATGCGGGGAGGCAGAGGCCGCAGTGCACGCACTCGGGCAACTGGCGCGTCGCACGTGGGGTCCCTGCGAGCACGGCGTTGCGGCCCGCATCCGCCGTCGCTGCGCCCGATGGGGACATCAGAGGCCCCCGGCGAAGCGGCCGGGGCTGAAGACGCCGTGCGGGTCGAGCGCCTGTTTCACACTGCGCATGAGCTCGACGGGGGCTGCCGCGCGTCCCCACACATCGAACCCGTCCTTCCAAGCCGCGGGCAGGCACTCGACGACACACCAGCCGCCTGACTTGCGGCAGAGAAATCGCGCCCAGCGCAAAAACGCGATCGGAGAGCTTGGCGGGAGTGCGCTCACCCGGAGCCGCATGATGCCACAGCCCGCGTGCGCCAGGAGGTGCACGTCGACATCGAAGGTCCCTGCCTCGCGCGCGATCGAGAGGGCTGCCGGCGCTAGCTCCCGCCGGGGAAGGCTGAGCCGCGCGCTGGTATCTCCCGGTCCCAGTGCGGGAAAGTCGCGCAGGGCGGCCAGGGCGTCGGCCCCCGCTCTCTCCCATCTCGCGCTCAGCCTTGCGATTGCGGCGAGCTGCGCCGCGATCTCGCGCGCGCCCCCAGCCAGACGCGCGATCACGTGTGGCCGGGGCAGGAGCCCTGCGTACCGCGCGGCTCCCGCGTCCACTACGTCTAACGCCAAAGGGGCTAGCGGTGCTCGCTGCACCGCCGCGGCGAGTTCGAACGCCGCTTCGAGGTTGCCGCACGGCGCGGCGAGCGAGATGTCGACTGCCGGCCGGGGCCAGACCTTGAAAGCTGCTTCGACCACGATTCCCAGCGTTCCGAGCGAGCCGGTGAACAGTTTCGGAAGGTCGTACCCAGCCACGTTTTTCACCACTCGGCCCCCTCCGCGCACGATTTTTCCCCCTCCGATCACGGCTCGGATCCCGAGCAGGGAGTCGCGCACCTTTCCGCAAGCGAGCCGCAGGCTTCCATTCAGATCCGCGGCGATCAGGCCCCCAACAGTGACCGCGGAGAAGCGGGCGGGGTCCCGCGCGCGCAAGCTGGGCATCGAGCTCGGCCAGCGTGATCCCGGCTTCTGCCGTGACCGTTAGGTCCGCAGCATTGTGCTCGACGATCCGGTTGAGCCGCCTAGTGCTCACGGCGATATCGTAGCGACGGGGCGGATTGCCGAGATCGATGTGGGTGCCGTTCCCCCACGGGACGATGGCTGCTCCGAGCCGCTCCGCCACCGCGACCGTTTGCGCTACCCCCTCGAGGCTCGGCGGTGCAACGAGGAGCCGCGGCTGCACGCCGTCGATCTCGACCTTTGCCCGGTCCCACCGCAGCCAGTTCGGGTCCAGCTCAGCTCTCGCGCGCTCGAGCCAGGATTCCGGATCGGGTATGCCTGCCCCCGTTTGCGGGAGGTTCGAGGCCGTGCGGGGTGGGGCTGCGTCCATCTGCTCCCTCCGCTCAAGGCCCGATGCCGCCGAGCACGGGCGCGCGGCGCTTCCATCGCCTCTCGGTACATCCGCCTGGGGTAGGGAAAATCTTCCCCGGATTGCAACGCCCGTGCGGGTCGAACGCCTTTTTCAGGCGCTGCATTGCCTGTAGGTCGTCGTCCGAAAACAGCAGCGGCATCTGGTCCATCTTCTCCACACCGATTCCGTGCTCCCCGGTCAGGCTCCCGCCCATGCGCACGCAGGCAGCCAGAATTTCTCTACCCGCCGCCAGCACCCGCTCTACCTCCTCGCCGTCTCGGTCGTCGTAAAGCAGGATGGGATGGATGTTTCCATCCCCGGCATGAAATACGTTGCCGATCCGGAGCGAGTAGCGGCGCGCCACCTCGCGGATCACGCGCAGGATCTCCGGCACCTTGGTGCGCGGCACGACGCCGTCTTGCGTGCAGTAGTTGGGCGCGAGCCGACCCACGGCACCGAAGGCCCGCTTCCGGCTTTTCCAGAGGGCTTCGCGCTCTGCTTCGCTGCGGGCAACTCGAATTTCCCGCGCCCCGTTTGCGCGGCAAACGGTGAGGCTTTTCTCGACCTGTTCCTCCACCGCAGGCCGCAGCCCGTCGAGCTCGATGATCAGCACTGCCCCGGCATCGGAGGGAAAGCCGAAGCCGTACGCCGCCTCGACGGCTTCGACGATGATTGCGTCCATCATTTCCAGCGCCGCAGGCACGATGCCGGCAGCGATGATTCCAGAAACGGTTTCCGTCGCATCGTCCACGCTCGCGAAGATCGCCAGCAGAGTGGTCACGCATTCGGGCAGGGGAATCAAGCGCAGGATCGCTTTGGTCACGATCCCGAAGGTGCCCTCCGAGCCAACAGCGAGGCCCAGGAGGTCGTATCCGGGGCCGTCCTCCACGGGCCCTCCAAGTTCGATGACCTCGCCCGAGGGCAGGACCATTTCGAGGCCCAGGACGTGATTTGCCGTCACGCCGTATTTCAGCGTGTGCGGCCCGCCGGAGTTTTCCGCCACGTTGCCGCCAATCGTGCAAGCGGGTTGGCTCGATGGATCGGGCGCGTAGAAAAGCCCGTGCGGGGCCACTGCCCGGGAAATCCAGAGGTTGACGGCGCCGGCCTCCACAACGGCGCGCCGGTTTTCCGGATCGATTTCGAGAATGCGGTTCATCCGGCTCGTACAGATCGCGACCGGCGCGGCAGCGGCCAGGCACCCGCCGCTCAGGCCAGTACCCGCGCCGCGCGGCACAAAGGGCACGCCACGGGCGGCCAACAGGCGCACCACCCGGACGACCTCGGCAGTGTTGCCGGGGTGCACGACGATCTCAGGAGCTGCGCGGTCGAGCGTGGATCCGTCGCACTCGTAGACGCGCAGCTCCGCCGCCTCGGCGACCACGTTCTCCGGGCCCACGATCTCGCGCAAGGCGGAGGTCAGGGATCGCTCGGCCATCGAACTTTTGACAGGCTATCGGCCGCCCGGTAGAAGCGCAAGAAAACCCGGGGTGAGGCCCCGGCAGGAGAAAGCGAGGGGCGAAGGTGGAACCGGTGCGCGCTCCGCAAACCGGCGAGCTCAAGCCGCCGGCGCGGATCCTTTTAGGGCCGGGGCCGAGCGCGGTCCATCCGCGCGTTCTGCGGGCCATGGCGACGCCCCTCGTCGGGCACCTCGATCCGGAGTTTCTCGCGGTCATGGAAGAGACGAAGGCGCTGCTGCGATGGCTTTTCCGGACGCGCAACGAGCTGACGATCCCGATCTCCGGTACCGGCAGCGCGGGCATGGAGGCGTGCCTGGTGAACTTGCTCGAGGAAGGCGATGAAGCCGTGATCGGGGTGAACGGCGTTTTCGGCTCCCGGATGCTGGACATCGCCGAGCGCTGCGGCGCCCGAGCTGTGGCAGTGGAGGCTCCGTGGGGGCGGATCGTCGACGCCGCTGACATCGCGAGCGCGCTGCGCCGGTGCAAGAGGCCGAAGCTCGTCGCAGTGGTGCACGCCGAAACCTCCACGGGGGTGTGGCAGCCGCTCGAGGAAATCGCTGCGCTCGCGCGCGATGCCGGGGCGCTCTTCGTTGCCGACACGGTGACTTCCCTGGGAGGCGTGTCCGTCGAAGTCGATGCCTGGGGAATCGATGCGTGCTACAGCGGCACGCAGAAGTGCTTGAGCTGTCCGCCAGGCTTGGCCCCGCTGAGCTTCGGGCCTCGCGCCCTTGCGGCATTGCGCGCGCGCCGGAGGAAGGTGGTGAGCTGGTACCTGGACCTGACGATGATCGAGAAGTACTGGGGTGCGGAGCGGGTGTACCATCACACGGCTCCGATCTCGATGAATTACGCCCTGCGCGAGGCGCTGCGGTTGATCCAGGAGGAAGGCCTCGAAGCGCGCTTTCGCCGCCACCGGCGGAACCACGAGGCCCTGCGTGCTGGCCTTGCGGCGCTGGGCTGCCGGTTCGCATCGCAGGAGGGCTACCACCTGCCGACGCTGAGCTGCGTGCAGGTTCCGGACGGGATCGAAGAGGCCGAGGTCCGCCGCGCCCTTCTCGAGGAGTTCAACATCGAGATCGGTGGTGGGTTGGGTCCTCTGCGGGGGCGCGTGTGGCGGATTGGTCTGATGGGAGAATCGAGCACGGAAGC
>JBBIUR010000075.1:0-14854 GCA_037440145.1 Myxococcales bacterium | reverse complement strand
AAACCATGGAATCCCTTGCAGCAATGTTCGCCCACCGGCCGTACGTGGTCGGATTTCTCGCGGCATTTGCGGTCCTCGCCTATTGCGAGCGCGGCGCGCTCCGGGCCGCCTTGTGGCTGGTGCTGGGCACGTTTCTCGGCTGGGCGAGCGAGTACTGCTCGGTGAGCACCGGCTTCCCGTTCGGCCACTACGCCTACCACAAAGAGCAGTTTGCGGGCGAGATTTGGCTCGGCCCCGTTCCGCTCTTCGCCTCCCTGAGCTTCGCCTTTCTCAGCTACTTCTCCTACTCCGCAGCCCGCCGCTTGTTGGGGCAGTGGACGGGCGCTGGCTGGCAGCTCGCTGCCGCTCCCCTCGCTCCGTCCGCCGCCGCCCGGGGAGCGACGGCTGCACTCGCCGCCATCGTGGGCACGTGGATGGACACAGTGATCGATCCGGTGACGCTGCTCGGGCGATACTGGTTTCTCGGCGACCTTTACCACTACGAGAGTGCGGGCTTCCATTTCGGCGTCCCGCTGAGCAACTACAGAGGCTGGCTCGTGACCATCGGCGGCATTGTGCTGGCGAACGAAGGGATCGACGCGCTGTTGGCACGCGGGAGGATCCGCCTCGCCCGCGGGCCCGCGCTGCCTTTCGAGTCGCTGTGGGGGATCGCGTGCTGCGCCGGCGTTTTCGCTTTTATCCTGGCGGTCAACGCCGGCCTTGCAGCCAGCAGCCGCGTACCCGCGGAGGAGCCCGTCGGTGCAATCCTGGCTTCGGGAGCCCTTTCGTTCGCGCTCTTTCTGGCTTTCGTCGCGATCATGATCCGGCGCGGCTACCGAGCCGCGGCAGGCTTGCAACCGGCGCATCGGGGATGAGCCGCATCGCGGGATCCATCGCCGGAGCAATCGAGCACCCGGCAGCGCTGGGATCGTTCACGAGCTGGGTGCGGCTCGTGGCGCGCAGCGGCGGCGTGGATGCAGCCTTCTGGCCGCGCGTCGCTGCCGTGGGCATTTCCACCCTTGTGACCAGCCCGCTGCGCGTCTTCGAGCGCGTCCGCTACGGGCACCAGGTGCAGCGCATGGAGCTGCAACCGCCGCTTTTCATCATCGGGCACTGGCGCACGGGCACGACGCACCTCCACAACCTGCTCTGTCAGGACCCGCAGTTCGGATACCTGTCGACCTTCCAGGCCATGGCGCCCGGCTTTTGCCTGGTCGGCGAACGCTGGATCCAGCCGTGGCTCGCGCGCAAGCTCGCCCGGAGCCATCCCACGCGCGAGATCGACAGCATGCCGCTTTTGCTCGACGGGCCGCAGGAGGAAGCCTTCGCGTTGGCGAACCTTACGCCCTGTGCCTCGCTTCACGTCTACGCGCTCCCCCGCCGCGCGCGGGAGATCTTCGCCAAGTACGCGCTTTTGGTTGGGCTATCGCCCCGCGAGCAAGACGAGTGGACCCGCGCCTATCTCACCGTACTGCGGAAGGCGGCACTTCGCTGCCAGGGCAAGCAGCTCGTGCTCAAAGACCCGGCAAACACAGGGCGGCTGCGCTTCTTGCTGTCCCTGTTCCCAGCAGCGAAGTTCGTCCACATCTACCGCAACCCGTATCGCGTATTCCCCTCGACCCTCGGCGTCTTCCGCATCGTGTTGCGGCGCACCCAGCTCCAGCACATCGAGGAAAACGAGGTCGAGGCGCTGGTGCTGGAGTTCTACGAGCAGCTCATGAAAAAGTTTCTGGCCGAACGGGACGCTGTCCCGCGCGGCCAATTGGTCGAAGTGCGCTACGAGGATCTGGACGCCGACCCGCTCGGGGTGCTGCGCCGGGTGTACGAGGAGCTTGCGCTCGGGGACTTCGAAGCCGTCCGGCCCCGGTTCGAAAAATACCTCGTTTCCGTCCGCGGTTTCCGCAAAAACACCCACCGCCTCGACCCCGCCGGAATCGAAAAGGTCAACGCTCGCTGGGGCTTTGCACTGGACGAGTGGGACTACCTGCGGCTAGAGCCCGCGACCGCAAGCGCAGCATAGGCGGGAGGGGAGGCAGTGTGGCGCGCGCCAATCCGTTCGGCACTCATCGCTGCGCTTTGCGCCGCCCCGCTCGCGTGCGGCGGCGGGCACCGAATTCCGGCCGGTCTTTTTTTCCCCCGCGAGGCCTTGACCATCGCGTGGCATCGGCTAACGGGCCGGGGCGATCCGCGCGCTGTGGCCGCGGCGGCGCTGGAGCCCGATCCGAGCTGGAGACCAGAGCCCGTTCGCCATCGAGCCATTCCCCAGCACCCCCACATGGCCGCCAACGGCGGGAACAACATGCACAGCGACGCGTACATGAGCGACACGCATGCGGCTCCGGGGCCTTCTGGGAGAAACCCCCAGGTCCGCTCTTTCTCGATGGGGTTCGGCGGCTACGGCACGCTCGCCTTCGACCGCGCCGGTAGGCTCGTCGGCGTCTACAGCAATGGGCGGCGCTTCGAGCTCCACGTGCTCGATCCCTACACGCTCGATCGCATCGATACCTACCCGCTTCCGGCGCGGCCGTGGTACGCACCGCTTCAGGGCGTGATGCCGTGGGCGTACATCGGCGCCGGGATGTACTTCTACCTCGACTCTCTCGACCGCGCCGTTGTGCCGTGCACCGACAATCACGTCCGCGTCGTCCAGGTTCCACCGCCAGGCGGGCACTTCCAGCTCGTGCGGGATTACGATTTGACGGATCACGTAGTTCGCCTTCGCTGGCCCCAGGAGGACAGTGTGGCGTGGGTACTGCCCGACTGGAGCGGGCGGTACTACTGGTTTGGGACCACGCTCGGCATCGTGGGCACTGTAGAGGTGGCGACTGGGATGGCCCGCCATCGGAAGCTCCCGGGGGAAGTGATCGAAAACTCCTTCGCCGTAGGCGAAGAGGGCGTGTTCGTCCTCTCCGACCGCGCACTGTACCGCCTGCACGCAGACGACCGCCGCGACGTCGTAGTCGACTGGCGGTTGCCGTACGACCGCGGGCCGGGGAAAAAGCCCGGCCACATCACGCGCGGATCCGGGACGTCGGTGACCTTGGCGGGCGGGCGCGACGGCGTGGTCGTGGTCACGGACAATGCAGAGCCGAAAATTCAGTTGCTCTTCGTGCGGCGGGAGGACGGCCGGGTGCTGTGCCGCGTGCCGCTGTTCGCCCCCGGCAAAAGTGGCACGGACATCAGCGCCATCGCGTTCGAGCACGGCGACGCCGAAGGGCGCGGCACGGGAGTGTATTCGGCCATCGTCGAAAACAACTGGGGGCACCACCGCTTTCCCGTGGCGCATCCCGAGCCGGGGATCGCGCGCGTGGATGCCGCCCCGGAGGGCAACGGGCAGTATCGCTGCGAGCAGCTTTGGGAGAGCGCCGAGAGAGCCATCGGAGTGATGAAACTCTCGCTGGGCGACGGGCTCGTGTACACGTACTTCCGAGGAGCGGCCGATCCTGTCACCCAGTGGTATCTGGTGGCCATCGACTTCCGCAGCGGGCGCACGGTGTATCGCGTGCGCACGGGCGCCGGGCAGGGCTTCAACAACTGGGCGGGCGCCCTCTTTGTCCATCCCCGCGGCGGCATCGTCTATTCGACGACCATCTTCGGGCTCGTCGCAGTGGGCGACGCGAGCGCTTTCTCCGACCGGACTGCGGAGCGGGCGTCGAAGCCCGCGGGCGCCGTACCACGCGCGCGGGGCTGAGAAAGACGGGCTTCGAGGCCGGCAGGCGCGCAGAGGAGTCTGCCGGGCGAGCAGGTCCGATATCCGTGAGAGACACGGACGTGCGCGCCGGGCGGCCCGAGTTCCTTGGCGCGGGGATCTGGCGCCAGGGCACCGCCGGGCGCGCCGTGCGACTTGGGGTGGGAAGCGCCGAGCTTCCGGAGCACCCGCGCGCGGCGCACACCGGCGCCGTCGCATCGTGCCGCGCCTGCGGCATATACCGCACCCGGCTGCCCTTCGCCGAACGCGCGCACCGCAACCCCCGCTTGCACGGGCTGGCACCCTCGATCGCCGTGCCCGGGATCTCTCCACCGCGAAGCAGCCGGGCGCGGGAGACACCAGCGCCGTCATACCTTGCCGACACGAGCACGGCAAAACGCCCCTGTGCCTTGGGGGACGTCATCCGATTCTCGTCAGCGCAGCACCATGCCGGGAAACGCCCGTCTGCCTTTGGGGGACACCCTTCCCCAGCGATTTCCCGGCTACCGCCCCACTCATCCGATTCGTTGATGGTTGTCATGGATGCCTTCCAACCGTTCGGTAGAGAGCGGTCCCAAATGAACACCCAAATGAACACTGGAGTGGAACGGCAGGTCGCGTGGGTCTTCGATCTCAACCGCTGCCTCGGCTGCCAGACCTGTGCGGTGGCGTGCAAGGTGTTGTGGACGCGAGAGCCCGGCACGGAGTCGATGTGGTGGTGCACGGTGAACACGCAGCCGGGGCGGGGCTGGCCGCGGGACTGGGAGCAGATGGGAGGCGGCTACGACCGCGAGGGCCGGCTGGTGCTCGGCCGGTTGCCGACCGCAGAGGAGATCGGGGACGCGTGGGATTTCAATTGGGACGAAGTCTATCGCGGTGGCCAGGGCCAGCAGGTTTTTCTGCATCCGAAGGGGCCGGTACCGTCCTGGGGAGTGAACTGGGACGAAGACGTGGGGGCGGGCGAATACCCCGACGCCTACTTTTTCTATTTGCCGCGGCTGTGCAATCACTGCAGTCGCCCAGCCTGCGTCGAGGCCTGTCCCAACGGCGCGCTCTACAAGCGGCGGGAAGACGGGCTGGTGCTGCGTGACGAGGAACGCTGCCGCGGAGCGCGCGACTGCATTCGCGCTTGCCCTTACAAGAAGATCTATTTCAACGCCGCGCGCGGCGTGAGCCAGCACTGCATCGGCTGCTTCCCTCGCATCGAGACGGGGGTTGCCCCGGCGTGCGTCCGGCAGTGTCCGGGACGCGCGGCCTTCGTGGGCTTTCTGGAGGACCAGGAGGGCGCCGTGCACAAGCTCGTGCGCCGCTGGGAAGTCGCGCTGCCGTTACACCGGGAGTGGGGTACAGAGCCCAACGTGTTCTACGTGCCTCCGCTTTCGGCGCACCGGATCGGACCCGACGGGGCACCAGACGAGTCGCAGCGGCGCGTGCCGCTCGAATACTTGGAGTCGCTCTTTGGCACTCAAGTGCGGCGCGCCGTGCAGACGCTTGAGGCAGAAATCGCCAAGCGCCGGCGCGGCGAGCGCTCGGAGCTTCTGGAGACGCTGATCGCATACCGCTGGACGGAAATGCTCGGCCCGTTCGCCCGCGATCCGGCCGAGATCCAGTGGCAGTGACGAGCCGGGAGGTGTTCGATGGGGGAACCTTCTGCCGGAACCGCCGTGCGCGCGTACCAGGAATCGCTCGCCCGCCGGCCGCAGCGCGCAACCGAGCAACGCTACCGCGAGCTCTGGCGGTGGGACCAGGGCGTGTGGGGCACGCACTGTGTCGACTGCTATCCGGGAAACTGCCCCATGCGCGTGTACCTGCGCAACGGGCGCGTGGTGCGCGAGGAGCAGGCAGCCACGTTTCCGACGATCGAGCCCGGTGTGCCTGACATGAACCCCATGGGCTGCCAGAAGGGCGCGTGCTGGAGCCAAACGCTGGAAGCGCCGGACCGAGTTCTGTGGCCCTTGCGGCGGGCGGGCGCGCGCGGAGAAGGTCGCTGGCAACGCGTGAGCTGGGACGAAGCGCTCACTGCGATCGCCGACGCGATGCTCGACGGCATCGCGGCTCACGGCCCCGAATCGATCGTGCAGATCATGGGGCCCGAGGCAAACCCGTGGAACGTGGCGGGACTCGCCCGGCTTTTCATGCTCTTCGGAGGGCTCGTCACCGACGTGAACGCAGAGATCAACGACTTCAGCCCCGGGCTCTACCTCACGTTCGGCAAGTTCAACCTCTGCTCTTCCCTCGACGACCACTTTCACACCGAGCTATTTCTCATCTTCCAGGCGAACCCCGTCTACACCGTGATCGCCTCGTATCACTACGTGGCCGAGGCCCGATACAACGGAGCCGAAGTGGTCATCTTCGCGCCGGATTGCAGCCCCTCGACCATGCTCGTCGACTACCATTTCCCGGTGCGCCCGGGCACGGACGCCGCATGGGCCCTGGCGATGTGCAAAGTGATCCTCGACGAGGGGATCTACAACGCTGCCTTTGTCAAAGAGCAAACAGACCTACCCTTTCTCGTGCGCCTGGACACAAAGCGCTTCTTGCGCCAGTCGGATATTGCTCCGGGGGGCAGCGACGAGGTCTTCTACCTGTGGGACACCCGCAGCAGCCGGGCCGTCGAAGCTCCGCGCGCCACGCTGGCCCTCGGGGATATCGATCCCGCCCTCGAAGGCCGATACGAGATCCCCATTGCGGGCGGCAAGCGCGTGGCCGTGGCTCCCGTCTTCAGCCTGCTGCGCGAGCACCTGGCCGCTTACGAGCCCGAACGGGCGGCGCAGATTTGTGGCGTGCATCCGGAGGCGATTCGCAAGCTGGCGCGAAAGGTCGCTGCGAAGCGCACAGCGGTGTGGGCCGGAGGGACTTCTCTGAAGTACTACCACGGCGATCTGATGGTGCGGGCGGTCACCCTGTTGCTCGCCTTGACCGGCAACTGGGGCCGCAAGGGCGCGGGGATCGGGTGCTGGTCGATCGGGATGTTCGACGGGCTCTTTCTTCTCGGCCAGAAACAGAAAGCTGGGGCGGCGCACACAAGGGAAATCCTGGCCATGCGGGAGGCGATGATGCAGGCGCTGCGCGACGAGGACCCCACGCGCACGGAAGAGATGTGCCGCATCGAGCTCATGTGCCGCACAGCGGGAATGGCCGGCCTAGTCCCTCCCGCCTTCCTTTGGTACCGCCACTGCGGCTACCGGGAGAACTGGAACCGCGCCGAGTGGAGCGATCCGCACATGCGCCGCCCCTTCGACGCGTACTTGCGCGAAGCGCTGGAAAAGGGCTGGTGGCGCGAGGTGGCGTGGCCGCCGGAAGACGTGCCGCCGCGCGTGCTCTTCCACGTGGGCGGCAACACGCTGCGCCGGACGCGCGGCGGGCAAAGCATGCTCCTGCGCCACCTCTGGCCGAAAGCGGAAACCATCGTCACGCTGGACTGGCGAATGAGCACCACGGCGCTGCAGTCGGACTTCGTGCTGCCCGTGGCCAACCACTACGAGGCGCCGCGGTTCCACATCCCCTCGCCGCACACGCTGCTGCTCACATACTCCGACCGCGCGGTCGCCCCTGCCGGAGAGGCGAAGAGCGAGTGGGAGATCGCCCGCCTGCTGGCCGAAAAGCTCGTCGAGCGCGCGCGGCCGCGGGGGATCGCGCAGTACCAGAGCCGCCGCGGCACGCAGCACGACCTGGCGGAGCTGGCGCGCCGATTCACGCTGGAGGGCGCGCTGATCACCGAAGAAGACGCGTGCGAGGAAATGCTGCGCGACACGACCATTTGCGGGACCATCCCGGAAGGAACCGACTTGCGCGCCATGCGGGAAAAGGGCTACGTGCGATTCGTCGACTGGGGGATCTCCCCGTTCGCGATCAACCAGGCGAGCGACCTGCGCCCCGAGGAGACGCACAACCACTCCCGGTGGCACACGGAGAAGAAAGTCCCCTACCCGACCCTCACGCGGCGGGCGCAGTTCTACATCGACCACGAGTGGTTCCTGGAAGCCGGAGAAGCGCTGCCGGTGCACAAGGAGAATCCCCGCATGGGCGGCGACTATCCGTTCGTCCTCACCAGCGGCCACAATCGCTGGAGCATCCATTCCATGAACACCACCAACCCATTGCTCCTGCGCACGCACCGGGGCCGGCCGCATGCGGCGATCAACGCCGAGGATGCGCGGCGCCGCGGCATTCGCGACGGGGACGAGATTCGGGTGTGGAACGACCTGGGCGAGTTCTACGTCCCGGCGAAAGTCACGCCGAACGTCATGCCCGGCCAGGTGATCGTGTACAACGGTTGGGAGCCCTATATGTTCCCCCACTGGCGCGGGCCGATGGACCTCGAGCCAGGCATGGTGAAGTGGCTCCACCTGGCTGGAGGATACGGACACCTCCGGTACTGGTTTCTCCAGTGGCAGCCGACGCCGGTCGACCGCGCCATTCGCGTGGATATCGCCAAGGCGTGACCCGGCCGACCGAGAGGGGGAGCATTGCAATGCCGGAAAGAATCGATACCCTCGGTGCCCGGCAGCGTTGGCGATGACGAGCTGCCGAGGGCAGCAACTGAAAGAGCAGGAGACTGGTATGCGCAGCGCAAAAGACTTCTTCCGCCCTCTCGCCGTCGGCGCCCCAGCTCCGCCGCGGGAGATTCCCTTCAAGCCGTCGCGGATGATCCACTTCTTCGATCCCAGCAACCCGAAGATGGCGGCCAAGGTACCCGAGCTGGCAAAGCAGTGCGACGTGTTGCTCGGCAACTTGGAAGACGCCATCCCCGCCGAGCGCAAGGTCGAGGCACGCCGCGGCCTGATCCGCATTGCCCGCCAGGTCGATTTCGGCAAGTGCCAGCTCTGGACGCGCGTGAACAGCCTGGACTCTCCCTGGGTGCTCGACGATTTCATCGAACTCGTCACGGAGATCGGTGAAAAGCTCGAAGTGATCATGGTGCCCAAGGTCGAGGGGCCGTGGGACATCCACTATGTCGACCGCTTGCTGGCCCAGCTCGAAGCGCGCGCCGGATTGAAGAAGCCGCTTTTGATCCACGCGATCTTGGAGACCGCTACGGGCGTGGCCAACGTGGAAGAGATCTGCGGAGCAAGCCCGCGCATGCAAGGGCTCTCCCTCGGCCCTGCGGACCTGGCAGCCTCGCGGCGCATGAAGACGACGCGGGTGGGCGGAGGGCACCCGGGTTATCTGGTGCGCGCCGATCCCGACCCGAACGACGAAAAGGCCCCGCGGCCGACCGCGCAGCAGGACCTCTGGCACTACACGCTCGCGCGCATGGTCGACGCTTGCGTGGCACACGGAATCCTCCCGTACTACGGGCCGTTCGGGGATATCAAGGATACGCTCGCGTGCGAAGACCAGTTCCGCAACGCCTTCCTGCTGGGGTGCGTGGGAGCTTGGAGCTTGCACCCGGTGCAAATCGAGATTGCCCGGCGGGTGTTCACCCCGCCCGTGGAAGAAGTCGCGTGGGCCAAGCGCGTGATCGCGGCCATGGGCGACGGGCGCGGCGCGGTCATGATCGACGGTAAAATGCAGGATGATGCGACGTTCAAGCAGTGCCAGGTCATGGTGGGGCTCGCCCGTGCCCTGGCAGAGGACGATCCCGAACTGGCCAAGGCGTACGGGTTCGATGACTTGAAGGCGCGGACCGGAGCATCGGCCTGATCGGCCGCTGCCCTCGCTTCCGCCCCACACTCAAGACCCGCGCGCCAGTCGCATCCATCTCGCGCTTCGCAAAGCACGCACGCTCACTTGCCCGCAACCCGGTAGGGACAATCCGCGCTGCGCGCGCTGCCGAGTGGCGAAAAAGCCCTCCGTGGCCGGCCAAACGGGCCGCACAAACCCGGAATGCGGAACGCGTCGAGCACGGGCCGGAGTGCCATTTGCCCCCCCCGCTGCGAGCGGAAACTGGTGGCATCGCGCTTTTTCCAGCCGGTGATGAGAGCAGCCCCCGCTCGGAGCGCAAATTTGCGGAACGCTGCTGCCGCCGCTACTTAGAAGCCCATGGAGCCCCGCAGTTCCAGGGCGTGGTGGGGAGAGCCGCCGTGGGAACAGCCCGGGGCGCTGCCGGCGATCCCTTTCCCCTCGCAATGCCATATCGCCGTCATCGGGGGTGGACTCACCGGTCTTTCAGCTGCCTACTTTCTCGCCGAGCGTGGCCTTACCGATATCGCAGTCTTCGAAGCCGAGCAGATCGGCAGCGGGGCAAGCGGCCGCAGCGGAGGTATCGCCTTGGAGGGCACTGCCTCCGGACCGCCGAGGGACATCCCGGGCTGTCTGGATGCGCTCGAGGACCTGATCCGCAAAGAGAAGATCGCGTGTGGCTATCAGCGGGGAGAATGCTGGGAGATCGCGCACGGGCGCGGGGCGCGCCTGCTCCACTGGCGCGACAATGGCGCCGAAATCGGCGTGGTCCGCACCGTGCCCTGTGGGACGCTGAACCCCGCAGCTTTGGTCGCCGAGCTGGCGCGCCGTGTCCTGGCGCGCGGCCAGGCCGCCATCTTCGAGCAAACGCACGTCCTGAGCGTCCGCAGTGCCTCGAGCCTGTTCATCGAGACGTCCCGCGGTACGTGCAAGGCCAGACGCGCAGTTTTGGCGCTCAACGCATACACACCATCGGTGTTCCCCCTAGAGGAGTCATTCTGGGCCGTGCTCACCCTTGCCGTGCGCACGGAGCCGATGGATGCGCGCGGAATCCGGGAAATAGGACTCGAAGGCGCGCTGGCCTTTTATACTGTGGATTTGCCTTATCTCTGGGGGCGCAGGACCGCAGGGGGCAGCCTGATCTTCGGCGCCGGGCTGGTTGCGGGACTGGACGCGGGCGACCGCACCCGCGAGGCCGCGCAAGCCTTCGACTCGTTAACCGCGCGAGTCCGGAGCCTTCATCCCCTGCTGTCGAACGTGGGCTTCACGCACCAGTGGTGCGGACCTGTAGCCTTCTGTCCCGACCGTGCGCCAATAATCCGCACCGCACGTCAGGACCACCGCATCGTTCTCACTGGCGCTTACGCTGGCCACGGCGTGGCCCTGAGCGTCCGCGTCGGCCAGCTGATCGCCGACTCCATCGCCCTCGGCACCCCCCTCCCCGGCGACATTTCACTTTGGGGGACGTAGTTTCACTTTGGGGGACGTAGTTTCACGGGCACCGGCACATACCTTCCTTCCTACGGTCGCGCCGCCCAGTTCCCGACAAGGAAATCGGTCCCGCTATTCGCGGTGATCGAGGGCTTCGTCCACGCGTTCTCGCCCGAAGCGCGCTCCAGTGTTGTGCCTAGCCATTGGACCCACGCCCTTTGTTTTGCGTCGAGAGCACCACGGCATATAGGCGAAGGGACATTCGCAGGGAGCGATAGGCTCGTCGTTCGGTGGAGTAGCGAAGCTACGGCCGGAGCGCCCCAGTGCGACGAGCGGAGGCGGAATACGGACGGCTGTAAGCCCAGCCCGGCAAGCAGGGTCTGGATGAAGCGTTTGGCTTTCGCGTTCGCCTGGAGTCCAGAGAGACGGGTGTGAGGGCTTGCGCATGCGGCGGCGGTCGAGGGCGCGGCAGAAGGGGCGCGAGATGGAGCAGGCTCCGTTGTCGGTCATGACGCGTTCGATCCGAGGATACCACAGCGCACGGAAAATCGCTTGGCCCGTTCCAAGAAGCCGACGGCCGTCCCGCCCTTTCGGTCCGGCAGCGGTACGAGTGGGCGATGCCAGGCGAGATAATGCGCCTCGATATCAAGCCACTGCGTCACATCGCCCCATTGGCCCTCGCATTCACGCGGACCGGCACGCCCGGGTCCGAGAGGTCGGCTGGGTATGCGTCCCGGTAGCCGTCGATGATCACGGCCGCATCGCCTACGTCGAAGTGCTGATCGACCAGCTCCGCACCGGCTGCGCCGCCTTTCTCCACCGCGTCCCCTGACGTGCTTTGCGGCGCGCGATCGTCGTCCGCCGCGTGAGAACCGACAACGGCCACGGCTACATCTCGGGCGCCTTTGGAGCCGGCCGCACGCGCGCGGGCGTGAGGCGCCTGCGGACCCGAGCCTACACGCCCAGAACAAATGACAAAGCGCAGCGGTTCCTCCAAGTAGGCGCATGCGCGCGCCCAACCCCCCTCTCAGCACCCCCACGCGGCGCTCCGTCCCTGCTTGCGCTACTACAGCGCCCACCGCCCGCGCGCAGACCTCAACTATCCCGCACCGTGGTCCAAACTCAAGAGCGCGGCCTGATGAGCAGCGTGCTTGATCTCGACGGCCAGCGGCTGCCGCAGGCGCACCTGTCTCTCGACGAAACTCGCCTCTCTTTGTCGACGCCGGTAGGCCGCACGAAGTTCGAAGTTTGGGCGCAAAGGCCTCGGGGGAGGCGCCCCGCTACGCGGAGCGCCCGGTTTTTCTCTCTTGCTATCCTGCACCGAGGGCGGGGGCGCCCCGCTGCGCGCAGCGCCCCCTAACGCCCGATGCGCCCGCCATGGTGAGCCGAGATGCGAGCTGGCTCATCCATCACCATGGCGGCGTGAAACTACGTCCCCCAAAGTGACGTCCCCCAAAGTGAAACTACGTCCCCAAAAGCGAAACGGCAGGGTTTGCCGGTGGGAGTGCGAGGGACTTCCGGCACGAAGTGGATTTGGCGGGGCGCTTTGATGCCGAGGCGCTCGCGGCACCACTGGCGCAGGGTCTCGGCATCGATGTGGGAGTCGGGGCGCCGCGCGACGGCAGCGACGGCACTGTGGCCGAACTCGGGATCGGGGACGCCATAGACCAGCGCATCTGCGACCGCCGGGTGGGCGCGGAGCACTTCTTCCACTTCTTCGGGACTGATTTTCTCGCCGCCGCTGACGATCACGCGGCCGCTTCTTCCGCGCACCCACAGGCGCCCGCTCGGGTCCAGCCGCCCCACATCTCCGGTGTGCAGCCATTCCCCCCGCAGGGCCTCCGACGTCGCCGCCTCGTTGCGGAAGTAGCCGCGCATCACCTGCGGCCCCCGCAGGCAGATCTCGCCCCAGCCCGCCGCATTCGGCTCCGCGATGCGCACCTCCACGCCGGGAAGCGGCCGCCCCGCAGACCCGGGAAAGCGCCGCGTCTCCGCGGGCGTCGCCGTACAGATCTGCGAAGCTGCCTCGGTCATGCCGTACGTCGCGCACACCCGCACCCCGGCCGCGAGCGCTTCGCGCAGCAACGACGGCCAGAGCGCCCCGCCCCCGACGAGCACCTTGTCCACCCGCCGCAGGGCTGCAGCGGCCTCGGCGTCGCCCAACATCCGGCTCAGCATTGCGGGCACCAACGAGACGATGGTCACGCCGTGCTTGGCGATTGCTGCAGCTGCGGCGCGGGGCTCGAAGGGTGCCGCAAGCACGACGGGAAACCCGACGATGGCGGATCGCAGCAGGATTGCAAAGCCGCCAACATGGTAAAGCGGCAGGACGCACAGCCAGCGGTCCTCCCGCCCGACGCCGAGCCGGCAGCACGAACCGCGCGCGCTCGCGAGATGGTTGGCGTTCGTCAGCAAAACACCGCGCGGGGATCCGGTCGTGCCCGAAGTGTACACGATCGAGTGCGCGGCGCCGAGGTCCATCCGGGCCGGAAGTGCCGCGTTGGCTGGGCGCACCTGCCGGAGTTCGCCGTCGGCCCGCAAGAGGCGCACCGGCAGCTTGCGGGCGAGGGCAGCGGCCAGGGCCTCGTGCTCCGCATCGCAGAAGAGCGCCGCGACCTCCGCTTGGGCGACCTGCGCCGCGAGCTCCGGGGCGCCGAGACGCGCGTGCAGCGGCACGGTCGTCGCGCCCAGGAGCTGCGCCGCGTGCACCATCCTGACGAAATCCGGCGACGGCGCGAGCAGGAGCGCGATCCGGTCCCCGCGCCGCACGCCCAGCGCCACCAGACGCCGCGCCGTGTCTTCTGACTGGCGCGCCAGCTCGCCAAAGGTGAGCGCCAGGCCGCCCGCACCGAGGAGCGCCAACCGCCGCGCGCTATCCCGGGCTCGCTGCCAAAGCCACGGCACCGCCGTAGCGCCACTCGTCACGCTCCCGTCCACTGCAACTCCCCGCAACCAAGTCCCGGCCCCCGAATCTCGTACACCGGCCGCGGGCCCCAGTGCGCCCGGCGATCGCCCGCGGCGAGCAACATCGCGCCCCCGAGCCCCACCGCTTCGGAAGGGTGACCGAGGGCTGCGGCTGTGTGTGCGGCCGCTGCGCGCCCCACCTCGGTCTCCAACGCGTCGGTAAACACGACCCGCAAGCCACACTGCAAGGCGCGGCGGGCGACGGCAAGCGCGCGGCGCGGACCGCCCGCGCGCACGAGCTTGATTACCACGACGTCGCAGGCGCCGGCCCTCGCAAGGGCTTCGACATCTCCTTCCTCTCGCACCGATTCATCTGCCGCCAACGGCACACCTGCCTCGGCGCGCAGCCAGCGCCAGCGCGCCAGGTCCGATATCGCCAGCGGTTCCTCCACGTACTCCACGTCGCCACCTGCGAGCGCCCGGAGTGCCTGGAGCGCGGTTTCCGCAGCCCACGACCGGTTCGCATCGAGGCGCAAGCGAACGCGGCCCCCGCAAGCACGGCGGATACTCCGCACGCGCTCCAGATCGCCAGCGAGCGGGGCGCCGCCGAGCTTGACCTTGAGCACGCGATACCCCGCGGCGCACAGCGCCGCGGCTTCGCTCGCCGCCTCGTCCGGAGACGCCGCGCAAACCAGCGCGCTGCAGGGCACGCGCGCCGCCGGTGCCCCGCCCAACAGTTCCGCCGCGGCAAGGCCCCGCTGCCGTGCCTCCAGGTCGAGCAGCGCGGTGTCGACCGCACATGCGACCGCAGGGTGCGGATCGGGCCGCGCGCCCGAGAGCACTTGCGCGCCTTCGACCAGCGCGCGCGCCGCACGCTCGAGCTCACGCCCCACTTCCGCCAGCGACCCCTCCGCCGCCCAATAGAGCGGCGCGGCCTCGCCGTAGCCCCGCCGCCCGCACTCGTCTTCCACGACCAGCACAAAACCCGCGCGCTCCGCGAGCCGCGCCCCCGCCGTGGACAATGCGCAACGCAAAGGCGCCGCGTAGCCGCGCACCCAAGCCCGAGCGATCTTCACAGAAGGACGCCCCAAACCAACAAGACGCCAAAGATTCCGAGAAGTCGAGACGTACCCGCCAGGCTCGCATTCAGTTCGGCGCCGCGCCGCCGGTAGATCGCTCGTAGCTCGGCAACCCCAAAGGGTGTCGCAGCGAGCGGCAGCAACA
>JBBIUR010000074.1:12821-14970 GCA_037440145.1 Myxococcales bacterium | reverse complement strand
GGGGTTCCCGGTGCCGCTCAAGGACGAGCCGTCGCGATCACCGGCTCGAAAGCTCCGCAGTGCTCAACATGACCGCAAGAACCGGAAAAGCATGGGCTGCACGTGCCTGGTATCTCCTCTGCGCCCCATCGGCGGCCCGGATGTGTACCGCTCCGACAGCCTAGCCAAAAGCAGGGCGGAAATGAAACTACGTCCCCCAAAGTGAAACTACGTCCCTGAATGGGAAATGGCGGGGGGGACGCGGACGCGGAGGGCGCTGGGGAGGACGCGCACCCAGAGGTCGGTGGTGCCGGGTTGTTCGCCATCCATTTCGAATGGCAGAGCCCGGGGGGCGCGCACCTCAACCTCGCGGCCGCGCTGCTGGCGGATCGCGCGATGGCTAACGTGCGTGCCCGGGTATGCGCGGGGCAGGATCGTGGCCAGCAGCGCAAGGCGCGAAACTTTCTCTAGGACCAGCACTTCGAGCAAGCCGTCCGACATGCGCGCTGCAGGCGCCATCCGCATGCCGCCAGCGTGGAAGCGGCCGTTGGCGATCAGCACCATATGCGTGGGTCCGTCGCTCACCCACCCTCCGTCCACGGTGACCTGAGCCGGACCTGGATGGAACAACACGATGCCGCGCATCGCACCGAGCAGGTAGGTAAGCAGCCCCCCGAGAATCTTGCGCGACCGATTGATGGCGGCCGCTGCTGCTGCCCCGAGACCTACGTCCGCCGCGTTGACGAAGTAGCGCGTTTCCCTCCCGGTCTGGCCCTGATAGCTGGCCAGCCCCAAGTCGATGCAGGTGACCACCCCGTTTCGCAGCGTTTCCACGGCTTGCGCCAGGGAGCGGATCCCGAGGCTCCGGGCGAAGTCGTGCCCCGTACCGGTCGGCATCACGGATAGCACCGCATCGGAGGCCACTGCTTCGCCGTCGCTGAAGAAGCCGTTCGCCACCTCATTGGCCGTCCCATCACCTCCAACGCTGACAACCTCTTTCACGCCGCGCTCGAGAAGCCGCCGCGCAATCCGGGTGGCATCCCCGGGGCCCTGGGTGAAGTACGAATGGACTTGCGCCCCGAGCGCTTCGATGCGCCGCGCCAGCCGAGGCCAACGCACGCGCGTCCTGCCAGCGCCCGACGCGGGGTTCACAATCGCATGGATCTCGCTTTCCAAATCCCCTCCCCAAGGTCTGGCGCCTGTCTTTTGCCTTTTCTTGGCTGGTCGTGCCAGCCCCCAACTAGAGCTGACGAGCGGCGCATCGCCCAGAGGTTGCTCGCGGCGACACCGGTGGGATCACCGGGTCTCGCATTGAGCCAAGCGCCTCCCCGCGCTATGCGTCCCCCATGCCCGGCAGAGAACACTTCGGACCGGAGCCGAGTGAACTGCTCGTCCACGACGAGCCCCACCCCTGCCCGTACCTTCCCGGCCAGATTGCTCGCCTGCCCTTCCGGCTGCCGCTAGCCCGCCTCGACCGCTGCGCCCTCGCGGCTCGCTTGCGCCAGGGGGATCGCCGACAAGGGCGCCTCCTTTATCGCACCGAATGTCCCGCGTGCCGCGCCTGCGAGCCCATCCGCGTCGATGTCACCGCTTTCCGCCCGAGCCGCACGCAGCGCCGGATCTTCCGCCGCGGCGAGGTGCTCTTTACGGCGGAAATCGGTGATCCCGCAGCAAGCGCGGAAAAACTCTCCCTCTATCGCCGGCACAAGCTGGAGCGAGGGCTGCTCGCGCCCGGAGAGAGCACCAGCGCCGCCGCATACTGGCAGTTTCTCGTCGACACGTGCACGGAGACATACGAGATCCAGTACCGCTACCGGGGCGCGCTGGTCGGGGTGGCCGTCGTCGATCGCGCTGCCGACGCGCTCTCGGCCGTCTACTGCTACTATGACCCGCGCTTCTCCAGGTTCAGTCCCGGCACGTACTCGATCCTGAAGCAAATCTCCCTTTGCCAGCGGTGGGGGCTTCGCTACCTCTATCTCGGGTTGTACATCGCCGCCTGCCGCCCGATGTGCTACAAGGCGCAGTATCTCCCTCACGAACGCCTCATCGACGGCGAGTGGCGGCCTTTCGAGTCCGCGCGGCCGTGAGCGCGCGGCGCCCGGCGGCGGAATTGCCCGCGGGCGCGGGAAAATTATAATGACCGCGCAAGTACCGCGAGACCCGAGTCCAT
>JBBIUR010000074.1:0-12806 GCA_037440145.1 Myxococcales bacterium | reverse complement strand
GGCTGCGGAAGACCGGCTGAAAGGCTTTTTCCGCCCGTTGGTCCACCAGGTCTTCGGGCAGCTCGGCCTGGGCGATCGCGCGGTGGCAGACTACGTCACCGATGTCCTTGCCGCTTTTGCCCACACCGATCGCCTTTACCGGCTGCGCACGGTGGAGGGGAGGCGCATCGAAAGCGTCGTGGAAATGCTGGGGGGCTCGGAGCTGGCGAGCCGCCGGCCCGCCGAGTGGGAGCGCGACTTGCGCAAGTACATCGGTGACTACACGCTGTTCACGAGCGGAATGTTCCGCGCCTACGTCAGCCGCGGCGGCTACTTGGACTTCTACCTCGAAGAGGGCCGCCGCTCCTACCGCCTGGTCTCGCAGCTCGACCTCGCGCTCTACCGCACCAGCTTTCTGCTTTTCCAGGAGCTTTCGGAGCGCTTCGAGTTTTACTCGGGCGCGCTCGACTTTTTGCGCAAGGCGTACTTCGCGCCCGCGCGCGGGGAGGACCCGTTCGCGGATTTTCTGCGCCAAATGGAGGGTTGGGTGCGCATCGGCATTTCGAACAACTGAGCCGCGCCAATCCCATGGCAAAAACAGCGCCCCGCTCGCGCTCGGCTGGAGACCGATGATCCGCGCTACGACTGTCGAGCCTTTCGTCGTCGAGCAGCCGAGCGAACCGGGCTACCTTCAGCTCCTCGAGTCCGGCGAGCTCGAAAGACGGGTGGCGGCGGCGCTCGCCGAGCTGGCCGAGTGCCGCGTCTGCCCTCGCGATTGCCGCGTCGACCGCCTGCACGCTGTGCCGCCCCCGGGCCAAAGCCGCGCACCCGTGCGCGCCGTGCGCCTGCCCGGCAAGGCACCGCAGCGCGCGGTCCCCGCTCACATCCCGAAGGGGACGACTTGCTTCACCGGCCGCTACGCGCGCATCTCTTCGGCGTTCCCCCACTTCGGCGAGGAGGCGTGCCTGCGCGGTTGGAACGGCTCGGGCACAATCTTTTTCTCCTTTTGCAACCTGCGCTGCGTCTTCTGCCAAAACTGGGATATCAGCCAGGCCGGCGAAGGCATCGAGGTGGAACCGGCTGAGCTGGCCGGGCTGATGCTCGACCTCCAGGCGCAGGGGTGTCACAACATCAATCTGGTCACCCCGGAGCACGTCGTCCCGCAAGTTCTCGAGGCGGTGCTCATCGCTGGCCGCGCAGGCCTGCGCTTGCCCCTGGTCTACAACACGAGCGCCTACGACTCGGGGCGCAGCCTCGAGCTGCTCGACGGCGTGGTGGATATTTACATGCCCGACTTCAAGTACTGGGACGAGGCGGCGGCCCGGCGCTACCTGAAGGCCGGGGACTACCCGGAGGTAGCGCGCACCACGATCCGCGAGATGCACCGCCAGGTCGGCCCGCTCCGCTTCGACCGCAACGGGCTCGCAGTCCGCGGCGTCCTCGTGCGGCACCTGGTGATGCCAGGCAGCGTGGAAGACTCTTGCGCGATCATGCGCTTTCTCGCGCGCCAGGTGTCGCCCGATACGTTCGTCAACATCATGGACCAGTACCGGCCTGCCGGCACGGTGCCCGAAGGGCGCTATCCCGAATTGTGCCGCCGCCCGCACCGGGCGGAAATCGAGGCCGTCTATCGCTGTGCCCGAGCCGCTGGCCTGTGGAGGTTCGACCGCGCCGGCAACGCCTGACCTGGCTGCGCTTTGCAGGGCGGCCCCGCGCACGCGAAGCATCCCGAAGGAGGCGACTTCCGCCGCAGCAGCTCGCTCACGGTGCCGCGATCTCCGTGCCGCGGCTCGCAAGGAAGCGCACAGCTTGCGCCAGCACTTCGGGGCGCTCCCCGAGGATGGCGTGGCCACCAGGTGGATCCCAGCGCCACAGTCCCGACGTGCCGGCAGGATCGCTCGCGGGCTGGTTCGCCGGAAGGTGTCCGACCGCTGCCAGGGCTTCCGTGAACTCGTTGGGCACCCACTCGTCCCCGATGCCCTCCTGCAACAGGATGCGGTGAGGCGGTGCACCCGGAAACGGCTCGATGCGCCAGCGGCGGGCGAAGTTCAGCGGGTCCGCGGGGTCGAGGGCGTGCTGCCCGAGCTCGAGCAGGCGCGCGAGGAATCGCTCGAACTCGGCACTCGCGGGGTCGAGTCCGACCTCGCTCGCGTAGTAGCCGGTGTAAATGGGGCGGACTGCAGGGGCCCGGCCGAGAAAAGCAACCCGGCCTCCACCTACGTTCAGCACCGCAGCCCGCACGGCGTCTTCCACGCCGACAAACACCGAACCGAGAATGGCCCCAAGCGACTGGCCGAGGTAGCCGATGTCGCTGGGATCGAGATCGGCCGCGCCGTCGGCATCGGCGTTGATCCCCGCCTCAATGGCGCGTACGAGCGCCATCTGATCTGCGATGGTCTGGCGAAATATGTCTCGGACCTGGACCGAGCGGCTCGTCAAGAGATCAAACGGGCTTCCCCGCCGTCCGTGGGAGACCGCGGAAATCGCAACGGCTGCGAGTCCCTCCCGGGCGAGCGCCGGCGCGATCCAGAGAACATCGAGGTTGCTTCCCGCAAAACCATGCTGGAGGATCACCACGGGATGAGGCGATGAGCCCCGAGACGGAATCACCACGATCACGTCCACGGGCACGAACGGAGCGGGCTCGTCACCGGAAACCCGGGCGGGCACAAACACGCCGTCTTCGCCCCGGAAGTCGGGCGATGAAAGGAGGCCGACGGCGACCGTAGCGATCTCCGGGCTCCCGCGCAGCGACGGTGGAAATTCGGCATCCTCGGGACCAAAGACACCGATCGCAAGGTCGTCGTTCGGATCCGGATCCTCGAACGTGACGCGGATCGGCTCCTGGCCGTTCCGGGAGAGCAGCACGTCGCGAATCGCACGCAGGTCGCGATCGATCGGCTGGGTGGGGAACGAAATGCCGAGGGCGATGTCCTCCGGCCGCAATCCGAATTCCCGCGCGTAGAGCAGGAGGCCGTCGAGATCCAACCCGCCATCCGGCCGCTCGAAGAACCGCAATGTCCGATCGTTCACCGTCGCGAGATTCACCGGGCCCGAAAGGGCAATGCGGATCGGCGCAGTCGTGCTGAACCCGGCGATGGATTCGAGATCGTCCGCAGACCGGCGCAGAAACGCCCTGGCAGTGGTGAAAGTCGGACCCTCCAGGCCACCAAGGGCAAAGCGGTCCGGCACGCGGACGGTCCCATCGGCACGAACCAGTCGCGGGTCGGGGTACGGATTGCGGGGCGACTCAGGATCGGCGCTGAAGTACGCCTTTGGACCCGGACCATCCGCCGCGGTGCTCCGGGTGAGCTGCTTGAAAAACGCATCAGCCTGAAGCGAGTAGCCTTCAGGGCTCAGGATTGCCGTAGTGAGGACAAGGCCGTACGCCCGGCCCCCGCGCAAAGGGGTCACGGGCGCGAGCAGGAGCGTAGTGCCATCGCGCTCCTGCTCGAGAGATGGGGCGACTTCTGCAGACAAGCTCTCCAGGTCGGGCGTTGTTGTCGGCGTCGCCGGCGGCGCGGAAGCCGTTGCAGTCGCCGGGGGAGGGAACGCGGTCGGTGTCGCCGTCGCCGTCGCCGCAACCGAGGCGGACGCGCTCGGCGTTCTCGTCGGCCAAACTGGCCGCGTCCCCGGCGCCGAGGGCTGTGCTTCGTCCTCGCAGCCGCTGCCACACGCTAGGGCCGCCAGACAGGCCATGAAAGCGGCCCGGCGGCTCAGCGAACGGGAAAACGCTTTCATGAAATGCTCCCCGCGACGCGCGCGGAATCCCGAGTCGAGCCCAACGGGGCGAAATTTTCAACCACTCGGCGCAAGGGCGCAAATGCGGGGCGGGCGCTGCCGCACGGGAGGCCAGCCGGACAGGCAACGGCCTGCTTGCCGCGGCGGAATCCGTCCCCACGGGTTGCTCGCCTTGCCCGGTTTCCGCTAGGGGAACGAGCCGGCAGTCGAAGCGCCAGTGTGCTCCGACGCGTGCAAGAGAGGAAAGCGATGCGAGAACTCTGGGTGACCCGAGCGGAGCTGGAAGAGCTGAGCCAGTCGCCTGTCTACTTCGACGCCCTGATCGGCGAAGAGGATTCGGCCTTCCTCTTCCGCAAAGAGGTGATGCTCTCGGACCCCGGCGTCGCTGCGCAGCGCGTCACCCCGCGATGGCCGCACCACCTACCGGGCGACGCGGTCATCGCGCTCACGGGCCAGGCGGGCCTCATCGCTGTACGGCGCAAGGGCATCGTCCCGCCGGGCTGGCGCGGCCACGGCGTCCGCATCCGAGACGCGCGTTTCTCCGCACCCGCCCTGCTCGGTGAGATTCTTTTCACGCGCGTGGAAATCGCGCGGGTTCGCCGCCTGGCCGGCAACGTGTACGTGAGCTTCCGCTTCCGGATGTGGAAGCGCAGCGCAGAAGGCGCAGAGGTCGAAACCTTTCGCAGCGAGCAAGACGCAATGTTCTTCCCCGGGGAGTAAGCGAGGGCGCAATCTTTCCCTGGGTGGGAACACCAGACTTTGCAGGGGTGCGCGCCGTGGGGCGCTTTGCCGGCTCCGGACGAAGCCCGGACCGGAAGGAACGCTGCGCTGCCGCGGTGCAAAGCATCCACGCGCCCTCTTGCTTCCGGCCCGCCAGGGGAGCAAAACCTCGACGATCGCGTGTGGCGGGCACACGAAAAGGCCGAGCGCAGAAAGCCGCGGCGAACGATCGCGGTCAGGAGGCGAGGGATGGAGCGGCAGACAAATTCCGTCACGGCGAAAGCAGCCGGGCTCGCGAGGTCATGAAAGACATCGCTGCAAACGCGCCCGTCCCGGCGCGCGACTTCCTCCCCGGAACCGACATCGCCCTGCCCCCGATGGGGCTGGGCACCTGGGCATGGGGCGACCGCGCGACCTGGGGCATGGGAACGTACGACCGCACCTACGGCCTCGAGACAATTCGCGAGGCGTATGCCCGCTCGGTGGCTGCTGGCGTCACGCTGCTCGACACTGCGGAGCTGTACGGCGACGGGGAGAGCGAGCGCATCATCGGGCAGCTACTGCGCCAGGATCGCGAGCACCGCGACCGCGTGATCGTCGCGACCAAGTTCATGCCTTACCCGTGGAAGCTCGCCCTCGGCTCGGCGCTCCTGCACTCCCTGCGCGCATCCCTCGACCGGCTGCAACTCCCCTTTGTCCACCTGTACCAGGTCCACGGCCCGGTGAGCCTGCGATCCCACGAAGCGATGGCGGAAGCCCTCGCGCGGGCGCGCGACGCGGGGCTAGTGAAAGCCGTTGGCGTTTCGAACTATTCCGAGAAGGAGGTGCGGGCCATCCACGCGGCACTGGCGAAGCGCGGCATCCCGCTCGCCACAAACCAGATCGAGTACTCGCTGCTGCGCACGGCACCCGAGCGCACGGGCTTGCTGCGCGCTTGCCGCGAGCTGGGCGTGATCGTGCTGGCGTACTCGCCGCTCGCACAGGGCCAGCTCACGGGCAAGTACGGGCCCGGACATCCTCCGCCCGGCAGGCGCCAGTTCTCCGCCTATCCCATGGAGGAGATCGAGCCGGTGCTCGCCGAGTTGCGCCGCATCGGGGCCGAACGCGGAGGCAAGACACCCGCACAGGTAGCGCTCAACTGGCTCATCTGCAAAGGGACGATCCCCATCCCGGGTGCGAAGAACGGCGCGCAGGCCGACGAAAACGCCGGGGCTCTCGGGTGGACCCTGTCGCCCGCCGAAGTGGAAACCCTGGACCGAGTGTCCAAGCCTGGGCGCGCCACGCTCTTGCTGCGGCTGTGGCAGCACGGCTGACGGCGTGCGGCTTGGGCACCTCGGCCAATCGCGCTAGAAGGCGGCGCGTATGTCTGCCCTGTCCGCCGCGATTTTGCTCTTCCTGGTGATGGACCCGCTGGGGAACATTCCCATGTTCCTGGTGGCGCTAAAAAACGTCGCTCCGCAGCGACAGCGGCGAGTCATCGCGCGCGAGCTGCTGATCGCCCTCGGCGTGCTCCTCGCCTTTTTGCTCGGCGGACAATATGTCTTGCAAGTCTTCCACATCTCCCCTCCGTCGCTGAACATTGCCGGCGGAACGATTCTCTTCCTAATCGCCCTGCGCATGATCTTCACGGGCCAGGAGGGGCTTTTCGCGGAAACCGTTCGAGCAGAGCCGCTGGTGGTACCGCTAGCCGTCCCGTACCTCGCCGGCCCCTCGGCCATGGCGACGGTCATCCTGCTCGTGACGCGCGAGCCGGCGCGGTGGGTGGAATGGCTGCTCGCCCTCCTGGGATCCTGGTTCGTCTCTGCCGCGATCCTGTACTTCGCCGCCGACCTCCGTCGCCTGCTGGGCGAGCGGGGCTTGACCGCAATCGAGCGCCTGATGGGCATGCTGCTGACGGCAGTCGCGGTGCAAATGTTTCTGAACGGCTTGGAGCAGTTCCTCGCTGTTGCCCGTAGCCGAGGCAATCCCGCGTGGCCGGTCTGAGGCACCCGCCTCACAGGCGAACGGGAACGCCCCGGCGCGCCAGGTACGCCTTGCACTCTGCGATCGTGCACTCGCGATAGTGAAAAATCGACGCGGCCAGCGCGGCCTCTGCACCTCCTGCCGTCAGGCCCTCGTAGATGTGCTCGAGGGTCCCCACCCCTCCCGACGCGATCACGGGAACGGAGACTGCATCCGCCACGGCGCGCGTGAGTTCGATGTCGTACCCTTGCCGCGTGCCGTCGCGGTCCATGCTCGTGAGCAAAATCTCGCCCGCCCCCGCGGCCGCCATCTGGCGCGCCCACTCCACTGCGTCGAGACCCGTGGGGACGCGCCCGCCATGCGTGTACACTTCCCAACGACTCGGCCTCTCCCCGACGCGCCGGGCGTCGATCGCCACCACGATGCACTGACTGCCAAACCGCCGAGCCGCTGCGCGCACGAACTCGGGATCTCGCACGGCAGCGGTGTTGATGGAAACCTTGTCCGCGCCAGCCTGCAGCAGAGCGCGAATGTCCTCGAGAGCCCCCACGCCCCCGCCAACCGTAAGCGGCATGAACACCGTTTCTGCCGTTTGGCGAACCACGTCGAGCAGGATTTTCCTGCGCTCGTGAGAGGCCGTGATGTCGAGGAAGACGAGCTCGTCGGCACCTTCTTCGTCGTACCGCTGTGCGATTTCCACCGGGTCCCCGGCATCCCGGAGATCGGCGAAATGCACCCCCTTGACCACGCGCCCGTCTTTGACGTCCAGGCACGGAATGATCCGCTTGGCCAGCATGCCCGCCGCTTGTCCTGCTCCCTTCAGTCGGCTCCCCGCGCGACGCGAATGGCGTCCGCAAGCCGCACGGCACCGGAGTACAGCGCGCGGCCGATGATCACCGCGTCGATCCCCGCAGCGCCTTCGCAGCGCAGCGCCCGGATGTCGGCAAGGGATCCCACGCCCCCGGAGGCCGTCACCGGGACCCGCACGGCGCGGGCTACTGCGCTCGCGCCTTCGACGTCCACGCCTCGCTGCGTCCCGTCTCGGTCGATGTTCGTGTAAATGATGCGGCGAGCTCCGTATGCCTCCGCTCGCCGCGCCAGGGTCGGGGCATCGACCTCGCTCGCCCGCGTCCACCCGTGCACGGCCACCTTGCCGCCGCGGGCATCCACGCTCACCGCAATGCGCCCGGGAAACCGGCGGCACGCCTCGCGGACCACGTCGGGCTCGAGCAGGGCCGCCGTGCCGAAGATCACGCGGTCCGCACCCCACTCGAGCAGTTCCGCGGCGCGCTCCACCGTGCGCACCCCGCCGCCGACCTGCACCGCCACCGGAATCTCTCGGCACAGCCGGGCGAGGATCTCCCCGTTGTGCGACTCCTGCCCGACGGCGGCATCCAGATCGACCACGTGCAAGCACTCGGCGCCCTCGTCCACCCAGCGCCACGCCGCCGCGAGCGGGTCCTCGCTGTAAACCGTCTCGGCGCGGAACTCGCCGCGCACCAGCCGCACGCACCTTCCGCCTTTCAGATCCACTGCCGGGACTACCACGAGCTCTCTCATCGCCCCTCTCCCGGCCTCGCCCCGCAGGCCACCCGGCCGAAGTTCGCCAGCAGCTGCAAGCCCACGCGCTGGCTCTTCTCGGGGTGGAACTGGGTGGCGAAGAGATTCCCGCGCGCCACCGCCGATGCAAAGCGCAGCCCGTGCTCCGTGACCGCAACGGCCAGCGACGGATCGGCGGGCGCGACGTAGAAGGAGTGAACGAAGTACACGAAGGACCCCTCCGCAACCCCATCGAAATACGGCACCTCGCGCAGGATGCGAATGCGGTTCCAGCCCATATGAGGCACCTTCAGCCCGCGCTGCTCTGGAAAACGCACGACGCGCCCCGGCAGCAGGCCGAGCCCGCGGACAGGTCCGAATTCATCGCTCTCCTCGAACAGCAGCTGCATCCCCAGGCAAATGCCGAAAAACGGGGTGCCGCGCTCGATCGCGCGCCGCACGGCTTCCGCGAGGCCGTAGGCGCGAAGGTTTTCCATGCAGGCTCCGAAGGCACCCACGCCCGGAAGAACGACTCCGGCCGCAGCCGCGATGCGCGCGGGGTCGCGCGTGACCACGGCAGGATACCCGACGCGTTCGAACGCCTTTTGCACCGAGCGCAGGTTTCCCATACCGTAATCGACGATTGCGATCCTCGGCTCTCTGCACGGTTGGCCAGCGCTCGCAGTCCTCGGCTCCCCGATCACAAAACCCCCTTGGTCGAAGGCACACCCCGGCTGCGCGGATCGATCTGCGTGGCGTTGTCCAGCGCACGCGCCAGCGCCTTGAACGCCGCCTCGATGATGTGGTGCGGGTTGCGGCCGCGGATCTGATTCAGGTGCAGGTTCATTCCCGCCTGGTTGACCAGCGCTTGCAAGAAGTCCTGCACCAGTTCAGTGTCCAAAGTCCCCACCCGCGGCTGGCGCAGTGCCAGTTCGTAGGCGAGGAACGGCCTGCCGCTCAGGTCCACGACCGCGCTCACCAAGGCCTCGTCCAAAGGGCATGCGGCATCCCCGAAACGGCGAATTCCCGCCTTGTCTCCCAGCGCCTCGCGCAGCGCTTGCCCGAGCGCCAGGCCCACGTCTTCCACGGTATGGTGCTGGTCGACATCGAGGTCGCCGCGTGCCTTCACCTCGAGGTCGAAGAGCCCGTGGCGGGCGAAGACCTCCAGCATGTGGTTCAGAAAAGGCACTCCGGTGTCGACGCGGGCCTCGCCGCGGCCATCGAGAGCGAGCTCTACGGTCACGTCCGTCTCGCGCGTTGTGCGTTGGACCCGGGCCCGCCGCGCCCTTTTCGCCGGCGCGCCGCGCCGCGCACCTGCTCTCCCCATTCGGGCCATACCGCCTCCCTCCTCACGATTCTCCAGCCGAAAAGCGGCACCGCAGCGCCGCAGCGTGGGCGTCGTATCCCTCCAGGCGCGCTAGGCGAGCTGCCGCGGGCGCCAGCCGTGCCAGGCCGCTGCGGCTCGCCCACACCACACTCGTGCGCTTGACGAAGTCGTAGACCCCCAGCGGCGACGCGAAGCGCGCCCCGCCGCCCGTCGGCAGCACGTGGTTCGGCCCGGCAATGTAATCCCCCAGCGCGGCCGGCGAGTAGAGACCGAGAAAAACCGCGCCCGCGTTGCGCACCCGCCGCATCCAGCGACGCGGATCGCGGAGCATGAGCTCCAGGTGTTCGGGCGCGACCTCTTCGGCCAACCGGATCGCCTCCTCGAGATCGCGGACGACGACGAGCGCCGAGCGGCGCCGCAGCACTGCGGCAATCCGCGCCCGGCGCGGCAACCGCGCGAGCTGCCGCTGGATTTCGGCGCGCACCGCTCCCGCCAGGCGCTGCGACGGCGTGAGCAGCAGCGCGCACTCCTCGCCGCTGCCGTGCTCAGCTTGGGCGAGGAGATCCGCAGCCACGTACTCCGCCGGAGCGCTCTCGTCGGCAATGACGACGACTTCGCTGGGGCCAGCGATCTTGTCGATGTCCACGCGGCCGAACACGAGCGCCTTTGCCATTTGCACCCAGAGATTGCCCGGGCCGATGATCTTGTCCACGCGCGGAATGCTTTCCGTGCCGTAGGCGAGAGCCGCGATCGCTTGCGCCCCGCCGACGCGAAAGACCGCCGTCGCCCCCGCGAGGTGCGCTGCGGCGAGCACCGCCACATCGTCGCCCTGGGCCCGCGGCGGCGTCACCATGACCACTTCCGCCACGCCTGCCACGCGCGCGGGCACGATGTTCATCAGCACCGTCGAGGGATACGAGGCACTCCCGCCGGGGACATAGACTCCCACCCGCTGCAGCGGCAGGACTTCCTGGCCCAGCACAAGACCCTCTGGGTCCCGATACCTCCAGGAGGCCTGCTTCTGGCGGCGGTGAAACGCCGCGATGCGCCTGGCTGCCAGCCGCAGCGCTTCGCGGTCCGCGGGCGTCAGCGCCCGCGCTGCAGCCTCGAGCTCGCGCGAGCTGACGCGCAGCTCCCGCCGCTGCAAGCGCACTCCGTCGTACTTGCGCGACAGCGCGAGCAGCGCGCGGTCCCCCTCGCGCCGCACGTACTCGACGATGCGCCGCACCTGAACGGCAATTGTAGGAGCCGCGCGCTGCCCGCGGCTGCGGAAGGCCGCGAAACGGCGCGCGAAACCGCGCGCGCCCGTGCGGAGAATCGGGATCTCCATCGCTGCCTCGCCAGGAAGCGCTAACCCGCGTCAATGCCCCGGCCAGCGCGCCACGATGACTCGCGGCAAGCCGGCCCAATCCCGCTCCACGCGCACCCCTGCCCAGCCGCGCTGCACCGCCACCTGCCGCGCACCTTCCCCCTGGTCGGCGCCGATCTCCACCACCAGCCAACCACCCGGCCGCACCCAGAGAGGCGCGCGCTCGAGCGCGGCGCGCACGAGCTGTAGCCCGTCCGGCCCCCCGTCGAGGGCCAGGCGCGGCTCCCACACGCGCACCTCCGGTTCCAGGCGATCGATCTCCGGCGTGGCGACGTACGGCAGGTTCGCCACCACGAGGTCGAACCGCTCCGCGAAGCCGATCTCCCGCAAATCGGCCTGTTGCCACTGCACGCGCTCCGCGACGCCGCAAGCGCGCGCGTTCGCACGCGCCACCTCCAGCGCCCCGAAACTGCAGTCGATCCCGGTCACCGCCGCATCCGGTCGCTCGCAGGCGATGGCAATGGCGATGCAACCCGATCCGGCACCGACGTCGAGCACGCGCGGCTGCCGGAGGCCGCGGATGCACGCCAGGCCCAACTCCACGACGAGCTCGGTCTCCGGCCGGGGAGCCATCACGCGGCGATCGACAGCGATCCACAGCGACCAAAACTCCCGCCCCCCCACGACGTACGCCAAGGGCTCGCGACGACGCCGCCGCGCGAGGAGCGGTGTAAAGCGCGCCGCGGCCCCCGCCTCTAGCGGCTCCCGCAGCCGGGCGAGCACCGCGCTGCGGGAAACGCCGAGCGCCTGGGCCAGAAGCAGCTCAGCGTCGAGGCGAGCCGTCTCCACTCCGGCCGCTTCGAGCTGCGCGGCCGCCTCCCGAAGGACCTCGCCCACCGTGGCGAACGGCTGCACCGGCCACGCCGCCTGTGCCATCAGCTCGCCACCTTGAGCGCCTCGGCGCGCTCGTTCGTGATCAGCGCGTCCACGAGCGGGTCGAGATCGCCGTCGAGAACGCGGTCCAAGCTGTACAGGGTGAGCTGGATGCGGTGATCGGTGACGCGGCCCTGGGGAAAGTTGTACGTTCGGATCCGCTCCGAGCGATCGCCAGTCCCCACCATGCTCCGCCGCGTCGCCGCTTCGGCTGCGCGCTGCTTCTCGCGGGCCCGCTCCAGCAGGCGCGCGCGCAAGATGCGCAGCGCCTTGGCCTTGTTCTTGTGCTGCGACTTCTCGTCCTGGCAGGCCACGACCAAGCCCGTGGGCAAGTGCGTGATCCGCACCGCGGAGTCGGTCGTGTTGACGCTCTGGCCACCGGGCCCGGAGGACCGGAAGACGTCGATGCGCAGATCCTTCGCCTCGTCGATCTCCACCTCCACTTCGTCGGCCTCGGGCAGCACAGCAACCGTGACGGCGGAGGTGTGAATGCGACCCGCTGCCTCCGTGACCGGCACGCGTTGGACCCGGTGCACCCCGCCCTCGAACTTGAGCCGGCTATATGCCCTGTTCCCCTCCACGAGCGCGATCACCTCCTTGAAGCCTCCCAGCCCGGTGGCGTTGGCGCTCAGCACCTCCACTCTCCAACCGCGGCGCTCGGCATAGCGCGCGTACATGCGAAAAAGATCGGCAGCGAACAGCGCGGCCTCCTCGCCACCGGTGCCAGCGCGGATCTCCAGGATGACATTCTTCTCATCGTTGGGATCCCTCGGCGCCAGCAGCTCTTTGAGCCGCGACTCCAGCGCGGCGCGCCGCGCCCGCAGGACGGGAAGCTCGGACTTCGCGAGCTCGCGCACCTCGGCGTCCGCGTCCTCCAGCAGCTCCTTATTCCCCTCCAGCTCTTCGCCAACGCGCTTCCACTCCCGGAAGCAGCGCACGATCTCCTCCAGCTCGGCGCGCTCCTTGGCCAAGCGCGCGTACTCTTTGCGGTCCGCAAGCACCGCCGGGTCGACCAGCAAGCACTCGATCTGCTCGTAGCGCTTTTCGACCTCTGTCAGCTTGGCGAGCATGGTGCCCCCGGGCCCCTCCCCAAAAAAGAAGGGCGCGGGAGACCAGCCCCACGCCCTTCCCTACCGGACCCTAGCGGAGGGGGTGCCCCTCCCGACCTCACGGCTGCCGCTCCTGAATCCGGTACTTTTTGCGAAATCGCTCCACGCGGCCCGCGGTGTCGACGAGCTTTTGCTTGCCAGTAAAAAACGGGTGGCAGTTCGAGCAGATTTCGACGTGGATCTCCGG
>JBBIUR010000073.1:0-15203 GCA_037440145.1 Myxococcales bacterium | reverse complement strand
GCCTCGAAGTTTAGCGCATTGCGCCGCTCGGGCCGGTTGATGGTGATCACCGCGATGCGCCCCCGCTTTTCGTACAGAATCGGCGGCATACCCACCTCCCCGCGGTCTCCACCGGGACCGCTGTGAATCAATCGGTTGACTGCGGAGGCAATGCTCGATGGGTGCCGATAAGTCAAGCGGGCGCGCTGCGCGGGCATGCTGCCGCGGGCAACCAATCTCAGGGCTAGCGACCCCAGAGTGCAGCGGTTGCGCACGCCCAGTCGGTCGAACGCAGCTGCGGGACTGCCGAGTTCTGCGCGGAGAAGATTCCCGCGGCTCGAGCCCGGGGGTTACGGCAAAAAAACGCCTCGCCAGCCTTGACACTTTCAGGGCGGACCGTCTAAAAGGCGCGTCTAATCGCTTGATCCAGAGCGGCGAGGCGAAAGCCTGTGCCTCTCGCTCGGGAAACTTTGACGTGAGTGACTTGACGGGTACGAGGAGCGAGCGCCGTACAGCGGGTTCCCGACGCCCCTAACCGAACATCTCGGGGCGGGGCCAGATCGCGGGATCATCGCTCGACATAGTTGAGGTTCACGCCACAAAAAGGGGGACAGGCGGATGCGGCGTTACGACGTGAAGTTGGCGAAAACAGGCGCGTTCGTGGTCGGGATTCTCGGAGGTGCGCTGCTTGCCACCCGAGCTGGCGCGATTTACCTGGACGAAAACCAAAACGTCAGCTTCCGGGCCAGGCTGTACAGCCATATGAGCATTCGAACCGAGGACTCGCGCCGGACAGCGGGAACCAATCGGCAGACGAATCCCCCCACACAGGCGGGGCAGCTCATCCAGCACCGCAATTTTTACAACCCGGAACTGGAAGCCAAGCTGGGTTCCTACACTCGCTGGATGCGCGACATCCCGGCGCTCCGCCCACTCGTGCCAGACTCGCTCGATTTTCGCCTCGCAGCATGGGGGTTCTACGACGGCCTTTACGATTATGGCAGCTCGCAATTCGACGCTGCCAGACGGCGGCCGCGCTTGGTCCCCCAGGGGGCCCTGTATCCGATCCTTCTGGATTTCGACGAGGATACGACAACCGCCACGATTGCCGAATGCAAGAACCCGAAGGGCTGTTTTCAGGGCGCCTTCTTCGCGCGCGGAACGCGAGTGCCGTCGACCCGGGAGCTCAACACGCGCTTGGGCGCGGGAGAGACACTGCAGCAAATTTTCCGCGAAGTCACCGCACGCGAGACCTTTGCAAGCCAAAATCGGATCAACGAGCTTTACGTGAGCTATACCAAGGGACCGTTCTTCCTGCGCCTCGGCAAGCAAACGATCTCGTGGGGCGAGTCGGACACGATCGCGCTTTTAGATGCCAACAACCCGTTCGACGTCAGCCTGGCATTGCCCGGAATCTTCCAGGATCTCGACGAGAGCCGCATTCCCCTCTGGACCGTTCGGAGCACCTTGCAGCTCTTCAACACCCTCGGCCCCTTTTCGAGCGGATTCATCGAGGCTTACTGGGTGCCGGGCGACATCGACACGTCGGTCGCCGAGGCGCCGATCCCATTGGGCGTCAGCCCCTATTCGCCCGGGGGCGTCGACCCGCAGCTCCAGTTCCGCCAGGGGCTTGCAAAGCGAAACATCAATCAAGGTGTGACCAACAAGCAAGCGGCCATCACGCGCGCCAATACCGCCGCGGACAACGCGCAACTCGTGATCCTCGACCTCGTCCCCGAAAAGAGATTCGAGAACAGCCGCTACGGGGTCCGGCTGCAAACCATCGTGGCGCGAGAGCACACCGTCAGCGCTTGGTACTATACCACTTTCACCAACACCCCGGTCCCCAGGCTCGCGATCCCCGGCCCGTTGCCTGTAACGCTCAACGTCATCACCCGTGGCCTGACGCACGTGTTCGGCATCGCCGACACGTTCTTCCTGGAGCCCCTGGACACAATCGTCCGAACGGAGGCTGAATATTTCCTAGGCGAGCCGAGCTTCATCGAGTGGCGGCCCGATCTGCCACCGAAGATAAAGGAGATCGCGAATCTCCCGGAAGATGGGAGCTCGGGCGTCTTCCGCGATCCCAACGACCCCCGCACCGTGAAGCCCATCCCCAGATCGAATCACCTGCGCTGGGAGGTGGGGTTCGATCGCTTCATGTTCATCCGGCCACTCAACCCGACCAACAGCTTTTTCGTCAGCGTGGCCTTCGTCGGCGACTGGAACCTCGACGAGACCAAAAACAAGGATTTTGGCTTCGGTCCAGGCCTGGACCTGAAGACCTTCGACAACGCTTTCGCTCAGGGCACCATTCAAACCGACTACATGCACGGCAAGTTAACCCCCCGGATCACGACGCTTGGGAACTACGAGGGCGCTTTCGCGGTCGTGGCGCTCGCAGATTACCGGATTACGGATTGGCTCCTGCTGCGCGGCCAGTACGTTGCGATCGACGGAGCCTACCACCACGTCGGCTTTAACCGCGACCGCGACCAGGCATCGCTGCGCTTGACCTATCAGCTCAACTAGCAACTCGAAAGCGGAGTCGGGAGGCTGACTGCAGGGCCTGCGCTGGGTTCCACGAGGCGGGTTTCGACGCTGGGTGCCGAGGCTAGAGGGATCTCCGAGCGCCGCGACCTCACGCGTTCGACGCAGTGCCCCATCTACTCGCGGACAGCGGAGCTGTCCGGCTGGCCGTCGATTCTTCCCGGCCAAAAAGAGGAGCCCCCTCAACCCCGCAGGCGGCGAGACCAGTCCCGGAGCACGTCGACCACAGTTTGCTCCCACGGGTACCCTGGCTTCCATCCCAAGCCCCGGAGGCGGCGGTTGTCGCCTACAAGGACGGGAATCTCGGCTCCTCGAATCCGCTGGGCACGGACTTCCACCGGCGCGCTCACCCCGGCCCGATTCTGGAACTCTTCCAGGATCTCGCCGATCCGGCGCCCCACGCACGATGCAATGTTGTACACCTCTCCCAGCGCGCCGCGCTCCCAAACCAGGACGTAGGCCCGAACGACGTCCCGGACATCGAGGAAGTCCCGCACGACGTCCAGATTGCCTACCTCGATTCGCTGTCGGCGGCCGAGCCGCACCTCCGCAATCTGCCGCGCGAAGTTCGCGCAGACGAATCGATCGGATTGACCGGGGCCCGTGTGGTTGAACGAGCGGACGCAGACGACGTCGGCCCCGTAACCATCCACCGCCTGCCGAGCGATCACCTCGGCTGCTGCCTTGCTCGCCGCATACACGCTGACCGGGCGGAGGGGGGTATCCTCCGGGATCGGCTTCTCGTTCGCCGACCGGCCGTAACAGTCCCCCGAGCTGACGACGATGACGCGGCAGCTCCCGCTGCGCGCGCGCGCAGCCCGCACGACCTGCGCAGTGCCTACGATGTTGGTAATCAACGTCGCGACCACATCTTCCTCGCCAGTTCCCACGGAACTCTGTCCCGCCAGGTGGAAGACCCCGTCCGGCGCAAAGCGCCGCACCGCTTCCTTCACGGCCCCACCGTCGCACACGTCGCCGACGGCGACCGACGATACTCCGAATTGCGGATAGCGACTTGCGAGGCGCTGCAAGCACTCCGTCAACTCGACGCGCCGCCCGAAGCCGCACACTTCGTGACCGCACTGCAGAAGCCAGTCCGCCAGGTGCGCACCTGCGAATCCGTGAATGCCGGTGACCAGGAACCTCACCGCCCCCTTCTCCGCGCGCGACCGCCGGCCGACGCTCACCCACTCTCGCCGGTGCCGCGCCCGTACCGATCCTCCAGCCGCACCACATCGTCCAACTCGGGGGTGGAAACCTCGAGCACGTCGCTCGACTCGATGGCCACCAGTCGATGGCGCAGGTGCGGCGGGATCCGAAAGCAATCCCCTTCGCCAAGCCGGACGTTACGCTTGGGGCTCCCCGGCTCTGCAAACTCCAGCTCGACGGCGCCGCGGAGTACCGAAATCGTCTCGTCCTTGATGCGGTGATACTGGTAACTGAGCGCTTCGCCTTGCTCGATGTGCAGCAATTTCCCCACGTAGCGCTCGGTCTCGGCCCACACCAGCTCGTAGCCCCACGGCTTCTCCACGCGGCGGCCACGGAAGGGCGCATGCGGCATCATCGCCCCCAGTAGAGAAGCAATGCGGCAGCGATGACCCAGAGCACCACGTCCAGCAAAAGGGGCAGGTCAGTTAGCAGGAGCTGAGTGGGATTTCCCCCTTCTTCCTTCCGATGCACGAGGTACAAGTAGCGGAAAATTCCAAAAAGCACGAACGGAACGGTCAAATAGAGTCGATCTGTACCGAGTTTCTCGCGCACCTCCGGAGAGACCGTGTACATCGCGTACGCCACCACTGTCGATGCCGTTACGACGGCCATCATTTGGTCGAGGAAATAGGGGCTGTACTCGCGAAGCGTGCGCCGGTGGTCCATCGCCCCGTCTTCCAACAGCACGAGCTCGTGCCTGCGCTTGGCAAAGCCGAGAAAGAGCGCGAGCAAAAACGTGCACAAGATCAACCAGGGCGAGATCGGCACGGCGATCACCACCCCACCAGCAACGGCGCGGATGACAAATCCCGCCCCAATCGCCATGACGTCGAGGATCACGACGTCCTTCAAGAAAAAGGTATACCCGAACTGCAGGACCAGGTACGCAGCCAGCAGCGCCGCAAACTCCCATCCCAGCCAGGCCGCGATCCCGAAGCCGCCCAGTTCCACGCCCACGGCCAGCGCGACCGCTGTTTGCGGTCGCATCCTGCCAGCGGGCAGCGGTCGCTGGGACTTCAGCGGGTGCCGCCGGTCACGCTCGCAGTCTCGCAAGTCGTTCACGGTGTAGGCGCCGCTCGCCACCAAGCAGAATGCGGCAAAGGCGAGCAGTTCCGAGCCGACGGCGCGCGGGTCGAATAGGTGCTTGGAGAAAATCAGAGCCGCGAACACCACGAGGTTTTTCGCCCACTGCATGGGCCGCAAAAGCTGCACGACGTCCGCAGCGGCCAGCGGGCGCTCGGAGGCGGCCGTTGCCGCTCGGTCAACGTCTCGGCTTGCTGCTTCCATTCTCACCCGTCGTGCTTGCCACTATGCTTCCTCGCCGCCGCCCTGGTCAAACGCGGCAAAAAAAAGGGGCCGGGCTCTAGGCCCGACCCCGGTGGTCCGCTAAAAAACCGCGCTCACTGGCGCGGTGCCCGGATGATATCGGCCTGGTTTCGGAACCCGTCGTAGTGCGTGTTGAACGCTGCGGTGCGCTCGACAGAATCGGGAGAAGCCGCGTGGTGCCGCTCGCTCGCCACTACGACGATCCCGTGCCCCAGATTTGTCTCCGTGGTCTGTACCGCCCGAAGCCTCGACTGGCCCCCGAGCGTCCCCTGAACGGCGAAGTTGAAAATCGAAGCAAAGTTATCGCCGCCACCCGGGCGCGTATCGATGTCGGACAACTGGATGTCCTCGAAGCACTCGATCCGGCGGCTGGTAGAAAGCCGCTGCTCGAACTCGTTGAACACCAGGAACTGGATCGTGGTCTTAAAGGTCGTCTGGGTCAGAAAGTCTTCGCTGCACGGCGCGATCGTCAGGCGCGTGCGCACCACGTCGCCGTTCACTGGCTCCGGGGCGTCGTCGAAAAAGTGATCGACGATCACCACCCCCGGGCAGCCATTGTATTCCGCCGTCGGGCACTCGGCGGTCGGAGCCCCGCCCAGACAGAGCGTGTCGTTCCCGTCATTCTGCCCTGTCGACGGCAAGCCCAGCGCATTGTACTTCTCTGCATCGATTTGGGCGGACGTAACCACGATCGTCGCCTCGCCCTTCAGGTCGTTTCTGGCCACCGGGTTCTCGTTCTCATCCACCTGGAAGCACTTGAGCTCGCCGATGAACGGAAGCTCCGGCGCCGGCGGGATGTTGCTGAACTCGTTGAACTGCCCGTCTTGCGTGATGTTGTTGAGCCCATCGAGCGGGAAGTCCAGCTGCGATTTGCCCTCGCTCAGCCTCCAGTAGATCGGCTGCCGGCGCGTCAGAGTGAAGCGGAAGTCCGTCTCCTGCCAGCCGGGCAGACAGAGTCCGCCCCGACACTCGCTGTGGCTCGTGCAGACGGTCGCCGGGCTGTTCGAGCAGTGGGAATTCGCGTTGACGAGGTTGCACCGAACTCGAATGAGCTCGTTCGACGTGTTGGTGATCTGGATGATTGTATCCTGCGAGGCGTTTTGGTTGGCAACGAGCTTGGGGAAAATCAGCAACCCGGCAGGGGTGTCGGACGTGAGATCGGCCGCTGCCGCACCGGCAAAAAGCGCTGCCCCTCCCACGATGCCGAGCAGGCCTGACAGAAACAGATGCCGCCTTACCCTATACATTGCCCTTCTCCTTTCGACTGTAGGGGAGGACCCCTCCACAACCATCATCTCCGCAAAGGCCACCGTCGCCGACCCCTCAGAACTGTCCTGGCAGGATGATACGGTCAAACTCGGTGCCATCTTCCCCAAAGAATCGGTTACCCTCGGTGTGCACGTTCACCGCCGACCGGGCAAAGTTTCCCGCGCCGTCGCTGCGCCACTCTTCCAGCACCGCCAGCACACCGCCGTCGTCAATATCAGCGGGAGTAATGTCCGATGTCGCCACCGTGCTGCCCAGAACGCTGGCATCGAAAATATTCGTGTTGCCGATATCGCTCAGGCGAATGTCCTTCCAGCACGTGATGCTCGTGCTGGTCGAGAACGGGGTCTCGAACTCGTTGGTGACCCTGAATTGCAAGGTAACCGTTGCGGGAATCTGGTTCTCAAAGTCCTCCGCACACGGAACGAACGTCATGAACGTCTGCACCGCAGACCCCTCTCCCGCCACCGGATCTTGCACACCCTCCGCAAAGTGGTTCACGATCAACCGCTCCGGGCAGGCGTCGTACATCCCGCCCCCGACACCCGTCACATTATTGAGGAAAAGCGCATTGCCGGCGGCTCCGGCGAGTTCGGTGCCCCGAATGCCGATCGCGTTGTACTTGCTCACGTCGACCGAGTTGCCCGCCGGTGCTCCGACTGGCGCCCCCTTGATCGTCGCCTCCCCTTTCAGGTGGTTACCACCGAGCGGGCTGCCCGACGCATCGACCTCGACGCACTTCAACTCGCCCTTGAAGTTGTCCCCCACGGGCGGGATTGCTCCAGGGTCGATTCCCGTGCCATTGACATCGACTCCCGGAGGCACGACGCAGGTCGGCACACTCCCCGGGGCACACGTGTCTGACGGATTGACGGGGCGGCCGCGCGAAACGATCCAGTGGGTCGGCTGCTGGCGCGTAAGGCGAATGTTGAAGTCCACCTCGGTGCAAAGGGGAGGATTCAATACGGGGTGCTCAGCGCGGGTGGGATCCGCGAGCTGCCCGTTCACGTAAAAGCACCGAGCGAAGACGACATCGTTCGAAGTGTTCGTGATCTGGATCACCGTGTCAAAGATTCCATCCGAGATGACCTTCGGAAACACGAGGATGGATGCTCCCCGCTCCGTCGTGACGTCGGCGCTTGCGGTCGCCGCCATCGCTCCCAGAACCACTGCGAAGCCGCAGAGGCCTGAGAGAAATGCATTCCACTTCACCGTTCGCATTGCCCTCCTCCTTTTCAATCGGCTCGTCCCTCAATCCCCTCGTGCTCCGAGCGTCCACAGGCCGGCGCCCCGCAGGGACCCCCCGCGGAAGTGCGCGCCTACATAGTCAAAATCCCGAGCCTCTGTCAAGGAACATCTGCCCGCAAAATTGCGTTCGAAGCGGCGGATTCGGGAAGCACGGTACCCCCGCGGTTCGCCCTCCCCGCTCCAGCCCACGGCACGTGCCGATGTCCTTCCCCTTTGACCGGCTTCCTTTGCGTTGACGAAATTGGCCCCAACCGTTCGCCCCTCCGCTACGAAGGCCACTCCGGCTGGGGCGGAACGGGACCTTCTAGGCCTCTTGCCCCCCGGCCGGCCGAAGAGCCCGGCGCAGCGCCTCTGCGACCCGCGCTTGCTGCTCCCCCGTGATGTGCGGAAAAAGCGGCAGCGAAAGCACCTCGCGCGCGCAGCGCTCCGCGACCGGAAAGGAGCCTTCTCGACATCCCAGATGGGCGAACGCTGGCTGCAGATGGACCGGCAGCGGGTAGTACGCTCGGGCTTCCACGCCGGAAACGCGCAACCGCTCCCGGACCTGGTCGCGGTCGGGCAGGAGCACAGCGTACTGGTGGAAAACCGACTTCGCTCTCGGTCGCTCGCGAGGCAGCACCACGGGCAACCCCTGGAGCAACCCTGCGTAGTGCCGCGCGGCGGCCCGCCGCGCCTCGTTCCACCGGTCCAGGTGCCGCAACTTCACCCTCAGAACCGCCGCTTGCAGCGCATCTAACCGCGAGTTGGTACCTCCGGGGACCGCATGCACGCCCTTTTCGAACTGGCCGTGATCCCGCAAGGCGCGAATCGTGCGCGCAAGGCTCGAATCCTGCGTGACCACGGCGCCGCCGTCGCCCATGCCTCCCAGATTCTTCGTGGGGTAAAAGCTGAAGCAGCCAGCGTCCCCGACGCCTCCCACGCGGTGCCACCGCCCGTCGACCTGCACCTCTGCACCGTGAGCCTGCGCTGCGTCCTCGATCAAGGCTACCCGGCGCCGCCGGCAAACCGCTACCAAGCGGCCCAAGTCCGCCGGGTGGCCGAAGAGGTGAACCGCGATCACAGCTCTCGCTCCGGATCTTTCGATCGCGCGCACCGCTGCGTCGACGTCGATGGTGTAGTCGCCGGCGTCGATGTCGACCAAAACCGGTTGGGCGCCCACGCTCTCGATGGCCTCTACCGTTGCCGCAAACGTGAACGGCACCGTCAGCACCCGGTCTCTTGCCCCTACTCCCAAGGCCCGCAGCGCCAGCGACAAGGCATCCGTCCCGTTGCCCACCGCCGCGCACTGCCGCGCCCCGCAGTACGCCGCAAACTCCGCCTCGAACGCCTCGACTTCCTCCCCTCCGACGAACGCGGCCGCCTCCAGCACTTGCTCCAGCGCCGCCCGCAGCTCGGCGCGCAGCTCCTCGTACTGTGCCCGCAGGTCTACGAAGGGCACCGGGGCCGCCTGGCTCGTCGCGAGGCTGCTTGCTTCAGACATTGCGGAGAAAAGGAGGCACGGCGTCCGCGACGCGATCCTGGTCCTCTTCCGCTGCGCCTTGTGCCCCCTCCACGCCCGTTACCTTCGGCGCGAGGTAGTGCGCCGCGGCGCCCGATTGCACAGCGGCTGCGGCCGGACACCCAAGTGCACAGCGAATCGGCGCTCCAGTTCGCCCCTTTCGCTCCTGCACCAACCCACCCGCCTTGCAGAACCTCCCGCAGGGCGCGGATTTCTGCCTCGTCGAACGAGGTCGGATAGAAGGGAATCCTCCAGGGCTACCACCGCCGCCGCTCGGCAAACACACCCTATGCCCGCACGATGCGCTCTCGCCCTTCTCGCACATTGCGCGTCGCGTTGCGCGTATCGATGACGAGGCGGCTTGCGGAGACGATGAACTCGCAATCGTACGCGCTGTGGTCCGTCGCAATGATCACGGCATCCATCGAAGCCAGCGTCTCGCGCGTAAGCGGCACCGACCGCAAGCCGAAGTCGTACTGGCGGGAGCGCTTGAGGACGGGGACGTAAGGATCGTTGTACTGGACCGCCGCTCCTTTTTCCTGGAGCAGCTGGATGAGTTTCAGGGCCGGCGATTCCCGGGTATCGTCTAGATCTCGCTTGTACGCCACGCCCAACACGAGCACCTTCGATCCCCGCAGGCTCTGCGACCGCTGGTTTAGCGCGTCAGCGAGCTTCTCGATCACAAACGCCGGCATGGCCCGGTTCACCTCACCGGCGAGCTCGATGAACCGCGTTGTGAGGTCGTACTGCCGCGCCTTCCACGCCAGGTAAAACGGGTCGATCGGGATGCAATGCCCGCCCAGCCCCGGACCGGGATAAAAGGGCGTGAACCCGAATGGCTTCGTCGCAGCAGCGTCGATGACCTCCCAGATGTCCAATCCCATCCGATCGAAGAGCACTTTGAGCTCGTTGACTAACGCGATGTTGACAGAGCGGTAAATGTTCTCCAGAAGTTTGGCCGCCTCCGCAACCCGCGCGTTGGATACGGGCACCACCTTCTCCATCACTGCCCCGTAAAAAGCGCTGGCAACCTCTCCGCATGCGGGTGTCACGCCGCCCACCACCTTGGGGATCCTGCGAGTGGTGAAGTTCGGGTTGTTCGGGTCCTCCCGCTCCGGGGAGAAGGCGAGAAAAAAATCGCGCCCCGCTTTCAGGCCCCGCGCTTCGAGAATCGGCCGGACGACCTCGTCCGTCGTTCCCGGGTACGTGGTGCTGTCGAGAACGACGAGCTGGCCCGGTCGCAGATACCGCGCAACGGTCTGCGCGGTCTCCACGACGTACGAAAGATCCGGGTCGCGGTTGGGGGTAAGGGGCGTCGGAACGCAGATCAAAATCGCGTCGCACTTCCCCAGCAATGAAAAATCAGAGGTGGGATAGAACCCGCGCCATGAGATCTCCTCCACACGCGCGCGCACAAAGGGAGCCAAGCGCTCGGGCGGAATGTGGCGGATGTAACTGCGGCCTGCGCGCAGCTCGTCCACCTTGGCGCCATCGATATCGAAGCCGATCACGGCAAATCCACCTTCTGCCAAGGCCAACGCCAGCGGCAAGCCTACATACCCGAGGCCGATCACCCCCACCGTGGCCTCGCGAGCAGTGAAGCGGGCTGTCAGGTCCGACATCCCTCTACTCGGTTATCCCGCTCCGCGGTGAAATTTCCAGCAGTGTGGGCCAGGGGAGTGGAGCTGAACGGAGTCGAACCGTCGACCTCCTGAATGCCATTCAGGCGCTCTCCCAGCTGAGCTACAGCCCCACCCCGGCTCGGGCCAGACTAGCGCAACGCTCCGCGCCCGGCAACCGACAGCGCGTGCTCGGGCGAAGGTCAGGGGCCAATGAACCGAACGTCTTCTTTTCCTTCCAACATCGACGGGGTGATGATGTAGGTGCCGCGCACTGTTGGGTCCCAAATGCTCCTTGCCGCATCGGTATCCCCGCCGGTGAGAAGCCATCCGATCCCCCCTGTGAGGCCCCCCAGTCCCGCGTAAATCACCTTTACGGGCAGGTAAAAAACGTTCGTCGCCACGGCCCCTACCCACGCGATTGCCGCATGCCCGTCGGCTTCAGAGTCGCCGCCGCTTGCCGCATGTCCTGGCGTCCCCGCAACCAAAGCACCCACCACCGCCGTCCAAACCACAAACGACCGCACTTTCCCCATTCCATGCTCCTCCCGGGCCCGATCGAGCCTGCCGGCGCGTATATCAAAAGCGCGCGGCAGAGGAAAACCCTCGCGGCCCAACTTCGCCCCCGGTGTCAGAACGCCGGCAAGCGACCCGTGTCTCGGTCGTAGCCGACCCCGCGAACGACGCCGCGGTAATCGAAAAGAACCACGAGCCTTTGGCTTGCCTCGAACTGGCGCCGGAAGCTGAACAGGAAGACACCCGTGAACACGGGATCCCTGAGAGTCACAGACGCAAAGTTCTGCCGCACATACCGATACACGAAGGCGTCTCCGTCCGTTTGATGGGTGATCTGGTCCGGCGGCCCGAACAGGCGCAGCACGTCGGCTTTCGTCGACCGCCCTTCCACGAGCGCCACGGGATCGGCACGGAGCGGCCTCCCGCGGTAGACACGGCCAATCGTGCAGCCGCCCAGCAACGCGAGCACCCAAGCAGCGATCAACAGTCCGGCACGCGGAGCCCGGGCATTCATCGCGACAAGAATCCGAAACGCGGCAGCTGCTCCGTGTCCTTCGCGAAAGCGAAATCCTCCACGACTCCCTTGTCGTCAAAAAACACGACCAGGTTGTCGCTCTTCAAGTCGGCATCGATGTAGTTGAGAAGCAGGCCGAAGACGATGAACCCGTTCAACCTCGAATACCGATACCGGAAGTATCGCACTCCCACGGCTGGCGGCTCCCCGCTACCACCAAGGGCGAGGATCTCTCTCTCCGACACCTCTTGCGGCGGCCCGAAGAGCCGCAAGATATCCGCCTTCGTCGTGACCCCGGGCTGGATGGCCGCGATCACTTTCTCGTCGATGGGCCGATCGCGGTACCCCCGCGCAATGACACACCCGCCCATTCCGAGCAGCGCGAGACCGAGCGACGCGACGAGCCCCACCTGTCGCATTCGCGGCGCGATCCGTGTCCGTCCCGCACCCCAGCGGTCGAGGCGCGGGGGCCCGCCCTGGAGCTGGGGGTTCCCCCGCCGCCCGGGTGCTTGGCCACAGAGCGAATAGAGCGAATGACCCATCGCGGCAGGCTAACAAAACCGGAAAAGCACTTTCACCGCCCCGGTTTTCCCCTGATCCCAGCACGCCAGAAACGCTTGCCGGTACGCCCGGAGCGGAAATTCGTGGGTAATGATCGCGGTCACGTCGAGTCCCCGCGTGCGCACGAACTCGAGATACCATTCCATCGCGTGCTGGCGGCGGCCGCCGAATTCCTCGATCGCAAAGGCGTTGGAACCAACGATCGATATCTCCTTAAAGTACAGAGGGGTCCATTCGAACTCACGGGGTGGTTCCACTCCGGTCACGATGATTCTGCCCCGAGGAGCCACTACGCGCACCCCCACCTCCAGCGTTTCCGCCGAACCGACCGAGTCGTACACCACGTCCACGCCCCGGTTGAGCATCGGCTCGCCGCGCCAGGGCTCGAGCACTTCCGTGTGCACGAACTTGCCAACCCGTTCGATGATGCCCCGGGTGGGGCGCCAGGGGATCACCTCGGCGGCGCCAAACCTCGCTGCCAGCGCCGCCTGGTGGGGGTAGCGGGCTACGGCTAGGACGCGCACGCGCGGGAAGAGAAGACGAATCGCCGCGATCGCCAGCAGGCCGAGCGTGCCGCAACCATATACGAGCGCCGTCCCGGCTTCGGGCGGGGGGTTCCTCACGATCGCGTGAAAAGAAACGGAAAACGGATCGGCCAGAACCGCCTTCTTGAACTCTACGTCGTCGGGAATCGGAATGCACATCGACTCGTGCGCGGGCACCAGCGGTGCGAACCCGCCCGTCGCCGTCGCGCTATTCCCGGTGTGAATTCCCGGTGCCAGATACCCGCGGGTGAAATTCTCGCACAGCGAAAGATCGCCCCGCGTGCAGGCCGCGCACACGGGGACAATGCCCCGGGTGGCGCAAGACAGCCAGGGGTTCAAAACGACCCGTTCGCCCACTTTGCGTGCTTTCACCCCAGGCCCCACAGCGGCGATTGTCCCCACGACTTCGTGCCCGAGCACCTGCGGGAACGACACAAGAGCGGTCATGGGATTGTCGTAGCGCCCGTGCAGGAAGACCTGCTTGTAGTCGCTGCCGCACAACCCGCACAGGGCGGTGCGAATCACGACCCAGTCCAGGGCGGGAAGCTGCGGCTCCGGAATCTCCCGGAGCTGGATCGGCGCCAGCGGGCCGACGAACGCGCGCGGACTGATCACGCCCAGGATTTTCGTGATGGCGATTTTCCCGATCTTGCTCTCGCAAACGAGTGCCTCCATATGCAGCTCACCGTTGCGCGTCCCCCGCCAGCTTCGCGCCGATGCTCCGGTTGATCAAAGACGCCGCGACGCCCGCTCCAAAGCCGTTGTCGATGTTCACCACGGTTACGCCCGGAGCACAGGAGTTCAGCATAGCTAGCAGCGCAGCCAGGCCTCCGAAGCTTGCCCCGTATCCGATACTGGTCGGAACCGCAATGACCGGCCGGTCTACGATCCCGCCGACCACGCTTGGCAGCGCTCCCTCCATCCCCGCTACCACCACCAGCACATTCGCGCCTTGCAGCACCTCACTATGGGCGAACAACCTATGGATCCCGGCCACGCCGACGTCGTAGACACGTTGCACGCGATTGCCCATCAGCTCCGCCGTCACCGCTGCTTCTTCGCCCACGGAAACATCCGAAGTGCCTGCCGTCAGCACTGCGATCGTTCCCGCACCCACTTGCGGAGCTGGCCGCTGAGTCAGCGTGGCCAAGCGAGCGTGCGGGTCGTACCGAAGCCCGGGCAACGCCCTTTGCAGCAAAGGGGCCTTTTCCGCGTCGAGCCTCGTGATGAGCACGTTGCAGCCCTGCCGTGCAATTCGCACTGCGACCTCAGCAATTTGCTCCGCCGATTTTCCTTGTGCCAGGATCACTTCTGGAAAGCCGGTTCGCAATCCCCGGTGATGGTCCACCTTGGCGAAGCCCAGATCCTCGAAGGGCAGCGTGCGCAAGCGCGCCATCGCCTGCTCGACACCGAGCCTCCCCTGTCGCACGTCCTCGAGCAAGGAGCGAAGGAATTCCGGGTTCATAACCGCGAGACCATTCCAACGGGCGCCGAACGTCAGGGCGAGGACGCCGCGCGTTTGGGCCGATTCGCCTTCGCGAAATGGTCGTAGCCCATCTGCCTCGGGCGCGCCAGGCGGCCAGCGCGGTCTTGGAGCCACACGCGCCCGCGCCCCGGCACCACGCGCCCGATGAACGTGACCCGGCAATTTAGCCGGTGGACCAACCTCCCGAGCCGCGGGACTTTCGCGGGAGCTACGGTGAAAACCAGCTCATAATCTTCGCCTCCGCACAGCGCCGCAGTGAGGTCTTCTCCCGCTAGGGCACGGTATGCCGCCGAACGCGGCACGAACCGCTCGAGCACGACGGCGTCCACACCACTGGCCTCGCAGAGATGGCCCACGTCGCGCAACAAACCGTCGCTCACGTCGATCATGGCGCTCACCAGCCCCGCACCCACGAGCGCCCTCCCCGCCTCCAGCCGCGGGGTCGGGCTCACAAATCGCCGCACCAGAGCCCTGGCAGACCGGGACGCGAGGCGCTTCCGCGATTGGAGCAACCGCAAACCCAAAGCCGCATCACCCACCGTGCCTGTCACGAACAGAAAATGGCCAGGCTGTGCCCCGCCTCGCCGCGCAGGGCGGCCCGTTGGCTCCCCGACGAGAACCAGAGACACGAACAGACGATCTGCCGCGCACAGGTTCCCACCCACTAGGCTGGCACCGTGGCGCGCCAGGGCGCGCACGATGCCCCGGTGCAGAGCTTCCAGATCGCGAGCCGGATAGGATGGCGGAGCTCCCACGCTGGCCAGTCCGTAAAGCGGGCGCCCGCCCATGGCCGCAATGTCGCTCAGGTTGACCAGGCTCGCTCGGGCCCCGATTTGCTCGGGACTCTGCCACTCGGGCCGGAAATGGGTGCCCTCGACCACGGCAT
>JBBIUR010000072.1:2368-15218 GCA_037440145.1 Myxococcales bacterium | reverse complement strand
CTCGGTCAATTGCACGTCGCCCTTACACTTTGGGCACGCCAGGATTTCCAGCAGTTCCTGACTGATCGCCATTTTCTCCCCCCTTCGCGCCCCGCCTCGCGCGGGCGCACACCAAATCGAGAAGGGCATCTGCCCGTTCCACCGCCGGTTCGACCCGCAGCGCCAGCAGTTTGCCGCGCGCAAATGGAAACACCTCGAGCTTCACCAGATCCTTCTCGGTCGTGAGCACCAGATCCGCGTGGCGAGCGCAACGGGTGATCCTTCTCCAGTCGGCCGCAGTGTACGCGTGGTGGTCCCCGAACACCACGATTTCTACGATCTCCGCCTCCCACTGCCGCAAGAGCTCGTGAAACGCCTCCGGATGCGCGATGGCCGACACCGCCGCGACCTTTTGGCCCGCCAGCAGGCTCAAGGGCAGTTCTTGCCAAGCCCCTCGAACCGACTCCACGAGCGCCGTCGCCTCCATGCGAGCGTCGAAGACGGGGCACCGCAATCCGTAGCGCGGGCCCCCAAAGCTGTCGCCGCGCAGGACGCGGACCACGGCATCCGCTCTGCCCAGAGCCCACGCCGGTTCCCGCAGCGGCCCGGCGGGAAGCAACGAGGCGTCCAGAGAATCCACCAGCACCACATCGCAATCGCGGGCCAGTGCGCGGTGCTGAAAGCCGTCATCGAGGACCGCAACGTCGCAGCCCGCCGCCCGGGCCATTGCCACGCCTTCCGCACGGCGGCGCGCGACGATCACGGGGCCCAGAAATCGTTTGGCCAGCATCACCGCCTCGTCCCCGGCGATCTCCACAGTGCTCACCACCTGCCGGCCATCTCCCACCAGGACTGGGGCACGGGCCGAGCCACCATAGCCTCGCAAGACGATCGCCGGCCGCCAGCCGCGGCGCATCAATGCCTGCGCGAGCCAAAGAGCGAACGGCGTTTTGCCCGTCCCCCCCGCCGCCAGGTTCCCCACGCTCACGACCGGCAATGCGGGTCGCTGCGTCCGAAGCAACCCCAGCCGGTAGCCCGCCGCCCGCGCCGCAACGGCAACGGCGTACAGTCCGCTAAGCGGGCGCAAAGCCCACCAAGCCGCCGTACCCACAAGCCCCCTTCGCTGCCAAACTCGGTCGCGGAGGTAGTGAGCCATCCAGGTCATCCGCGCAACCGGACCCATCTCTCCACCACGGCGAGGGTTCGCCCGGCAATGTCGGCGGGAGCGCCGAGAAGCTCGCGAACCGCGCGCGCGCGCTCGCGCGCTGGCCTCGGATCGCGCAAGGCGTTACGCCAGGCCTCGGCGAGCTCCCCTGCGGTCTCGACTTGCACCGCCACGCCGGCTCGAAGCAGCAGTGCCGCCGCGTCGCGGACTTTGTCGACGTGCGGGCCAAATGCCACCATGGCCCCAGAGAGGGCGGGTTCGAGGACGTTATGGCCCCCGATGTCTACCAGCGTGCCTCCCACAAACGCCGCTGCCGATGCGGGAAAAAAGAAGGGCAATTCCCCGACGGAGTCCAGCAGGAGCACGGGGACCCCGTGCGGCACGGCCTCCAAGCCATCCGTGCGCCGCACGTAGCGCACTCCGAGCCGTTCGAGAAGCCCGGCCACGCGGTCAAACCGATCCGCGTGGCGCGGCGCGAGGACGAGGAGCACTTCCGGTTGCTCCCTCCACAGCGCCCGTGCAGCTTCCAGAACCACCTCTTCCTCTCCCTCATGGGTGCTGGCCGCAACCAGAACGGGACGTGCGGCGAACGCGACCGGGCAGCAACTCCGTTCCGGCGCCGGGGCTTCCCGCGCAGACTTCAAGCTGCCCACCACGTGCACCCGGTCCGGCGGCGCGCCCAGGGCGCGAAACCGCTCGGCATCGGCTTCCGTCTGCGCTGCGATCGCGCACACACGCCGGAGCACGGTGCGCACCAGCGGTTGCACCCAGGCGTATGCAGCGCCCGCGCGCGGGGAAAGCCGAGCGCTGACGAGAACGACGGGGATATTGGCCCACGCGGCGCCGCACAGCAAGTTGGGCCAGAGCTCCGTCTCCAAAATGATCAGCGCCCGAGGGTCGAGGCGGCGCAGTGTCCGGCGAACGACCCACGGCAAGTCGGCCGGCAGCAGCATGGCTGGTGCGCGGAGATGCTGCCGCACGGCGTCGCGCCCAGCGACACTCGTGGCGCTCCCGAGCAGCGGCAACTGGGGTCCGCCCCGTTCTCGCAGTAGTCGAACCAACGGCTCCGCTGCGAGAACCTCTCCCACCGATGCGGCGTGAATCCAGATGGGCCGACTTCCGCACAGCGCCGCCACCTCCGGGGGAAGGACGCCGAGGCGCTCCGCCAGACCGACGCGGTGCCGGGTCATTGCGAGCCAGGGGAGCGCGGCGAGCCCCAGCACTGCAGCCACGCCGAGTGCGGCATTGTACGCGCCCAAGGCCAGGGCCTCCGTTTGCAGGCGGCTAGGCGGCACACGCGTTCTCCGCTTCGCGCGTCGCGCGGGTCAAGCGCGCTTCCAGCTCGTCGCGCAGCTTCTGGATCGCCTCGTCGGACGCGTCGCGCGGCACTACCACCGGCTCGGCCCCCACATACACGACCTTCGAGAACGGCAGCGGGATAATCATGCGGTCCCAGCTCTTCAACTCCTTCCTCCACCGCGCTGCGCAGCTGACGGGATAGATCGGGGCTCCCGTGGCCTTTGCCAGGTGCAACACTCCCGGCTTGACGCGATACCGCGGGCCCCGGGGCCCATCCGGGACAATCGCCAGATCGAACCCGGCGCGGTACGCGCTCACCAGGCGCAAGAAGCCGGCTACGCCGCCCCGGGTGGCCGACCCGCGTACCGAGCGGATTCCCCAGCGCGCCAGCGCCCGCGTGGCCAGCTCTCCATCCCGATGCGCGCTGTTGAGGATGCAAACTTTCCTGCCTCGGCACTGCGGCGGCATCATCACCACGCGGTTGTGCCAAAAGGCCAGGATCACGCGCTCGCCGCGGCGCCATCGCTCGAAGAGGTCCTCGAGGCCCACAAAGCGCACGCGCGCGGTCCGCGCGACGAACCAGAGCGCGCCGCTGATCAAGATCGGCCCGACCACCAGGACTGCGGTCCAGAGCAGTTCGCGCCAACGGCGACGGCCGCTCCCCACGGGCGTTCCCCTACTGCAAGAACTTCGGGCTTTGCAGCTCGGCCTTCTCTTCGAACTGCAGTTCGTACAGCCGCCGGTACTCCGCGTTCAGCGCCAGCAATTCCTCGTGCGTTCCCTGCTCCACCACTCGGCCTCCACTGATCACGAGGATGCGGTCGGCGCGCCGGACGGTAGACAAGCGGTGCGCTATCACGAGCGTGGTCCGGTTCGCCATCAGCGCCTCGAGCGCCGCTTGCACCAGGCGCTCTGATTCACTGTCCAGGGCGGAGGTCGCCTCGTCGAGCAGCAGGATCGGCGCGTCCTTCAGCAGCGCCCTCGCAATCGCGATGCGCTGGCGCTCTCCGCCCGAGAGCATCACACCCCACTCGCCCACCACGGTATCGTACCCGCGGGGCAGTTGGACGATGAAGTCGTGCGCGTACGCAGCCCGCGCTGCGCGCTCGATGTCGGCCATGCCCTTGTGGATGTTGCCGTATGCGATGTTGTTGCGGATCGTATCGTTGAAGAGAAACGTGTGCTGGGTGACGATGGCGATGTGCGCGCGCAAGCTCTGCAGCGTGTACTCGCGGATGTCCACGCCGTCGATCGTGATCCGCCCGGCGCTGACGTCGTAAAAGCGCGGAATCAAATCCGCGATCGTGCTTTTGCCAGCCCCGCTCGGCCCGACCAATGCGACCACTTCGCCGCGCCGGATGGCGAAATTGAGATCCTTGAGCACCAGCTCGCGATCGTAGCGAAAACCCACGTGCTCGAATCGGATCTCTTCCCGCAAACCCGGGAACGGGCGGGCGCCGGGCAAGTCGCGGACCTCCGGCTCCTGGTCGATGACCTCGAAAACGCGCTGGGCTGCCGCCACGCCCTGCTGGACGGTGTTGTTCGCCCGGGTCAACGCCTTGAACGGCTCGTACAGCAGCAGGACCGCGGTGAGGAAGCCCAACAACTGGCCCTGCGTGCGCCCGCCCGACAGCACCAGGTGCCCGCCGTACAGAACGACCCCGGCAATCCCCAGCGATGCCAGCACCTCCATCAGCGGGTTGGTCAGCCCCTTGGTACTCGTGGCTTTCATCGACAATCGGAACAACCGCTCGTTCTCCGCATCGAATCGCCGGCGCTCGTACTCCTCCATGCCGAACGCCTTGACCACCCGGTTGCCCTGAATCGTTTCCTGGAGCAGAACCGTCAGGTCGCTGATCGAGGCCTGGCCCTTGGTGGTCACGCGGCGGAGTCTTTTCGAGAGCTGAATCACGGGAAAGACCGACGCCGGGAACACGACGAAAGCGACTAGCGCGAGGAACCAGTCCTGGAGGAACGCGACGACCACCAGCACCACCAGCGAGGTGCTGTCCTTCAGGATCGCCGCCACGGCCTCCGTGATCGCGGTCCGCATGAGCGCCACGTCGTTCGTCACCCGCGACAAAATCGCGCCGGTCGGGGTGCGGTTGAAGAAAGAGAGCGAGAGCTGCTGGATCTTGTCGTTCACCGCACGGCGGACGTCGAGGATAATGCGCTGGCCGACGAGCTCGGTCCAGTAGACGTTCCCGTATGCGAGGAGGCCGCGCGCCACGAAAGTCGCCACGATCAGCGCCGGAACCCACCGCAGCGCCGCCGCGTCCCTGCCGCTCAAGACGCGGTCGAAGACCGCGCGCACCAAGTACGGCATCGCCCCATTGGTCAGGCTGAAGAGCACCATGCACACCATGGCGGCGACGAAGTGAGGCCAAAAGTAGGGGCGCAGAAAGCCGAGCATCCGCCGATACACGGCGCGGTTCATGACAAGAGCTCCAGCGCGAGCCGGGCTGCGCGCGCCGCAGCCCCGGGAGATCCCAACTTTTCGCGCACCTCCCGCAAGGCTGCATCCGCTGCGGCGGGATCCGCGATCGCCCGCGGCGTCATCTGGTGCTGGACCAGTTCGGGGAAGGCGCGCCGCCCGAGCACGATATTCGGCATTCCGATCGCGTCCACGCGCACGAGGAGTCGTCCCAGCATGTAGGTCACCGCGGCCATCCGGTACACGATCACCATCGGCTTCGCCAACAGCGCGGCTTCCAGCGTCGCGGTCCCGGAGGCCACAACGGCGGCATCCGCTGCAGCGAGAACATTGTAGCTGTCGTCGAGCGCGACGGGAATCTCTGCCTCGGACCCGAGCCAAGGGGAGAGAACTTCGCGCTCCAGCGCTGGCGCCAGAGCGACAATCGCCTGCCACCCGTCACCCGCCAGCTCCTCGGCAGCTTCGAGTGCCGCCGGGAAAACATAGCGCACTTCTTTGTGCCGACTTCCCGGCAGAAGCGCAAGCACCGGCCGGTCTGGCGCCAGGCCGTAGCGCCGGCGCGTCTGCTCGGGCGCACGGGTCGGCCGCACCACGTCCAGCAGCGGGTGTCCGACGAACTCCGCGAGCGGTTTGCCGTCGGCATTTCGCCCGTACAGGCCTTCTTCGAAAGGAAAGACAACCGCGAGCCGATCGACGCAACGGGCGATCCGCCGCACCCGGCCTGGCCGCCAGGCCCACACCTGCGGGCCAATGAAATAGAACACGGGAATGCCGAGCCGCTTCGCCCGCCGCGCGAGCAGGAGATTGAACTCGGGGTAGTCCACGAGAATCACGAGGTTCGGCCGCTCGACCTCCAAAAAGCGCCCGAGCCGCCGGTATGCGCTCGCCAAGCGCCCCAGCGTGCCGAAGGTCTCGACCAAACCCATGGTCTGCACGGATGCCATGTCGACCAGGATCTCCATTCCAGCCGCCCGGAGCTTTTGGCCACCGATCCCAGCGGCATGCAACTCCGGCCGCAGCCGCCGCAACTCCCGCAACAGCGCGGCGGCGTGGAGGTCCCCGGAAGTCTCGCCCGCTACGAGGAGCACCCGCAGGCTCATTCCGTTTCCATGCAGGCGTTGATTCGCTCCGCCAGCTCGAGTGCTTGCAGGCCCGCCGACCCATCGACCGCCGGCGGCCTCCGCGTGCGCACGGAGAGGACGAAACTCTCCACCTCCTCCCGCAACGAGTCGGCAACTCCGAAGCTCCGCTCTTCGACCACCAGGGTGGGCTGCCCGTTTTCCACCTGCTTGCGGCAGACCCGCACCCGGTGCTCGCCGTAATCGACGGACAAGTAGGTGTCGGCCTGGAAAAGTCGGATCTTGCGCTCCCGCTTGAGAGCCACCCGACTGGCGGTCAAGTTCGCGATGCAGCGGTCGGCAAACCTGAGGCGCACGCTGGCGATATCCACGTGCGGCGACAGAACGGGGACGCCGACCGCCTCGAGGCGCTCCAGCGGAGCTCGCACGCAGCGCAGGATCACGTCGAGATCGTGGATCATCAAGTCGCGCACCACGTCGACATCGGTGCCCCGGTTCCCGAAGGGCGCCAGGCGCGTGCACTCGATGAACCGCGGCGCGTCGATTAGTTCCAGCATCGCTCGCACGGCGGGGTTGAATCGCTCCACGTGCCCGACCTGCAAAATGCACCCGTTCCTTCCTGCCAGCTCGACCAATGCGCGCGCTTCGGCCACCGTGGCGGCGAGCGGTTTTTCCACCAGCACGTCCACCCGGCGCTCGAGAAACGCGCGTGCCATTTCGAAATGGCACACCGTGGGCGTCGCGATGGTCACGCAGTCCACTTCTCGCAGCAAGGCGTGAAAGTCTGCCTCCGCGCGGCTGTGCAGCCGCTGCGCGAGCGCCGCAGCGCGCTCCAGATCGGTGTCCACCACCGCGACCAGCTCCACGCCCGGGAGCGCCGCGTATTTCTCCGCGTGATACGTGCCCAGGTACCCGGCCCCTACGACTGCCGCGCGCAGTGCCGCCATCATCCCTCCGCGGCGACCCCGACCACCGTGAGGCCGGCGGTGGCGGCAACTTGCAGGAACACCTCGCGGTCGAGGAGGAGCGTTCGCCCCGCCTCGACCGCGAGGACGGCAACGCCGTGCTCGCGGCACACGCCGAGTGTCGCCGGCCCGACGGCCGGCAAGTCGAAGCGGAGATCCTGCCCCGGCTTGCTCATCTTCACGACCACAGCTCCGCGGCCCGCGAGCGAGGCGCCGCGGCGAATCGCCGCATCGGTGCCCTCGACCGCCTCAACTGCGACCACGACGCCGTCGCGGACGACGACCGTCTGTCCGACGTCCCACTGCCCGATGGCTCGCGCCACCTGCGAGCCCAGGCGAACGTCTGCCTCTTGGGACCGGGTGAGCGGCGAGCCCGCCAGAATCCCCGCGGTAGCAAGCAGCGGCGCCATGAACGGAATCGCATCGATCACCGCAATTCCGTCTCGTTCGAGCTCCGCAGCCACAGCCCGGAGGACCACATCGTCTCCCCAGTGGGGAAGTCGCGACAGGAATGCCAAAGCCCGGGCATCGGGAGCAAAATGGTGAAACAGCGATGCCTTGCGGATCCCTCCTGCCATGACGGCGCGGCGCACGCCGTGGCGCTGAAACGCGCGGATCATGCTTTCGATCTCGCCGACGCGGATCCAGGTCGTGGAAGCCGCGAGCCTCTCGATCTCGGGCTCCGTCTCTCCCACGTGCGCTACCGCGACTACCTCGTGTTGCTGGGCACGGGCACTCGCCGCAAAGAGCAAGGGAAAACGGCCGTTCCCCGCTATCAGTCCGATCCGGGCCATCTCGGCACTCCCCCGGCCCCCGCGCAACGGGCCCCGAAGCGTCAGCGGCAGATACCGCGCTGCGAGGAGCGCAAAAACTCGACGAAGTGCCCCACTTCCGGTGTCGCCGGCACCTCGCGCGCGACTCGTATCAACGCTTCTTGCATCTTCAAACCCGACTGAAAGACGAGCCGGTACGCTCTTTTCAGCGCCGCAATCCGCTCCTCGCTCAGCCCCCGGCGCCGGAGGCCAATCACGTTGAGCCCGTGCAGCGTCGCCCGGTCCCCCGTCGCATTGCAAAACGGCGCCACGTCCAGGGACACCATCGAACCGGCCCCGAGAATAGCGGATTCTCCGACCCGCACAAACTGGTGGATTCCGACCAGGGCACCGACCACTGCGTAGTCCTCGACCGTCACATGCCCCGCGAGCTGGGCTCCGTTCGCGAGGATGACGTGATTGCCGACGCGGCAGTCGTGAGCCACGTGCGCGTAGTTCATGATCAGGCAGTCGTTGCCTACGCGGGTAACCATGCCGCCGCCGGCCGTGCCCGGGTTCAGCGTCGCGAACTCGCGGATGCGATTGCGATCGCCGATGACGAGCTCGCTGGGCTCCCCCGCGTACTTCAGGTCCTGGGGGACCATACCCACCGAGGCGAAGGGAAAAATTTGATTGTCTGCCCCGATTGTCGTCCGGCCCTCGATGACCGCGTGCGCGCCCACCACCGTGCGGGGTCCGAGGCGCACGTGGGGCCCGATGACCGCGTAAGGCCCGATGACCACCCCTTCCCCGAGCACAGCCTCCGGCGCCACCACGGCGGTCGGATGGATCTGCACCCGGTTCATAGCGCGTGCTCGGTGGCGACCGCCATGACCTTGAACTCGCCCTCCGCGACCAAGCGGCCCTCCGCGCGCGCCTCGCCTCGAAACTGAAACAGCGGGGGCCGGCACCTCGCGAGGGCGACCTCGAGGCACAAGCGGTCTCCGGGAAAAACGGGATGCCGGAACCGCACGCGATCCATCCCTGCCAGAACGACGGGGACACCTGGTGGCACGCCCTGGCTAGAACGGTACACGAGGAGGGCCCCCGCTTGCGCGAGCGCCTCGCAGATCAACACTCCGGGCATTACCGGCCGCCCGGGGAAGTGCCCCGCGAAGTACGGCTCATTGATGCTGACGTTCTTCACGGCAACCAAGCGCACTCCATCGACGAACTCGGTCACCCGGTCGACCAGCAGGAAGGGATAGCGATGGGGCAAGAACCGGCAGATGCTGACGAGGTCGAAACCCTCCGCGTCTGCCGGCCGCCCGGTCTCAGTCTCGGGGCTTCTCGTGGCCATATTGGCGGTTGTACTCCTCGATGATCTTGTCCGTGAGATCCACCGACTTCGCGCCGTACAGCACGACGTTGTTCGACGCCTCCAAGATCAAGAGATAGCCCTCGCGCTCCCCGTACTGCTGGATGACCTGCTGCAGATCGCGCAGGATGCTGCCGGTGAGCTCCGTGTCCTTGGCCTGGAGCTCCGCCTGGGAGTCCTTGTACGCGCGCTCGAAGTCCCGCATTTGCCGCTGGTAGTCCTTCTCGAGTTTCCGGCGCTCTTCCTCCTTGAGCACCAGCGCCTTCTTCTCGATGCGCTCGCGGAGGGCCTCGATCTCGTCGCGCCGCTTTTTCAACTCCTTCTGCAGCTTTTCCATTTCGACCTTGAACTCCTCCTTTGCCTTCTTGCCCGACTCCGACTCGTTCAAGGCTCGTTGCAGATCCACGAAACCGATTTTGCCGTCCTGTGCCGCGGCAACCTCAAGCGCGAAGGCACACATCGCCAGCGCCGCAAGAACCCTCATTCTAGGAAGCCTCCTCACGATTCCTCCCTTACGGCGGACCGCCGAAGGAGAAGTTGACTGCGCTCGACGAGTCATCCACTCGCCGCTGGACCGGGAACCCCACCTCGATGCGAAGCGGCCCGATCGGCGACAACCAGCGAATGCCAGCTCCATAGGCCAAACGCAAATCGCCGAAGTCGATGCCCCGAGCCGCCGTGAACGCCTCGCCGGCGTCGAAAAAAAGCACGCCTCGCAAGCCCAGCGATTCCACCAGCGGAAAGATCAGCTCCGTGTTCGAGATGAACTGCTGGCTGCCCCCGATCGCGTCGAGGCGGATCAAGCGGCCCCGCGCGTCGAATACCGGAACTCGGGGGCCCAGGCTGCGCACGTCGTATCCGCGCACGGAGTTAATGCCGCCGGGGAAGTAGCGCTCGAACAGCGGCAGCTCTGCACTCGGGCCCCGATACGACCGCCCGAACGCGAACGAGACGCCTTCGGACAGCACGAACGTCCCCCACGAAGCGCTGCGATAAAACGGGTAATACCACCGCCCCCGCGCCTCGGCCTTGTAAAAGTGGCTCGTGCCGCCGAGACCCGCGAACTCGAACGTCAGCGCCTGGTACGAGCCCGCTGTGGGGTCGAAGGGGTGGTTCCGCGTGTCGCGGAAAAGGCCGGGAATCAGGCTGCTCGTGAGCTCCGATCCCTGTTCCGCGCGGATCACCGTCGCTGCGGTAGGGCTGACATTTTTTATCTCCGCATCCTCGAGGCGATACTCGAGGCCGAGGCGGGTGTCCTCGAGCGAATATCCCAAAAACTTCTCGTAGCCGAGAGCCGGAAACGGGTACCGGAAGCGGACATTTCCCCCGCTGCCGCTGCGCGTAAACTCGTCGAATTCCAAGCGCCAGTTGAACGCCTCGAATCCAAACGTCAACTGGGTGTCCAACAGATACGGTTCGGTGAAGCTCAGCGAAAACTTCTGGCGGATGGAACCGAAGTCCGCGTTCAGGACCAGGCGCTGCCCCCGCCCGAACAAGTTGATCTCCGCCAGACGCACGTTGAACAGAAACGCCTCGCCGGAGCTCACGCCCGCACCGGCGGCGAGGGATCCCGTCGGCCCTTCCTTGACGTCGACGAGCAGGTTCAGGCGGTCGGGCGTATCCGAGCGCCGCGTGGTCAGCGTCACGTCCTCGAAGAAGCCCAACCGCCGCAGCCGCTCCTGGCTCCGCCGCAACCCGGTGCCCGAAAAGCGCTGCTGTTCTTGGACTTGCAGCTCGCGCCGGATCACTTTGTCTCGCGTCTTCGTGTTGCCGCTGATCTCGATGCGATCGAAGTACACCTCCGGGCCCTTGCTGATGCGATACGCGACGTCCACCGTTCGCGTCTCGGGATGGACTGCAGTCTCCGGCGTCACGTTCACGAACGCGTATCCGCGGTCCCCATAGACTTCGGTGAGAAGCGAGATGTCCTGCCGGAGGCGGCTGGCGCGGAACGTATCGCCCGCCTTGAGGTTGAGCTTTGCCGCGGCCTCTTCGGCCTCCGGCAGCAGATCGCCGGCGAGTTCGGTGCGCCCGACCTTGTAGACCTCGCCCTCGTCCACTTTGATCGTGACGTGCAAGCCGTCTTTTTCCCGCGCGATGATCGGCTCGTCGATTCGGACATCGATGAAGCCGTTATCGTAGTAAAACGCCGTCAAGCGCTCCGCGTCGGTCTTCAGCACTTCCCGGTCGAGGTTTCCCGCCCCAGTGAGGAACGAGAGGAACCACTTTTGTTTCGTCTGCATGATCCGCCGCAGCTTGCGGGGGGAGAAATGGCGGACGCCCTCGAAGTGGATCTTCGCGATGCGGATGCGCTTGCCCTCGTTCACCCGGTACGTGAGGACGACTTCGTTTTCGCCCACCGGAGTCGTTTCCGACTCGATCTTCGCATCCACGTAACCCTTCTTTTCGTATAGCTTCCGGGCCTCCTGGATTCCTCGCCGCACCTTCTCGGGATCGAGAATCGTCTGGGGCCGCACTTTGAGCGCGGTCTCCAGTTCCTCCCGCCCCAGCGCCTTGTACCCCTCGATTTTCAGCTCTCGGACCAACGGGCGTTCGACGACGCGGTAGGTCAGCACCAGCCGCCCGTCTTTCTCGTCCAGTTCGGCCCGCACATCATCGAAAAAGCCCATCCGGTACAGGGCGCGAATGTCTTCGTCCACCACCCTTTCGTCGAACGGCGTGCCGGGCCGTGCGCGCAGGTTCACGCGAATCGCCTCCTCTTCCACGCGCACGTTGCCCTCGATGGCCACCTCGTCCACCTGCCTGTCCTCGCCGAGCGCCCAACCGCGGTTCCAAAGGGCGAGAGCCACGGCACCGACGACCACCCACCGCCTCACGGACAACCTCTCCTCGCCCCACGCCCCGCGGACCCGATTCCCTGCATGGACGGCTCGCGCCTCAGTGGACCTTCCCGCCGTAAAGGCGGAGGACGCGGTCCATGTGCGCCGCCAAGCGCTCGTTGTGCGTCACCACGACCAGTGTGATCCCATGGGTTTCGTTCAGCTCCACGAGCAGATGGTGCACCCCTTCTCCCGTCACCGGGTCGAGATTGCCCGTCGGTTCGTCCGCCAAGATGACGCGCGGCTCGAGCACGATCGCGCGCGCCACGGCGACGCGCTGCTGCTCGCCACCCGAGAGCTCCCCCGGCTTGTGATGCAGCCGCTGGCCGAGCCCGACGCGCTCGAGCACGCGGCGAGCCCGGCGCTCTGCCTCTTGCCAGGACAGCCGCCGGACCAGGGCCGGCATCATCACGTTCTCCAGGGCGGTGAAATCCGCCAGCAGGTGATGAAACTGAAAAATGAAGCCGATCTGCGTGTTCCGAAATGCAGCGAGCTCCTTCTCGCCGAGCTGGAACACGTCCGTGCCGCCGAACAAAACCCGCCCGGCCGTCGGGTAATCGAGTGCGCCGAGCAGGTGGAGCAACGTGCTTTTTCCGACGCCCGATTCCCCGACGATGGCCAACTTTTCGCCCTGGTACACCGAGAGGTTCAGCCCATCGAGCACGCGAATAGGGTGGCCATCGCCATAGCTCTTGCACAGATCGACGGCCTGGATCAGCGGCTCACTCATAGCGGATCACGTCCACGGGGACCAAGCGCGCCGCCTGCCGTGCGGGGTACAGCGTAGCCAGCAAGCAGATGGCGAGCGACGCAACGGTCACGGCAGCGAAGTACTCGGGGTACATCTTGACGGGGAGAGTGGACACGTAGAAGACGTCCTTCGGGAGCTCGATGAACTCATACCGCTTGAGCGCCCAGCACGCGAGATAGCCGCCGGCATTCCCCAGCAGTGTTCCCAC
>JBBIUR010000072.1:0-2357 GCA_037440145.1 Myxococcales bacterium | reverse complement strand
ATCAAACCTTTCAGGATGAAAATGCGCGCCACGCTTGCCGACGTCGCGCCCATGGACTTCAGGATCGCGATGTCTTTCTTCTTCTCCATCACCACCATGATGAGCGTCGCGACGATGTTGAACGCGGCCACCAGGACGATCAGGAGCAACACGATAAAGTACACCGTCTTTTCCAGCTTCAGCGCCGAAAAAAGGTTGTGGTTGATTTCCATCCAGTCGCGAACGCGATAGGGAAAGCCGAGCTGCTCGGACAGCCGGCGCGCGACGGCACGCGCCTGGTACAGATCGGCGACGCGCACCTCCACACCGGTCACGCTGTGGTCCAGGTCGAAGAACTGCTGCGCGTCCGCCAGCGTCATATACACGAGACTCGCGTCGTACTCCGACATTCCCGACTCGAAAATGCCGACCGCCACGAACCGCTTCACGCGCGGCACCAACCCGATGGCGGAAGGCGTCCCCGCCGGCGAAATCACGTTCACGATATCGCCCACTGCGAGCCCCAGTTGCCGGCTGAGCTCTCTGCCCACAATGAGCCCCGGCAGGGCCACGCGGCCCCCTGCCGCGTTCGGCTCCGGCACCTCGTGCTTCGCGGCGAGCCCCTGGAGATGGCCCTCGCGCAGCAAGCGCTCGAGATCGACCGCACCGCGCGCGTTCGGGTCGACGCCGCGCACAACCACACCGGCGACGCTTTGACCGCTAGACAGCATGACCTGGCCGTAGACGAAGGGCGCTGCCGCCACGACTCCCGGCACTTTCTGGATGCGCGGCAACAGGGTCTCGACGTCTGGGATACTGCCGCTGTAACTGAGAACCAGGATGTGGGGATTGAAGCCGAGAATCCGATCCCGCAAGTCCTCCTCGAACCCCGTCATCACCGAGAGGACGATATTGAGGGTCATCACGCCGATCATCACTCCCGCCATGGAGATCACGGTGATCAGCGAAATAAACGCGTGCTTCCGCTTGGCCCTCAGATACCGGAGTCCGATGAAAAGCTCGTACTGCATACGCTTCTTGGGGCCCGCGCTCGCCAGCCCAGCTCCCGGCTAGGAATCGGCCGCGCTCTCCGCACCGGTCGGATCCTAGCGAGGCTCTGGGCGAAGATGGGGGAAGAGAATCACCTCGCGGATGGAGGGGGCGTTGGCGAACAGCATGACCAGACGGTCGATCCCGATGCCCTCGCCCGCTGCCGGCGGCATGCCGTATTCCAGCGCGCGCAAGAAGTCCTCGTCCATCTCGTGCGCTTCCTCGTCCCCCGCCGCCCGCGCGCGCAGTTGCTCCTCGAACCTCTGCCTCTGGTCGTCCGGGTCGTTCAGCTCAGAAAACGCATTCGCAATTTCCCGACCCGCGATGAACAGTTCGAACCGATCGACAAAGTCCGGAAGCTTTTCGCTGCGCCGCGCAAGCGGCGAGACTGCCGCGGGGTAGCCGTGGACGAACGTGGGCTGGATCAGATCCGCCGCCGCCAAAGCCTCGAAGAGATCGGTCAACAAGCGCCCTGCTGCCACCGGCCCGTAATGCGCGCCATAGTCCTTGGCGAGCCGCGTGCCCGTGCGGCGGGCCGCCTCCTGGAGCGTACCGAGATCGAGCGCCAACACTGCTTCGACCGGCAACCCTGCGCGCTGGGCCACGTACTCCGGGATCCATATGCGGCGCCACGGCGGCGCGAGGTCGATTTCCCACTCGCCGTATGTCAGCTTCCGCGCTCCGAGGATCTCGTCCGCCAAGGTCCCCAAGAGCTCCTCGGTGAGCTGCATCAAATCCTCGTACGTCGCATAGGCCTGGTAGAATTCCAGCATGGTGAACTCGGGATTGTGCTGGGTTGACACGCCTTCGTTGCGGAAGACGCGATTGAGCTCGAAGACGCGCTCGAAGCCTCCAACCAACAGCCGCTTCAGGTGCAGCTCGGGAGCGATGCGCAGGTACAGCGTTCGGTCCAGCGCCTTGTGGTACGTCACAAAAGGCCGCGCCGCTGCGCCCCCGGCCACGGCTTGCATCATCGGCGTCTCGACCTCCAGGTAGTCCCGCGCGTGAAAAAAGGCGCGGATCCGGTCGATCAGCCGGCTGCGCAGCACAAAGGTCCGTCGCGCCTGAGGATTGACGACGAGGTCCAGGTACCGCTGCCGGTACCGTGCCTCCACGTCGGTCAAGCCGTGCCATTTCTCGGGTAAGGGGCGCAGGGCTTTCACGAGCAGCCGGAGCAACCGCACTTCCACGGTGAGTTCCCCGGTGCGCGTGCGGAACAGCCGACCACGGACGCCCAGGAAATCGCCGACGTCCACTGCCTTGAAGGTCTGGAACGCCTCCTCCCCAATAGCACCCCGCTTGACGTAGACTTGGATCCGGCCGCTCCG
>JBBIUR010000071.1:15276-15488 GCA_037440145.1 Myxococcales bacterium | reverse complement strand
CCCAGCCGCTGCCCGAGAGGAGAAAGGAGAACGGGTCGGCACGGAAAAGGTTCCACTCGGTGAACACCAGAAACAGCCTCGCCCCGAGGAGTCCGCCCACGTACGCGTAGAGCAGGAGGTCGTACGCTATCCGCCCGTCCAGCCCAGCCCGGACGAACTCGGCGCGCGCGGCCCATGTCGCGGCGGCAAAGCCGAGGAACACCATTACCCAG
>JBBIUR010000071.1:0-15243 GCA_037440145.1 Myxococcales bacterium | reverse complement strand
ACCGGGAGCATCGCGGTTGTGGATACCAGAGTGCGCCGGCCGCTGCCACGCCGCCCAGGAGGGATCTCGACTCGAAAGCCGCCTTCTGCCAGAAAGCGCTGGATGCGAGTGGGGGCAGGGGAACGGTTTGTGGACACCCCGGCCGGGGTGCGCGAACTGGCGGCAGAGGTCCGCGACCACGCTCGGGTGGGCCTCGACACGGAGTTCATCGCCGAGCGGACCTACTCGCCCCAGCTCGAGTTGCTCCAGCTCGCGCTCGGCGAGTCTACAGCAGTCATCGACTGCCGTGCGGCCGGCTCGCTCGATGCGCTGCTCGAAGCGCTGTTGGAACCCGCGATCGAAAAAGTCGTGCACGCGGGTGTGCAAGACCTCGACCTTATTTTCCAGCTCACCGGAAGGGTGATGCGGCCGGTTTTCGACACGCAGGTGGCCGCGGCAATGGTCGGTTTCGGCGCGCAGCCCGGTTACGCGGCTCTGGTGGAGCGCGTGCTCCACGTCTCGCTGGCAAAATCTGAGACCCTGACGGATTGGTCTCGCCGGCCTCTTTCGCGCCGGCAGATCGCGTATGCCCACGACGACGTGCGCTACTTGCTGCCGCTGCGCGATCATTTGTCCGAGCGCCTGCGACAGCTCGGGCGCGAAGCGTGGCTTCGCGAAGAGCTGCGGCGGCTCGAGGATGCGGCCACGTACCGGAGGCCCGATCCGCAAGAGGCCTACCTTCGCGTTCGGGGGCACCGGTTGCTGCGGGGCCAGAGCCTTGCGGTTCTCCGCGCCCTGGCGGCGTGGCGAGAGCGGGAGGCGCAAGCGCGCAACAAACCGCGGGCGGCCATTCTCGCCGATGATCTGCTCGTCGAGCTGGCGCGGCGGCTACCCCGCCAGCAGGAAGACTTGCGAGCGCTGCGGGGGCAGTTCGGCCGGGCCGTGAGCCGCCACGCCGAGGGGATCCTGCGCGCCGTCGCGGAGGGCCTGGAAGTGCCGCCGGAGCGATGGCCCGCGCCTGCCGCCGGCCGCGGGAGATTCGAGCCCCCGGGCGGGATCGTGGAAGTGCTGCAGGCGGCGCTCCGGCGTTGCGCCGAGGAGGTGCAGATTTCGCCTACGCTGATCGGCACTGCTGCGGATCTCCACGCACTGGTCGGGCACGTGCTCGGGGCGAAGACGGGCGAGGTGCGGCTGCTGTGCGGATGGAGGTATGAGGTAGCGGGGCGAAAGCTGCTGGCGGTCCTGCAGGGCGAAGTAGCGGTGCGGGTGGAGCCCGGGACGTTGCGGCTGGTGATGGAATGATGCGCGGGGTTTGCGCTACTTGCGGTCCTCGACTTCGAAGAGGACGAGTTGCCGGGTCTTCGGGCTTTCGGCAATTGGAATGGGGTAGTTTCCGCTGAAGCAAGCAGTGCAAAAGCTCTGGTGCGGCCCGTCGCCCGCAAAGCGCTGCAGCCCTTCGAGGCTCAGGTAGCCGAGGCTGTCGGCGCCAATGAAGTTGCGGATTTCGTCCACCGTGTGCCGCGCGGCGATCAGTTCGCGTTTGCGCGGCGTGTCGATGCCGTAATAGCAGGGCCCGATGGTGGGTGGCGAGCTAATGCGCATGTGCACTTCGGCAGCGCCGGCTGCCCGCAGCATGGCCACGAGCTTTCGGCTCGTGGTCCCGCGCACGATGGAGTCGTCCACCACGACCACGCGCCTGCCGGCGAGCACCTCGCGCTGTGCGTTCAGCTTCACGCGCACCCCGAAATGGCGGATCGACTCCTGGGGCTCGATGAAAGTGCGGCCGACGTAGTGGTTTCGGATCAGCCCGATCTCGAACGGAATGCCAGACGCCTCCGCGTATCCCAGCGCGGCCGGAAGGCCGGAATCGGGAACGGGGATGACGACGTCGGCCTGGGCAGGCTGTTCCCGGGCTAACTGGCGGCCCAGCGCTTTGCGCACCTCGTAGACGTTGCGCCCGTAGACGACGCTGTCGGGGCGGGCGAAGTACACGTACTCGAAGATGCAGGGCGCGGGTTGGATCGCGGGAAATGGCCGCAGTGAATCGACACCGCGATCTCCAATGACGAGCACCTCCCCGGGTTCGATCTCGCGCTCGTACGTTGCCCCGATGAGGTCGAGCGCGCAGGTTTCGGAGGCCACGACAAGGGCGCCGCGAACGCGGCCCAGGACCAAGGGCCGAAGGCCATGGGGATCTCGTGCCGCAATCATCTCGCGCTCGCTGAGAAACAACAGCGAGTACGCGCCCCGCAGCCGATGCAGCGCGTACACCACGCGCTCGGTGAGGTTCGCCCCCGGAGCGTGCGCGATCAGGTGGATGATGACCTCTGTGTCTACAGAGGACTGGAAGATGGAGCCCTGGGCCTCCAGCTCTTCCCGCAGCTCGTAGGCGTTGACCAGGTTGCCGTTGTGAGCGACAGCCAGGCCGCCGTAGGCATAGTCGACGACCAGCGGCTGCGTGTTTTTCAGCAGCGTTCGCCCTTGGGTCGAGTAGCGGTTGTGCCCGATAGCCATCGACCCGAGCATGCGGCGGATTGTTTCTTCGTCGAAAACTTCCGCCACGAGCCCCAGGCCCCGGTGCGAGGTCAGGATCGTTCCGTCCGAGGCCACGATGCCCGCAGCCTCTTGCCCTCGGTGCTGTAGGGCATAGAGTCCCAGGTAAACGAGATTGGCGGCTTCTGGGTGGCCGTAGACGCCCACGATGCCGCATTCCTCGCGAAAGCCGTCGCGGACCAGGCGGCGGGTGGGGCTCGGCCGTGCCCCGCGGAGGTCGCGGCGCCAGTTGTCGTGCGCACCCCGGGCGGGTGCGCGCCTCGGTGGCCGAGCACTCATGGCGCACCTTCCAGCCGCCGCGGCAGGGCTTGGTTCCACGTGTCGCGCAGCTCGGCTACCGGCACGTCGATGAAGCTCCCGATCGTCAGGCGAGTGCCCCGCACCTCTCCGAGCACGGCAAAGGGCACCTCGGCGCGGTGGGCGAGTTCTCGGAGGCGGGCGACGTGACGCCGGCGCACGGAGACGAGAATCCGCGACTGGCTCTCTCCGAACAGCAGGCAGTCGGGGCGGATCGCACCTTCGAACTGTAGGGCGGCACCAAGCGCGGGGCCGGGACCGCTGATGCAGCACTCCGCTGCGGCGACTGCCAGGCCGCCTTCTGACACATCGTGGGCGGAGCGCAGTATGCCTTCGGCAATCGCCTGCGCGCACACTTGCTGCAAGCGCCGCTCTGCGGCGAGATCGATCCACGGGGGTGAGCCACGAACCAGCCCGTGCTCCAATGCCAGGTATTCGGTGCCCCCGAGTTCTTCGCGGGTGACGCCGAGCAGCACGACAATGTCTCCCTCGGCTTTGAACCACTGCGTGGTGTGCCGGTCCACGTCTTCGATCAAGCCCACGGTGGCAATGATCGGGGTAGGCGGAATCGAGCGGCCACGCGTTTCGTTGTAGAAGCTGACGTTGCCGCTTACCACGGGGATGCCCAGCGCCAGGCAGGCGTCGCGGATCCCGCGCACGGCTTGCTGGAACTGCCACATCACCTCGGGCTTTTCGGGGTTGCCGAAATTCAGGCAATCGCTGATTCCAATCGGCCGGGCGCCGGCGCAGGTGACGTTGCGGGCGCCCTCCACGACCGCGATCATGGCTCCGACGTACGGGTCGAGCAGGCAGTAGCGGCTGTTGCCGTCGACGCTGAGCGCGACTGCCGTTCGCGTTCCCTTCACCCGCAGGGCCGCGGCGTCGGACCCCGGCCGGCCGATCGTGTTGCCGCGCACCAGGAAGTCGTACTGCGCGTAGATCCAGGCCTTCGAGGCGATGTTCGGCGCGTCTAGCAGGCGTTGCAACACCGCGTTGTAGTCTGCCGGAAGCGGAATCTGCGCGGGGTCCAGCCGCTGGAGCTCGTCCCAGTTGGCAGGAGGTGCTGCCGGCCGCTCGTAGCTGGGCGCTCCGTGCGCCAGCGCCTCCACGGGCAAGCAAGCGACCTCCCCCCCGCGCCAGTGGACCCGAAACCGGCCGTCGTCGGTGACCCGCCCGATCACGGCGGCATCGAGGTCCCACTTTCGAAACACTTCCTCGACTTCAGGCTCGGCGCCTGCCCGAGCCACGAGCAGCATTCGCTCTTGCGACTCGGAGAGCAGGATCTCGTACGGCGTCATGCCCTCTTCGCGCAGCGGGACGCGGTCGAGGTCGAGCCAGATTCCGGTGCCCCCGCGCGCTGCCATTTCTACTGATGCGCTGGTCAGGCCGGCAGCACCCATGTCCTGGATGGCCACGATGGCGTCTTTCTCCATGAGTTCCAGGCACGCTTCCAGCAGCAGCTTTTCGGTGAACGGATCTCCGACCTGCACCGTGGGCCGCTTTTCTTCCTCCTGGCCCGAGAACTCCGCCGATGCCGTCGCGTCCGGTTTTGGAGCCGGCGTAGATGACGGGGTTTCCCGGTCCGGCCGCACGCGCCCGGAAAATCCGGTCCGCGCGCGCAATGCCGAGGGTGAACACGTTGACCAGGATATTCTCGTTGTAGCCGGCGTCGAAGTAGGTCTCGCCCCCCACGGTGGGAACGCCGACGCAGTTGCCGTAACCGCCGATTCCGGCCACCACTCCAGCCACCAGGTACCGGGTCCGGGGATGTTCGAAGGAGCCGAATCGGAGCGAGTCCAGGGTGGCGATGGGCCGGGCGCCCATGGTGAACACGTCCCGGAGGATTCCCCCTACGCCTGTCGCCGCGCCCTGGTGAGGTTCGACAAAAGAAGGGTGGTTGTGGCTCTCGATCTTGAAGACCACCGCGAGGCCGTTGCCGATGGCGATTGCCCCCGCGTTCTCGCCGGGGCCTTGCACGACGTCTTTACCGCTGCTCGGCAGCTCGCGAAGCCAGCGGCGCGAGCTCTTGTAGCTGCAGTGCTCGGACCACATGACCGAAAAGACCCCCAGCTCCACGAAGTTTGGCTCCCGGCCCAGCAGGCTGCAGATACGCTCGTACTCAGCGGGGGTAAGCCCGTGGTCTCGCACCAGCTCCGGCGTGACGGGCTGCTCTTTGCTTGCTGTGGCGAACAGCATTTCGTCGCTTCCTTCTGGTCCGGCCGGCGGCCTTCTTTGCTCTCTGCCGAGGCAGCGCGCGGGCCCAGCGCCCTCAGTGCCCGGGCGGAACGGCAGGGGCCCGCTCGGCTCTGCCGCTGCGGATTGCCTGCACCACCGACCGAAACAATTTTAACCCGTCGCTGCTGCCGAGCATTTTCTCCGTCGCGTGCTCCGGGTGGGGCATCATTCCGAGCACGTTGCGACCCGCGTTGACGATGCCCGCGATGTTGTTCATCGAGCCGTTCGGGTTTCCCTGCGCCGTCGCCCGCCCGCTCGGGTCCACGTACCGGAAGATCACCCGCCGCTCTTCCTCCAGGGCGCGCAGCGTCGCTGCGTCGGCGACGTAGCAGCCCTGCCCGTGCTTGATCGGTAGGGTGAGGATTTCCCCGGTGTTGCACTGGTTGGTGAAGGGCGTGTCGGTCTGCTCGACGCGAACGCGCACATCCGCGCATACAAAGCGCAGGCTGCGGTTGCGCACCAGGGCGCCGGGCAGAAGGCCCGCTTCGCACGCAACTTGAAAGCCGTTGCAAATGCCGATCACCAGGCCGCCGGCGTGCGCGAAGCGCACCACGCTTTCCATGATGGGGGAAAAGCGCGCCATCGCCCCGCAGCGCAGGTAGTCCCCGTAGGAAAACCCGCCGGGCAGGACGACGCAGTCCACCCCTTGCAGGTCGCGGTCCTTGTGCCAGAGCGGGACTACCTTTTCGCCGAGAACCTGTTCGATCGCGTGCGCCGCGTCTTGGTCGTCGTTGGAGCCGGGAAAGGTCACCACTCCCCAGCGCGTCATGGCTGAATCTCGAATCGATACTCTTCGATGACGGCGTTGGCGAGCAGTTGCCGGCACATGGCCTCGATGCGCGCGCGGGCCTGCTCCGCGTCGTCCGACTGCAGCTCCATCTCGATGTATTTTCCGATGCGCACGTCGCGGACCTCACAAAACCCGAGGCTGTGCAGGGACTGCTCGACAGCCTTTCCCTGCGGATCCAGTACGCTTCGCTTCAGCGTCACGTAAATACGGGCTCGCATGAAGCGCCGCCGTCCGAGGCGCGCCGCGGCGCGCTCCGACGCCTTTCCCTTCCTCGACTCATCCCCCTGGATCCCTGGTCGAGCCCGCGCAGTCGAGCGTGCCGGTGTGCCCGAACCCCCCGGGGCCTCGGTTGCTGCTGGCCAGTTCGGTTACCTCGCGGAGATCCGCACGCGCCACGCGCGCAATGACCATCTGAGCGATGCGCTCGCCCCGTGAGATGACTTGCTCCTGCTCGCCCAGGTTGACGACGAGGACCAAGACCTCGCCGCGGTAATCGCTGTCGATAGTCCCCGGTGCGTTCAGAAGCGTGATGCCTTTCTGCCACGCCAGGCCGCTGCGCGGGCGCACCTGCGCCTCGTAGCCCGGCGGGAGCTGGATGGCGATGCCCGTGGGCACCAGCGCCCGCGCCCCGGGCCGCAAGACGAGCGGTTCGTCGATTGCGGCGTAGAGATCGAGGCCCGCTGCGCCCTCGGTCATGTAGCGCGGCAGTGGGAGATCGGCCGAGCTCGGGCGCACGCGCTGGACGGCGACGGAGACTCGTTCCATCTGTGCTTCAAGCGGCGACCAGAATCTCTTCTCCGATGCTGCGCCCCTTGAGGTCTCCGAGCAAGGTGAGGCTCAGCTGCTCCGTTCGCATCAGGCGGCGGGCCACGTCGATGACCTGGTCGTTTTCCACCGCGTCGATGCTCGCTGCGACCTCGGACGGGGGAATGTCCCGCCCGTGGTAGATCACGTTCTTGGCGATGCGGTTCATGAGGTTGTCGCTGGTTTCCAGCCCCAGTAGCATGTTGCCCTTCAACTGGTTTTTCGCCCGCGCGAGCTCGTGAGGGGTAAGGCCGTGGCGGGCCAGCCGGTCGAACTCCGCGAGCACGACCCCCACCACTTCCGTCACCCATTCCGGGCTCGTCCCCACGTAGACCCCGAGATAGCCTGCATCCCGATACGACGAAAGAAACGAGTAGACCGAATACGCGCGCCCCCGGCGCTCGCGGATCTCTTGAAAGAGCCTGGAGCTCATGCCGCCCCCGAAAGCGGTGTTCAGCACGTACGCCGCGTACCGCTCGGGTGCCGCTTGCGGAAGCCCGGGAACACCGAGGCAGAGGTGCACCTGCTCGAGCGGTTTTTCGCACACGAAAACGCCCCGCTGGGGCTGCGGTGGGGGATCCGCTGCCGGCGCTCCCGAGCCGTTCAGATGCCCGAAATCACGGGCCACCCAAGCGCAGGTGGCTTCGTGATCGACGTCGCCCGCAGCGGCCACGATGATCCGGTCGGCCTTGTAGCGCTCTCGAAAAAAGGCGAGGAAGTCGGGCTGGCCGAATCGCTGCACGGTCTCGGAGCGCCCGCAAACCGGGCGGCCCAGTGGGTGGCCGGGCCAGAAGTGCAAGTTGAAGAGATCGTGGACGTAATCGTCAGGGGTGTCTTCGACTTGGGAGATCTCCTGCAAGACCACGGTGCGCTCGCGCTCGATTTCCAGGGGATCGAAGCGCGAGTGGAGGAAGATGTCGGAGAGGAGATCCTGCGCAATCGCCGCGTGCTCCGCCAGGACTTTGGCGTAATAGCAAGTGTATTCCTTGCCGGTGAAAGCGTTGAGCACGCCGCCAACGGCATCGATTTCCTCTGCGATCTGGGCAGCGGATCGCTTTTCCGTGCCCTTGAAAATCAGGTGCTCCAGGAAGTGAGAAATGCCGCTCTGCTGGCTGCTCTCGTATCGCGACCCGTTTTCGACCCAGATGCCCAGGGTCGTGGACGAAATGCCCGGAAGATGCGCCGTGATCACCCGGATCCCGTTGTCCAGCAGTGTTCGGCGGACCATCGTATGTTTCAGGACTCCCTCGGCGCCTCTTGCTCTTTGCGCCGCGGCGGAGTCTGGCCCTGCTGGGCGCTGAGTTCTGCCATCGCCTCCTTGCGGCTGAGGCGGATTTTTCCGCCCTTGTCGACCTCGAGAACTTTGACCATCACTTCGTCCCCTTCCTTGAGCACGTCGCTCACGCGGCGCACGCGGCCGGGGCCGATCTGGGAAATGTGCAGCAGGCCGTCAGTGCCGGGCAGGATTTCCACGAACGCGCCGAAGTCGACGATCCGCCGCACCCTTCCCTTGTAAATCCGGCCCACTTCGACCTCGGCGGCAATCGCCTGAATGCGGTCGACGGCTCGGCGCATCGATTCCGCGTCGCTCGAGGCGACCACTACCGTGCCGTCGTCCTCGATGTCGATTTTGGTTCCGGTCTCTTCGACGATCGCCCGGATCACCTTGCCGCCGGGACCGATGACTTCCCGGATCTTCTCGGGCTTGATGCGGAAAGTCACGATGCGCGGCGCGTGCACGGAGATGTCCTGCCGCGGGCGGTCGAGCGTGCGGTTCATGATGTCCAGGATTTTCAGCCTGCCCTCTCGGGCTTGCGCCAGCGCCGCCTGCATGATGTCGCGGCTGACGTTGGCGATCTTGATGTCCATTTGCAGGGCCGTGACGCCTTCTGCCGTGCCGGCAACCTTGAAATCCATGTCTCCGAGGTGGTCCTCGTCGCCCAGGATATCCGACAGAATGCAGACACTCTCGCCCTCCTGGATCAGGCCCATGGCGATTCCCGCCACGGCCGCCTTGACCGGCACGCCCGCGTCCATCAGGGCCAGCGATCCGCCGCAAACCGTAGCCATCGAAGAAGAGCCGTTGGACTCCAGAATCTCCGAGACCACGCGAATGGTGTACGGGAATTCCTCTTCCCTCGGGAGCACGGGAAGAAGCGCGCGCTCGGCGAGCGCCCCGTGGCCGACATCGCGGCGGCTCGGGCCGCGCAGGAATTTCACCTCGCCGACACTGAATGGCGGAAAGTTGTAGTGGAGCATGAACTTCTTGTACTGCTCGCCCAGCAGGGCGTCGATGCGCTGCTCGTCCGACGCGGTCCCCAGGGTGGCGGTGACCAGGGCCTGGGTTTCGCCCCGCGTGAACAGGGCCGAGCCGTGCGTGCGGGGCAGCACTTCCACCTCGCAGGCGATGTCGCGCAGGTCCTTTAGCCCCCGGCCGTCCACGCGCCGCCGCTCGCGGACGATCATGTTGCGCACTTCGCTGCGGTGGATCTCCTCGACCGCATCGGCAATCGCCTTTTCCAGCCCCGGGAATTCCTCGGCGAGCGAGGCGAGGGTCAACCGCTTTGCCTCTTCCATCGCCGCGGCGCGCTTCTGCTTCTCCGCGTGTTCTAGGGCGGCGAGCACCAGGGGCCGGGCGACCTCCGCAACCCGCGCCGTCAGCCGCGCGTCCACGACGGGAGAGGCGGCGGGAAGCGGCCGCTTGGGTTTCCCCGCTGCTCCCTGGAGATCTTCCTGGAGTTGGATGATCGTCTGCAGCGCCGCCTGCGCCTCGAACAGGGCGTCTAGGATGACTTCCTCCGGGACGCACTTCGCCCCGCCTTCCACCATGACGAGCCCGTGCCGCGTTCCTGCGACGACGAGATTGAGGTCCGACTGCTCGAGTTGCAGAATCGTTGGGTTGATGACGAACTCGCCGTCGATGCGTCCGACCCGGACGGCCCCGATCGGACCCGCGTACGGGATGCTCGAGAGGTGAAGGGCGGCCGAGGCGGCAATCATCGCCACCACGTCGGGGTCGTTGTCGCGGTCGGCGGAAAGCACGGTGGCGATGACTTGCGTCTCGCAGAAGAACCCGTCGGGGAAGAGTGGCCGAATGGGGCGGTCGATCAGGCGGGAGGTCAAAATTTCCTTCTCTGACGGCCGCCCCTCGCGTTTGAAGAAGCCGCCCGGAATCTTTCCCGCCGCGAAGGTTTTCTCCTGATAGTCGACGGTCAGGGGAAGAAAGTCGACCCCCTCCCGCGGCTCCTGTGTGGCCACCGCCGTGGCGAGCACCACGGTCTCCCCATACGACGCCAGTGCCGCACCATCTGCTTGCTTGGCCAGGCGCCCGGTCTCGATCGAGAGGGGGCGCCCGTGAAACTCCGTTTCGACTTTGTGGAACATTTTTCTACCTCCCGGCCCGTGGTGGGCGATGGATGCGGGTGGGAGGGAAGAGCGGATTGCGGGGCAAGCGACGGACTGCATCCGCTTACTTGCGGATGCCCAGTTGCTCGGTCAACTGACGATAGCGGTCGCTATCGCGCCGTTTGAGGTATTCGAGCAGGCGGCGGCGCTGGCCGACCAGTTTCAACAGTCCCCGCCGTGAGTGGTGATCCTTGCGGTGGACCTTGAAATGCTCGGTCAAGTGATCGATCCGCGTGGTGAGCAACGCGATTTGGACTTCGGGTGATCCTGTGTCCTTCTCGTGGTGCCGAAACTTCTCGATCACCGCCCGCCTGCTCTCCGGCAGAAGCCCCATCTTCCTTCCATCCTACCTTATCGTTTCGCGCCGATTGCTAACACACGGCCGCCGCCAAGTAAAGCTGAGCCCGCGCACTCAGCGCAGCACGCGCGCAAAGCGCCATTGGCCCAGGAAATCCGCGCGGAGTACGGCCAGAAGGGCACCATCGGGGCCCACGATCTTCGCCATTCCGGCCGCCGCAGGGGGAAGCGGCAGCGCCCGCAGGATTGCGGGCTGGCCCTGCCGGATTCGAGCCGCCGCCGCCGCATCGACGACCAGCTCCGGGATCCCCTCAAGGGCCTCCCGGCAGGAGATCAGGGCACTTGCCGCCTCTTCCAGCCGGGAGGGCGGGGGAGTCGCGCGCCCGATGCCAAAGGGGCCGAAACGCGTGCGCCGCAGAGCCGCCAGATAGGCGAGCGTGCCGGCCGCGGAGCCGATCTCCTCGGCCAGCACGCGGATGTAAGTGCCTTTCGAGCATTGAACGCGAAACCGGAGCCGGTCGCGACTCTGGGGCTCGAGCTCGAGCGAGCGGATCCAGATGCGCCGCGCCGCGCGCTCCACGGTGATCCCGCGGCGCGCGAGCTTGTAGAGCGGCGTGCCCGCGCGCTTGAGCGCGGAGTACATGGGTGGCACTTGCAGGCGCTCGCCGCGGAACGCCGCGGCGATGGCCCGCCATCGCTCCGGATCGAGGAGGGGTACGGGGGCCTCGGCAACGACCTTGCCCGTGCAATCTCCGGTCTGCGTGCGCGCCCCGAGCTGGATCGTTCCCTCGTATGTCTTGTCGGCATCGCTCAAGAACTGCGCGATCCTGGTGGCCGCCCCGATGCACAGCGGCAGAACGCCGCTCGCAAAGGGGTCCAGCGTCCCGAGGTGGCCGACTTTTTCGCCCACCAGGTGTCGGACACGGGCGACAATGGCCGCAGAAGTCGTCCCTTCCGGCTTGTCGACGATCAGGATACCGTCCACGGGCGAAAAAGGGGTCGAAACCGAGGGCCGCAGCCTTCAGGGGTCCGAGCGGCTCCGCCCGGCGGCGCGCAGCAGTTCGGCGAGCCTTTGGGCTCGCTCCGGCCCGGGGTCGAGGAGGAAGACGATTTCCGGGGCGATTCGCAGGCGCAGCCGCTGCGCCACTTCGCGCCGCACGAAGCCAGTGGCGCTGCGCAAGCCGGCCAGGGAGCGCTGCCGCGCCGCCTCGTCTCCGACGACGCTGAAGAACACTCGCGCCCGCCGCAAGTCGTCGCTCAGTTCCACTGCGGTCACGGTGACCATCCCAATGCGCGGATCCTTCAGCTCGCGGACGAGCAGCTCGGCAACGGCCGCGCGGATTTCGTCGGCGACCCGGTCGGCGCGGCGGACGGCCATGGGACCCCGGCATCCCTCAGTAATGGAAGAAATCGATCTCTTCAGCGCCGAGCTCGGCGAGCTGCATCTGATCGATGAACTTCACCACCTCCCGCAGCGCCGCGTCTACGTGGCCGACGTCCGACCCGACCTGGCTGATCCCCAGAACCGCGCGCTGCCAGAGATCGTGGCCATCGCATTCAGCGATCGAAACGTTGAACTTCTGGGCCACTCTGGCCTTGATCCTCTTCAGCACGCCGCGCTTGCCTTTCAGGGAGTGATTTTCGGGAAGGTACAAGGTGAGTTTGAGCACGCCCACGACCATGATCGCCCTCGTTGCCGCGGGCCGAGAGCGGAGGGACCGCCGACCCGCGGCGGTTCCGCCCGTTTCCTCCCGGCTTGCGCTCTCGGCTCGATGAACTGCAAGGCCCCGATTGCCGCTGCCTCCGCGAATTTTCAGACGCGCCGCTCCGCTGCCACCGCACGCGCGGGTGTCGGGGTGAGGCGGCGGGTCACGCGTTCGGTTTCGTATGTCTCGATCACATCGCCCACTTTGATGTCCCCGAAGTTCTCTAGCGCGATCCCGCACTCGTAGCCGGAGGCGACCTCGCGCACGTCGTCTTTGAAGCGGCGCAAGCTTGCGATCCTGCCATCGTAGACGACCACGTGATCCCGCACCAAGCGGGCGAGCGCCCCTCGGCTGATCTTTCCCTCCGTCACGTACGAGCCGGCGACCACACCGACGTTGCCGATCGTGAACGTCTGCCGCACTTCCGCCCGGCCAAGAACTTTCTCGCGCAGCACCGGCTCGAGCAGTCCCTCCATCGCGTCGCGCACGTCGTTCACGGCGTCGTAGATGACATCGTAGAGGCGGATTTCCACGCCTTCCCGTTGTGCGACCTCGTTCGCCTTCGCCTCGGGCCGCACGTTGAACCCGATGATGATCGCGTTGGATGCTGTTGCGAGCAGCACGTCGCTTTCGGAGATTCCGCCCACCGAGGCGTGGATCACGTTGAGGCGCACTTCGTCCGCGGACAGCCGCTTGAGCGCCTCCGACAGCGCTTCGACCGATCCCTGGACGTCGGCCTTGATGATCACGCGGAGCTCTTTGATGTCTCCGGCGCGAATGCGGGCGTACAGGTCTTCCAAAGATACCTTGGCGGTCTTGATCATCTCCGCCTCGCGCTGTTTGGCGCGGCGGTGCTCGGCCACCTGGCGGGCTGTGGCCTCGTCGGCCACGACGACAAAGGAGGTTCCCGCTTCCGGCACTGCCTGGAGGCCCAGGATTTCCACCGGCGTCGAGGGCCCCGCCGTTTCGACCCGCCGGCCCTTGTCGTCCATCATGGCGCGCACGCGGCCGTACGTCCCTCCGCACACGAACGGATCGCCCACTTTCAGGGTCCCTTCCTGCACGAGAACTGTGGCCACCGGCCCGCGGCCGCGGTCCAGGCGAGCCTCGATGATAGCGCCTCGCGCCCGCTTCTCCACGCTGGCGCGCAGGTCGAGGATGTCGGCCTGGAGCAAAAGCATTTCGAGCAACTGCGGAATCCCCTCGCGGGTCTTCGCGGAAACGGGCACGCAGATCGTGTCCCCGCCCCAGTCCTCGGGTACCAGGCCGTGATTTGCGAGCTCCTGCTTGGTCCGCTCGATGTTCGCTTCCGGCTTGTCGATCTTGTTGATGGCCACGAGAATGGGCACGTCAGCAGCGCGGGCGTGGTTGATGGCTTCGACAGTCTGCGGTTTCACCCCGTCGTCAGCGGCCACGACGAGAACCACCACGTCCGTGACCTTCGAACCGCGCGCCCGCATGGCAGTGAATGCCTCGTGGCCCGGGGTGTCGAGGAAGGTCACGCGCCTGCCGTCCACCGTGACGCTGTAGGCGCCGATATGCTGCGTGATGCCCCCAGCCTCCTGCGCCGTCACGTTCGTCTGCCGAATTGCGTCGAGCAATGAGGTCTTGCCGTGGTCGACGTGTCCCATCATCGTCACCACGGGCGGCCGCGGGATGCGCGTCTCCTCCGCCTGGGTTTCGTGGCTTTCCTCTATGGCCTGTTCGGCGTCGAAGGCCACGTTCTCCACGTTGTAGTCGAATTCCGCCGCGACCAGCGCTGCGGTGTCGGCATCGAGGGCTTCGTTGATCGTCGCCATGATGCCGTTTTCCATGAGCTTCTTGATCACCTCGCCGGCCTTGACTCCCATCGCCTTTGCGAGGTCGCCCACGGTGATCACTTCGGAGATCCGCACCACGCGTTTGCTTGCCCGCGGGGTGGTGATTTCCGTCTTCTTCTGTTCCTTGCCGGGCTGGGCTTTTTTCTTCGTCGGGCGCCGGGCCGGCCGGTACTCGCGCTCCTGTAGCTCTGCCAGCTCCGCCTTGCGGATCACGCGCCGCTTCTTGCGCTTCGGCGCCCGTTCGGCCGCCTCCACCGGCGCGGGGAAGGGGATCGGCGCCGCGGGCTCCGCCGCTGCGCGCCGGCGTTCGAGGGCCCGCGGAGCTACGGCTTCCTTGAGGTCGATCTTGCCCAACACCTTGGGCCGCTGTTGCACCTCTTCGAGCAGGGGCGTCTGGCTGGCCTCCAGCGCTGCTGCGGGTTGCTCCTCGGCCGGCGGTGCTGGCGCAGCCTCTGCGGCCGCGCGCTCTTCTGGCGGTCGCTCCTCGCGGGCTTCCGCGGGCGCTTCGGGCATGATTGCAGGGGCCGGTGGTGCGATGGGCTCCGGCAGCGGCTCGGGCGGAAGTTCGCTGACGCTTACCGGAATGAACGGCGCGAGCGGCTCGAGAGCCGGGGGCATCGAGTCGACCGGTGGCGGGGCCGGAGCCGATGGAGCCGGTGGCGCTTCGGGCTTTGCCGCGCGGCGCCGGATCACGTTCGCACCGACCCTCCGCTCGACGACCGTCTGACCGCCGGCCTCGACCACTCGCTCGTCGCCGATCGCCACTTTCGGCGGCTCGCTGAGCCCCAGCTCCCGACGGACCATCTCCGCCTCTTCCTCGCTCATGGAGCTCTGGGCGCGCCGGCCGCGGATCCCCTTGGCCTCCAACTTGGCGAGGATCTGCCGAGGCTCGACCTTCCACTCCTTCGCGTATTCGCTGATGCGGCGTTTCTGGGCGCTCATACGGTGCTCGAGTGGCCTCCCGCGCTTCGAAGTTGCTCCAGAAGGGCCCCGCGCTGGGCGCGGGCGACCGACCGGCGCAGAGAGCGCACCGCTCCTTTTCGGGCCCCGAACGCTTGCCAGCAGGCGGGGTCGCGGTGCAAGTAAGCCCCTCTGCCGGGGCGGTGCCCGGTGTGGTCTACTTCCAGCCCGGTCGGCCCGCACACGAAGCGGATCAGCTCGCTTTTCGGCGCGTGCTGCCCGCAGCCCACGCAGGACCGCAGAGGGACGTGGTGGTTTCGCTTCATTGCTTCTCGCGCTTTGCCTCTGCCTCGAACCCGGGGCCTTCCGCGCCCTCGCTCGCAACTGCCAGCTCCACAGGCGCTTCGGCAACCGGCGTCACGGTGGCGACCTCTTCGCGCCGCTTGGCCTCCGCGAA
>JBBIUR010000070.1:0-15583 GCA_037440145.1 Myxococcales bacterium | reverse complement strand
TCGACAACACGATTCTGTTCACCGGAAGCCATGACCTGACCATCGGGATTCTGGAAAATTTCCTGAAGCGGCACAGCCCGCACCTGAAGATTTCGGCCACCAACATTGGCAGCCTCGGCGGCCTGCTCGCTCTCCGCCGCGGCGAGGCACACGTCGCCGGCACCCACTTGCTCGATCCGGAATCGGGACAGTACAACCTCCCCGACATCGCCCGCCACCTGCGGGGCGTTCCGATCGCGGTGATGAACCTCGCCGTGCGCGAGCAGGGACTGATCGTTCCGCCCGGCAATCCCAAGGGGATCTGCGGCCTGGAGGACCTGACCCGCAACGACGTCGTGTTCGTCAATCGCCAACCCGGGGCGGGCACGCGCGTACTGCTCGACTACAAACTCTCCGGGCTCGGGATCGACCCGCAGCGGATCCGCGGCTACGAGCGCGAGGAGTTCACCCACATGGCAGTGGCGGTCGCCGTCGCGAGCGGCTTGGCAGACTGCGGCCTCGGCATTCGCTCGGCTGCTGCGGCACTCGGGCTGGATTTCATCCCCGTGGAGCAGGAGGAGTACGATCTCGTGCTGCGGAAAGACTTTGCCGAAAGCCCTGCGGGCGATGCCCTGATCGCCACGCTGCGCTCCGCGGAATTCCGGGAAGCGGTCGCGCGACTCGGCGGTTACGACACCGCGCGCACGGGCGAGTGCAAGGTGCTGCGGCCGGTGCAGCGCGCGGCACCTGCCGGCCGCCGCCGACCCACCAGGCGCACAGGCCTAGTTCGACGCCGCCGTTAGGCCTCTGGCCTGGGGGCCGCAGCACGACGCGCAGCGGACCGAGCGCAAAAGGAATGACGCTGTGGACCCAGCAAAAGTGCCGGAGTTCGCGCCGATCCTCACGGGCTGCCTCATTCTGGGCGCCCCACTCCAGTTGCAGCACGCCGGCCTGCGCGACGCGGGCTTGGCCGGCGCCACGTCGCCGGATGCGCCCGGCTTCCTCCGCGGGAGGACATTCCCGCGATCCCGACATCGCTACCGGCGAAAAAGATACAGCAGCAGCGTCAGCCCCACGCTGATCAGGATGCACGTGGTCAGCGGGAAGTAGAACGTAAAGTTGTCTCGCTTGACGTAAATATCGCCCGGCAAGCGGCCGAGCCAAGGCACTTTGTCGCTGAGGGCGAGCAAGGCGCCCAAGCCGACGAGCACAAGCCCGAGGAGCACGAGCATCCGCCCAATTCCCGCCATCGCTTCGTCCCCGCGCGTTCCGCTCAGGTAGTTGGAGCAGGATGGCCTCGCCGTCAAGTCCCACGAGCCCGCAGGGCGCCTGCCTCTGCGCCCCGCGCGCGGGTCAACCGTCGAAGAGGCTTCGCTGGGCGAACGGGCCGCGGGGAGATCGGCCGAAGTGCTCGAAGGCGCGTCGAGTAGCGACTCTACCCTTGGGGGTGCGGTTCAGATAGCCCTCTTGGATGAGAAACGGCTCGTAGACGTCTTCGATCGTGTCCCGCTCTTCGCCGATAGCCGCCGCCAGGGTGTCGATACCTACCGGCCCGCCGCCGAACTTGTCGATGATCGTGAGCAGAATCGCGCGGTCCATCTTGTCGAATCCGCACTGGTCCACCTCCAGCATCCGCAAGGCCTGGTCCGCCACCGCTGCATCGATGCGACCCTTCGCCCGCACCTGGGCATAATCGCGCACGCGGCGCAGCAGCCGGTTCGCCACCCGCGGAGTCCCGCGCGAGCGGCGCGCGATCTCCATGGCACCGTCGGGGGCGATCTCGACTTGCAGGATGCGGGCAGAGCGCGCGACGATCGCTGCCAGCTCCTCCGGGTTGTAGAAGTCGAGCCGGAAAGTCGCCCCGAAGCGATCGCGCAACGGCGAGGTCAGCAGACCGGCCCGCGTCGTGGCGCCGATCAAGGTGAACCGTTTCAGATCCAGCTTGATCGATCGCGCCGAAGGCCCTTGCCCGATCACGAGATCGATCTGATAGTCCTCCATGGCGGGGTAGAGGATCTCTTCCACGACGCGGCTCAGGCGGTGAATCTCGTCGATGAAGAGCACGTCCCCCCATTCCAGGTTCGTCAGAATCGCCGCCAAATCCCCGGCGCGCTCGATCACGGGTCCCGAAGTCGCGCGAATGTTCACGCCCATCTCGCGGGCGATGATGTGAGCGAGCGAGGTCTTTCCCAGGCCGGGAGGGCCGTACAGAAGTAAGTGGTCGAGCGTTTCGCCGCGCCCCCGCGCGGCGTCGATCGCCACCCGCAGGTTCGCCTTCACGGCCTCTTGGCCGATGTAGTCCGCGAGGGTGGGCGGCCGCAGGGTGGAGTCGAAAACGAGGTCTTCCTCCACCGCTTGCCCCGTGACCATGCTCGCGCCGCGCATTCGTTCCCCCCTCATTGGCGATCCCTCCAGCGAACCCGCAAACCCGCACCGGGCCGGCGCTTGCGCCGCCGCATCGCCTACCCGCTCAGCCGCCGCAACGCTTGGCGGATGGCGGACTCCAGGTCCTCCGCCCCCGCCGCCCGGGCGCTCCGCACCGCGCGCTCCGCGTCGGCGCGGCGGTACCCGAGATTGATCAATGCCGAGATGGCCTCGCGGTCCAGCTCTCCCTTCGGCTGCCCCTGGCGCTCTCCCTCGGCTCGGAGCCTGCGCACCTTTTCTCTCAACTCGAGCACCAGCCGCTCCGCGGTCTTTTTCCCCACGCCGGGGATCGATACTAGCCGCGCGAGATCGCCCCCGTCCAGCGCTTCCTCCAGCTCCCGCGCCGGGAGACCCGAGAGGATGTTGAGCGCCAGCTTGGGCCCGATGCCGGCGACTCCGATAAGAAGCTGGAAGATGTCTCGCTCGACGGGATCGAGGAAGCCGAAGAGCTGTAAGGCGTCTTCGCGCACGTGCAGATGCGTCAGCAGGGAAACTTGGGCGCCCGGCTCCGGCAAATCGTAGAAGCACGGCAGGGAAACAAGTACATGGAATCCGAGGCCCTGCACATCGACGACCGCCGAGTTGGGGCTCTTCGCCACCAGCACTCCCGTAAGCCGCGCAATCACCGAGCTGCCTCGAAGCGAAACCGCCGGGGGGTGCGAATTTCCCCGACCGCCGCGGTCAGCCTCCGCGCCATCTCTCGCGAGTGAAAATGGCAAAGCGCGACCGCCAACGCGTCGGCCTCGTCGGCGGCCGGCAGAGTCTCGAGCCCGAGCAGGCGGGCAACCATGCCCTGCACCTGCGCTTTCCCCGCCCGCCCATAGCCGGCCACTGCGAGTTTGACCTCTGCCGGACTGTATTCCCGCACGCACAAGCCCGCGGTCGCAGCCGCTACCAGCACGGCACCGCGCGCTTCGCCCAGCCGAAAAGCACTCTGAATGTTCTGTCCCACAAAAGTCTTTTCCAGGCTCAAAACTCCGGGGGAGTGAATGCGGATGATCTCCCCGATCGCCGCTGAAATCGCCGCCAGCCTCGCCGCCAACTCCCCGCGCGCGCGCACCACACCGCTGGCGACCCGTGCCGGCCCGAGGGGCCTCGCCTCGATAACGCCCCATCCCGTGGCCGACGTCCCCGGATCGACGCCGAGCACCCGCTCGCTCTCCCGCGCCACGGCTCCCGCACGCGCTTCCAGATCACGCCTCACGCGCCCCCCTCGTGCCGCTCCCACCGCACCGCCACTTTCCTTTCGCGCCAGCTTGCCGCAGGCCTCACCGCGGTGCCGGACGCCCCCTCGCCTTCCCGCACCGTCCGCGCCGTCCAGCCACCAGCACCCCGCAGAAGGCCGTCACGCGCTCAACCTCTCGAGCTCCTCGCGCGGGATGTCGAAGTTCGTGGCCACGCTCTGCACGTCGTCGTGGTCGTCCAGCGCCTCGACGAGTTTCAGCGTCTGTTCGGCATCCTTTCCGGTCACGCTGACCGTGGTCTCCGGCTGCAAGCTCACCTCGGCGTTCACGATCGGGATGCCCTGCGCTTCCAGTGCCTGCTTCACCGCCTCAAACTGTTCGGGTGTAGTGACTACTTCGAAGAAATCGTCGGCCTCGCTGATGTCACTGGCCCCGGCTTCCAGCGCGACCTCCATCAACCGATCCTCGTCCACCGCACTCTTCTCGACTGTGATCAGGCCCTTCTTGTGGAACATCCAGGCGACACAGCCCGCGGTGCCCAGGCTGCCCCCGTACCGCTCGAAGATCTTCCTGAGCTCTGCAACGGTGCGGTTCCGATTGTCCGTCAGGCAGGGCAACATCACCGCGACACCGCCGGGGCCGTAGCCCTCGTATACGACCTCTTCGTACGCCTCGCCTTCGAGTTCGCCAGTTCCCTTCTTGATCGCTCGGTCGATGTTCTCGCTCGGCATGCTGGCGGCACGGGCAGCCGCCACAGCAGCGCGCAGCCTCGGGTTCGCGTTCACGTCCCCACCGCCAAGACGCGCAGCCACGGTGATTTCCCGAATCAGCTTCGTGAACAGCTTTCCCCGCTTGGCATCCCGGGCCATTTTCTTGTGTTTGATGGAGCTCCACTTCGAATGACCCGACATCGGTCCCCCGTCGGACGCAGCAGCGTATCCGTGCAAATTTTGGTACCACAAAGAAGGCCCGGGAGTAAACGGCACGCCAGGCACGGCGGGCTCGCCGCGCCCGTCTGGATTCCTCGGGCCCTTCTGCCATAAAACCAGAGCCCGTGGAAAACAGTCTCATTTTCGTCATCGGCTCGCCGCGGTCCGGTTCCACGCTCCTGGCGCGAATGATCGGCGCGCACTCCCTCATCTACACTCCCCCCGAGCAGCACTTGCTCACCCCGCTCGCCCACCTCGGGTACTTCGCAAATGTGGAAAAGGCTCCGTACGACCATATCCTGGCTGCCGAAGCCCTGCGGGGTTTCGTCGCCGACCTTCCCCGCGGCGAGCAGGATTACATCGACGCTTGCCGGGCCTATGCAGATACGCTGTACGGGCGCATGCTCCAGGGGCAGCCGCAGAAAAAGTTTTTCCTGGACAAGACGCCCGCATACGCCCTGATACTCGGCTTCATCCGGCGCCTCTACCCGAGAGCGAAGTACGTGGTGCTCACGCGCCATCCCCTGGCGGTTTTCAGCTCGTATGCCGAATCGTTTTTCGACAGCGACTACCACGCAGCGCACGCCTATAACCCCATCCTGGAACGCTACGTCCCCGCTATCGCGCGGTTCCTCCGGGAACGCCCCGTGCCCATGTATCACGTGATCTACGAAAGGCTGGTGGCGGACCCGGAGCCGGAGCTGGAGCGAATCTTCGCCTTCCTCGGTGTGCCGCACGAGCCGCAAGCGGTGGAGTACGGCAGGCACGCCGTGCCGGCAAAAGGCCTCGGCGATCCAATCGGGGTAGGCCGGCACTCGCGGCCCACCACCGAATCCGTGGCGAAATGGGCCGAGGAAGTAGCGAGCGACCCGGCGCGCCTGCAGCTTTGCCGCCAAATCATCTCCCGGCTCGACCCGGCGGACCTGGCCGCTTGGGGCCACCCGATCGAAACTCTGTGGGAGCCGCTGGAAAGGTTCGCGGGGCAGGCCGCACGGCCGCGGCCCAAGCCGTGGACCCGATACCGGCTGCAGCGCCTCGCCATCGTGCGGTTGCGCGCCCTGGTCCGCCGCAGCCCGCGGCTGCGGCGCGCGCTGCACACAATCCGCCTCGCGGCGGACGTCCTCCTGCGCGAGTGAGGGACTCGGCCACGGGCGCGCCGACGAAAGCGTGCGGACAGGGCACCTCCTGACTTTGGGACGCGTGGTGTTGTATGCTGCGGCGGTCATGCGCAACGCGGGAGGTCAAGCCCTGACCGGCGGGGTGAGATGTTCCGGAGTGCAGGATCTCCGCTCGCCAGCGCCTGCGGCGCGACCACTGCGCCGTCCCCGCCGGCACCGGAGCCGGCGCAGCAACGACTGCGCAGAAAGCGCGCTTTGGCCCGCACGGGGTGCAGATCCATGCCGGCGGCACTGATGCCAGAGCGGTTGGCGGGCCATCCCATCCGGATCCCGCCCGCGGCCGGGGAAGTTCTCCGCTTCGCCGCTGCCGAGCTCGCCCGCTACTGGCGCCAGATGACCGGTTGCGCGCTGGAGGTCGTCGCTGATGCGCAGGTGCAGGGCGCAGCAATCGCCATGGGCAGAGCGCCAGCGCCTGCTCCCGGCGAGCAGCGCGCTTACGTGATGGTGATCCCGCAGCGCGAGGGGGCGGTACTGGCCGGCGAGAGCGAAGCGGGCGCCCTTCGCGCGGTGTACCGGTTCCTGGAGGAACTCGGGTGCCGCTGGTCGTTTCACGGCCCTGAAGAGGAGCGAGTTCCCGCCTTGCCACCTGGGGAATTGGAAGTCCTTGAGATCGTCGAGAACCCGCGCTTCCGCGTGCGCGCTTATACCTCGGACCTGCACACCTGGCATTACCTCGAACGCCACCACCTCGAAGAGCGCCTGCCGGCGGATCGGTGTTTCATCGACTGGATGGCAAAGACCGGGGCCAATGCGTTCTTTTTCATCCGCCACCCTTTCGACACCCAGCTTTCCGTGCCGGAACTCCTGCCGGAGTTCCGCAAGCGCGGCATTGCCGCGGAGTACGGTGGTCACGTCATTCCCCTTCTGCTGCCCCGGCACTGGCGGGCGGCGCACCCGGAATACTTCCCGCAAGATGCGAACGGCAACCGGACCGACACGGGCAACGTGTGTGCGAGCAACGCGGAGGCGTTGCGCCACATCGCGCGCGGGGCTTTCGCGTGGGCGCAGGAGCATCCTGAGACGAGTGCACTCCACGTGTGGGGGGCCGATCTTTGGGGCGGCGGGTGGTGCCGCTGTGGGGGCTGTGCCGCGCTTTCGCCTCAGGACCAAAGCCTGAGGGTTTGCAACGCCGTTGCTGGGGCACTGGAAGAGCTGTGCATCGAAATTCCCATCTACTACCTCGCGTACCACGACACCGTTGACGCCGATCTCTCGCTGCGGCCGGCGCCCAATGTGTGGGTGGAATTTGCGCCCCGCGAGCGATGTTACGGCCACGCCATTGCGGACCCGTCATGCGCGGTGAACCGACGGTACTGTGCAGCCCTTTCCCGCTACATCGATCTCTTCCAGGGCCGCACGCGCGTGTTCGAATATTACGGCGATTCCATCCTGTTCTGCGGCTGCGCCGTTCCCCTTCCCACGGTGATTCGGGAAGACCTGGACCACTACTGCCGGAGTGGGGTGCGCGAGGTCTCCATGCTACAGTTCGGCACCCATTCCCTGTGGGCGTATCCGCTGAACTTCCTCTCGTTCGCCGCCGCCAGTTGGGGGGACGCCGAACCGCCCTGGGACGCGTACTGCGCCCGGCTGGGAGACGCAACGCAAGCGCGGGCATATTTCGCGGCCCTCGAGACGGCAATGCGCGCTGTGGTGACGTATGGCGACCTGCGCCGGCCGCCGCGCAGCTGCGGTCAAGAGCTGCTCCCGGCGATCGAGCGTGCAAGGCTCGTGGTGGGAGAGTGGGCGGCTCGCTTCCGCAAAGGCGGTTCGGGCATCCGCCGCCCGGGCGATTTCCCGCAGGGCGACCCTCTGGAACAAGCGCCGCTGCTCGAGTACACGGAAACCCTGCTCCAGGGCGTCGCGCGCGAGCTGTCCGACTTTCCGGGAGCAGCCGCGGAAGCGCGCAGTCTGTACGCGCATGCGCTCGAGAAGCTGGCCCAAGTAGCGCCCCGGAATCTCGGGCTCTGGGGACGGCTCAACCTCCCCGTAATCCACCGCTTCTACGACGTCGCAGCCCAGCGCGAGCCGTAAGCCCGAGATGGCAGCCCCTGCCGACCAGCTCCCGGATCGACCGGTAATCCCAACGGATTGCTAAGTCCTACCCGGCAAAAGCGCTCGAGCGCGACCGGATCCGCCGCGACCTAGAGGCGCTTGGGCCCACCCCGCAACGCTGCTTGGGCATCGCGGCACCCGGTCACCCTACCGCCCTGCACCGCCAGCGCTCCACCGGCCGCAGACGGCCTGCCCCGGCAGCGCGGGCAGAAGTGCCCGCGAGCTCATGCAGACCGCTCGGAGGCTGGAAGCCTTCGAGCTTGTGCGACGCGAAATTAAAGAAGAAAAAAGCGTTGGTTCACCACGACGAAGGTCTCGTTCCATGGGAGGTGCGATGCCGATGTTCTCGAAGAGACGGCGGCTCGTTCTGCTCTTGGTTGTCGTGACCGTTGCAGCCGCGATCTTGATCCACCATCGCTTGGCGGCGCCCGCGGTGCGACCTGGCTCGTACTTGCTGCTCCACATCCACGGGGACTATCCGGAAGAGGCGCCGCCGGACTTGCTCGGAAGGCTGATCGGGCGCGGAGCACCCACGATGGCCGAACTGATCTCGGCTCTGCACGTTGCCGCGCTGGATGCCAGAATTGCCGGGGCCGTGGTCCGCGTTGGGCCGCTCGAGATCGGGTGGGCAAAGGCGGAAGACCTGCGGAGCGCCCTCGCGGCCCTCCGCGCAGCGGGGAAAAAGGTCCACGCAGTGATGGAACACGAAGCCGTTGCGGCGAACAAAGAGTACTTCCTCGCCTCTGCTGCCAACAGGGTGTACCTCTCGCCCGCCGCGACCGCACCCCTCGCCGGGCTGGCGAGCCGCTTTCTGTTCCTAGGGGGCGTTTGGGAAAAGCTGGACGTGGAGATGCACGTGGAGAAAATCCGCGAATACAAGACCCTCGGGGACATGCTCCAAAACAAATCGATGTCGCCATACCACCGGGAGATGGCGACGTCGCTGTTGGACAGCATCAGCGCCCGGCTCATCTCCGCGATTGCCGAGGCAAGACATCTCGACCGGAATCGCGTCGAGGCGATCATCGACGACGCACCCGTAACCGGGGAGGAGTTCGTGGCCGCAGGCTTGGCCGACGGCGTGCGCTACGCGAGCGAAGTGATTCGCCAGGATGCAGCGAACGCACCGACCGTCGACCTCGAAGAATATCGGAAGGTCACGGCGGCTTCCGTCGGCCATCCCCCGACACACCGAATCGCGGTCGTGTACGGCGTCGGAGCTATTGCAGTTGGAGAGAGCGGGGGAAGTGCGGCCCGGGGGCGGATCATGGGATCGGAAACCGTCGTTCAGGCCTTTCGCGAGGCGCAGGACAACGAAGAGGTGAAGGCCATCGTCTTCCGCGTCGACAGCCCGGGCGGCTCGGCGCTCGCCTCCGATTTGATCTGGCGCGCCACTCGGGAAGCGCGAGAGAAAAAGCCGGTGATCGTCTCCATGTCGGACCTCGCGGCCTCCGGCGGGTATTACATCGCCGCCGGAGCTGATCGCATCCTGGCCCAGCCAACGACTCTTACAGGGTCGATCGGCGTCGTCTTTGCCCGCCCGAACATCGAGGGACTCCTCCGGCGCCTGGGCATCGCCACGGAGACCATCGCGCGCGGAAAGTACGCGCGCATCAACGACATCACCACCCCCGTATCGGCAGACCTGCGCGCCAAAATGGTCGCGCAGATGGACCACATTTACGCGCAATTCGTCGACCGCGTCGCGCGCAGTCGAAATCTTCCCCCTGAGCGAGTCGATGCAATCGGCCGCGGCCGCGTCTGGACAGGCTCGCAGGCTGCCGAAAACGGCCTCGTCGACGAGCTCGGCGGCTTCCTAGAGGCAATCGATGCAGCCAAGGCTGCCACCGGGATCCCGAAGGATGCGGAGGTGCAACTCGTCTTCTACCCGCGGCGCAAGACGCTCGCGGAACGGCTCGCCGAGGCGCTGGCAACCAGGTTGCTCCCGCCCTTCGCGGCCGAGCTCCGCGCCGCCCTAGCGCTCTCCCCGTTCGCCCGGCCGGGAGTTCTCGCACTGATGCCCGAGGAAATCGTGATCCAATAGCCCGCTGCGCTCGCCGCGGGGGAAATCACCAAACGGCGCGCGGGAACACGGCCAGCCCCTCACTGCGGAAGGCTCGGGGGCGGTGCGAGGTTATGAACCTCGCCGGTCAGCGCTTCGAGAAAAGCCACCAGGTCGCGCTTTTCCCGCTCCGTCAGGCCGAGGGGGCGAATTTCTTTCGACAGGTTCGGGTTCTTCACGCCGCCGCGGTCATAGAACTCCACGACCTCGAGAAGGGTGTTTTCACTTCCGTCGTGCATGTACGGCGCGGTCTGCGCGACGTTGCGCAGGGTCGGGGTCTTGAACTTTCCCTTGTCCTCTTCCCTCTTCGTCACGTTGTACCGCCCCAAGTCCGGGTTCGGCCGGTCCATGCCGACTCCCAAATTCTGATAGCTCTCGTCAGTGAAATTGAAACCGGCGTGACACGCCTTGCAGTTCGCCTTGCCGTTGAACAGCTGCATCCCTCGCACGGCCGCGGGGCTCATGGCGTCCTTGTCGCCGGCCATGTACCGGTCGAACGGGCTGTTGCCAGCCAGGACGGTGCGCTCGTACGCCGCAATGGCCTTTGCGATCCGGTCGGCATCGGTCTTTTCGTCGCCGAACGCCTTGCGGAACAGGGGCACGTATCCCGGGATTTGCGCCACGCGCTTGGCCACCTCGTCGAGCGATGGCATGGCCATCTCGACCGGATTGACGAGAGGCCCATGTGCCTGCTCTTCGAGGTCCTTCGCGCGGCCGTCCCAGAATTGCTCGGCCGAGAAAAGCCGATTGATTACCGTGGGACTATTCCGGGAGCCCAACTGGCCTCCGACACCCGCGGAGACCCGGTGCGGGTCTGCGAACCCGTGGAAGGGAATGTGGCAGCTCGCACAAGAAATCGTGCCGTCCTTCGACAGCCGCGGGTCGAAATACAGAAACTTTCCGAGCGCCACCTTGTCCTCGCTCATGGGATTGTCGTCCGGGATGTACGCCGCATCGGCCTGCAGGCCGAGCGGCAAGGTGAGCGACCAACCGCCCGAGCGGACCACTTCTGCTTTGCCTGCCTTGGAAGAAGCCGCGGGCTCGGGCTTCGCAGCGCCTTTCTCTGCGCTCAATGCGATGGCAGCCACCATGCACGCCATTGCAGCGACACTCGCAACTTCAGATTTTCGGCCCCAGCGCATCGCTCACCTCCGCAGTGGGTTTTCGGACTGCCCAGTGTATCTGCGGCATCCCCCGTTGCAACCGCGCGGGGCGCGACCGCTCCCGGAGGCCTGCCCGACAGTCGCTGCGCGCCTCTTGCGCGCGGCGCGTTGCACGGGTACGGATGCTGCCAACCATGCATTGGTACGGAGTTGGGTCCGTCGTCCCACGGGCAACCGCACGGCCGGAGTTTAACGCCGTGCTGCCCGAGCTCCTTGTCGGCGAATACCCATACCCCGAAGACATCCCCTGGCTGCGGGCGGAACACGGCGTCGGCGCTATCGTCAACCTCCAGGACCCTGCCGACCTTGCCGCGAAGGGGCTCGCAATTGGAGACCTTGCCGCCGCTTGCGCGGGCGCGGGCGTCGAGTTTCGCCATTTTCCCGTTCCCGATGGGGACAACGAGGCCCTTCTGGCGCGGCTCGACGGAATCGTCGCGGCGCTCGCCGAGCTCGTGCGTGCGGGCAAGCGCGTGTACCTGCACTGCAACGCCGGCTGTAACCGCGCCCCTACGGCTGCGATCGCGTACCTGCACGCCCAGCGCGGTCTCTCGCTCGCTGCAGCGGCGCAACTCGTCAAGGAGCGCCGCACCTATGTGCCGTACATGCGGGTCCTGGAGCAGCGTTACGGCCCGGACAGAGAGCAACCCCGGCGCGCCCGGACGTCCAATTCGCAGTCCCGCCTCACGTGATCGCTCCCTGCTCCTTGAGCCCAGCAATCTCTTCCCACGAATATCCGATCTCCAGCAGCACCTCCTCCGTGTGAGCCCCGGCATCGGCCGCCGGCCGCCGCACCTCGGCCCACTGCCCGCCGAACTGCACCGGGCTCGCCGTCACGCGGTACCGCCCATACGCGGGGTGGGGAAAGTCGAGTACGTAATGGTTGGCGATTACCTGCGGGTCGCTCGGAATCTCGCCGGGCGATTGAATGGGGGCCCAGATGCACTCCGAGGTGCGCAGCAGGTCCTCCCACTCTCGGCGCTCCCGCGCGGCAAACATTTCCCGCAGCACCTGCACGAGCTCGGCGGAGTTTCGCTGCCGGTTCTCGGCCGGGTTGAAGCGCGGATCGGCGAGCAAATCCTCCCGCTGCACGGCGCGGCAGAAAATTGGCCAGAACCGGTCCTGCTGCAGCATCATCAAGCACAGCGCTTTCCCATCCTTGCACACATAGTTCCCCACGAGGGGATTCGGCGGCGCCATGGCTCCCGACTGGGGCAAATCGAAGCCATAAGTCATCGCGGCCACGATGTCCGGCGCCATGATCCAGCAGGCGTTACCGAGAAGCGAGACGTCTACTTCGATTCCCTCTCCAGTGCGCTCCCGGTAGTACAGCGCCGCCGCGATGCCACCGGCCAGGAACATCCCGCCGATAAAGTCGCCGAAAGCGGGCCGCTGCTGCACGTACTCCTCGCCGGGGCGCGTCAAGCGATCGGCGATGCCGCCGCGGGCCCAAAAGGAGACACCGTCATAACCGCCGCGAGCTGCGTCGGGCCCGCGCTGGCCTTGGCCGTGGCCCTTGGCGTAAATGAGCCGCGGGTTGAGAGGTCGGAGGTCCTCGTATCGGATCTGCAGCCGCTCGCGGGCATCCGGCAAGTAGTTGGTCAGGAAAACGTCGGCGGTCTGCACCAAGCGCCGAAGCACCTGGCGCCCGGCTTCTCGCTGCAAGTCGATTCCCACGCTGCGCTTGTTGCGGCCGAGCTGTTCGACGAAGAAATTCGCGCCTGCGGCTCCTGGTACCAATCCGGCGGTGATCAGACCGCGAATCGGGTCTCCTCGCATTGGATGTTCCACCTTGATCACATCGGCGCCCCAGTCGCCGATCACGGTCGCCGCCGAGGGCACAAACCCCCAGTCGGCAACCTCGATCAAGCGAATGCCTTCGAGGATGCTGAGCATCGTCTCTCCTTGTTTTTTTCCGCTCGCGTACCACCTGTAGGGGTAGCGAGACAAGAGGCGCAAGGTCCGCCAGGGGCGCGCGCGATCCGTGGGGCCGTAGACGCCGCTCAGCCGGCACCGAGTTGGCGCAAGAAGCGGCGCGCGGTCTCGGCCACTGCGCCCTCGGGCTCAAACTGCAACCCCATCTCGAACTGGGCCCGGGCTCCCTGCCGGTCTCCGAGGGACAGCAGCACTTGCCCCAACAGGATGTGCGTCTTGCCTGGTTCCCAGCCGCGCACATCTCCAGCCTGCCGCTCCCCCAGAGCGAGGGCTGTCTCCAACGCATGCCGCGCAGCCGCCACGGACTGCGCCGTCGCGCCCCGATCCCCCGCCTGGTCGGCCAGCTCTGCCTTGCGCATCCACGCCAATCCGAGGCCGTGAAAGATCCCCGGGTGCGGCCGCACCGACGCCGCTTTCTGGAAGCTCTGGATCGCCTCGTCCACGCGGTCCTCGCGGCGGTACAAATTGCCCAAGTTCGCGAGTGCCATCGCGCGCTCCTCGGGCGGGCCCGGGCGCTCGAGCGCTTGAAGATACGCGCGTTCTGCCGACCGCAAGTCGCCTCTGCGAAAGTATGCATCCGCCAGCTCTCGCTGCGGCATTGCCGCACGCGACTGCGCGGCTGCCGCGCGCCAAAATGCAAGTTCGTCCCGCCACGGCTCGTTGCGGCCCATGCACACTCCGACCCCCGCGAGCGCCAGTCCGGCCACTGCTGCAAGCGCACGCTTGCTCCAGTGCGGCCTGCGAGAGAGCGCTTCTCCGAGGAGACCACCGGCCAGCAAGAGCGCTCCTGCAGACGGCACGTAGAGGTAGCGCTCCGCCACTGGAGCCGTCGCCACCGGCACCACGGCGAGCGCGAGCGCCGGTGCCAGCGCGAGCGCATACCAGACCGCGGCGAAGACCGCGGCCTTCCGGTTCCCCCGGCCGGCCCAGAGGAGCACCGCCCCCAGGCAGAGCGCTGCCACCAGGGCCGCGCCGACAGTAACGGGCGTTACCGGAACGGCGTCCGCGTAGAGCGTCTGCGGGAAGGGAAAGGCCACGCGCGCGGCGTAGAAGCCAAAGGCTCCCAGGCAATCGACAGCAGAGCCGCGCACCGAAGGCGGGGAGGCCACCCCGAGCCCAGCCCGCCGCAACGCCAGATACGCCCCTGCGGCCACTAGCGCTGGCCATGTCCGCGCCCAGGAGGGCCGCCGATCCAGGGACCAGTCCAACAGGGGAAAGAGCACCACCGCCGGCACCGCGACCTCCTTGGCGCAGCAGGACAGAAAGAAAAGAAGCGCTCCCAGCCATGACCGGTGCGCAGCAGCCCCCGCGTGGAGCAGAAGCGCAGCCAGCAACAGCGTGCACGCGATGACGTCGGACCGCCCCGCCATCCACGAGACCGACTCCACGTGCACCGGGTGCACGGCAAACAGGAGAGCTGCCCCTACAGCCGCGATCTCGCCCCCACCTCCTCGACGCCTGCGTGCGAGCAGCACGCGCGCCACGGCGGCGAGCAGCGCACTCGCCAGCGCATGCCACAGCACGACCGAAGCGTGAAACCAGAACGGCTGCTCGCCGCCCAGCGCTCGGTCCACCAGGTAGGAAAGAAACACCACCGGGCGGTAATAGGTGTGGGGAATCCCAGGGGGAACGACGACGAGATCGGCAGCACTGCGAATCGCTCGCAACTGCCGCAGCACCAGCGGGTCGTCCCACACGAACCCGTTCCGCGTCGCCGGCCAAAAAGTCCCCAGGGCCAGCGCGGCGGGCAAAATTACCACTACAGCCCGCCGCCATCGCGCCACCCGGTCCCCGGGCACCGACTCTCGCGCCGCAGGGAGCGGTGCGCGACGAGGCTGCCTCGCCTTCAACCCTCCGCCTGCGGCGCGGGATTGACCAGATCCATGCCCAGGGTGCGCGGGAAAATTGCCGCAATTTCCCGGGGCGTCCACCGCCCGTTCTTCGTGATCGTGCGCACCGGCGCCGGATCGTTCAGCAGCGCGACGAGCCCGCCCATCACGAGAAAGTTCTGCCCATTGATGTTGGCCGCGGCATCGGTCGCCAGGTACACGGCAAACGGTGCTATGTCGTCGGGATCCATCCTCGCCGGCTGGAACTCCGGCACGGGCAGCCCTGCAGCCACTCCCCCTGGTACCGGGCGCTCGCGCTGCGGGATAGTCGCCGTCATTCGCGTCGCCGCGGCCGGAGCAATGGCGTTGACCGTAACGCGATACTTTCCCAGATCGCGCGCGGTCACGCGTGTGAGCCCCGCGATGCCATCTTTCGCCGCGCCATAATTGGCTTGCCCAGCGTTCCCGAAGAGCCCCGAGCTGGACGTGATATTGATAATTCTGCCCCACCGCTGCTGCCGCATCAGTGCCGAAGCGTGCCGCGTGCAGTTGAAAGCCCCCTTCAAGTGCACGGCGATCACCGCATCCCACTCCTCTTCGGTCATGTTGAAGATCATCCGATCGCGGAGGATTCCGGCGTTGTTCACGAGTATGTCGATACGGCCGAACTCCCGCACCGCCGTCTCGATGATGTTCTGCGCCGCGCCGAAATCAGCGACGCTATCGTAGTTGGCCACCGCCTTGCCGCCCCGAGCGCGGATTTCCTGGACGACCTCGTCCGCCGGCCTGCGCGCGCTGCCGGTTCCGTTCAAATTCGCGCCCAGGTCGTTCACCACGACCGACGCCCCCTC
>JBBIUR010000069.1:0-15669 GCA_037440145.1 Myxococcales bacterium | reverse complement strand
CCTCGGAACTTCTTGCAAGGGTCAATTCGCTTTCTCGTCACGACGGGCTCTCCCCAACTCGGAAGCCCACTGGCCAACTACGTCACACACGAAATTTGCCGCGACGATCGCTCGTGCTACACGGGGCAGTCCCTGGGCGGCATCGCCTCCTTTTTGGGGCAGTTGCTCGGGTGGGTGCCGACAGCGGCCGAAGGTGCGGAGGACTTCGGCACGGCCGTGTACGACCTGGCCCAGGGGAGCGCCGCAAACGGTTTGCTCCAGGCGGTTGCCGGGCCGCCGGTCCGGGTTCACCCCGTAGCCTCTCGCGAGCTGACTGGCATCCTGCGCGTTCGCGTGATCGAAAGCCTTTTGCGCGCTGCGGCAGCCCTGCGCGCCGCCGAGGGGCTTCTGCCGCTGGCTCCGATAGTGCCGGAACTCGTCTCGGTCCTCTACGCGTCGTACTACGCCGCCGCCCCCCGCTTGGCGGACTACTGCCCCGGGTTCGCCGATGCGACCAGCGACGGCATCGTACCGTTGGAAAGCGCGCTCTACGGTGCGCCCAAGCGCACGATCGTCGAGGGAGTCTGGCACTTGCAGCTCAACCGAAGCGCGGCAGTGGCGCACAAGATTGGAGGGGAACTCCTGTACGACCGGCCGGGAGTCCCAAATCCGGATTTGTTCAATCCGGGATTTCCAACGGGCCAGCCGTGGCCTTTCGAGTGCAGATGAGATCGAGTCGCAGTTCCACTCGGCTGTCCCTGGGGTTCGCGCGCGGGTAGCGCGGATGCAGGGAAGCCCAGAGCAAAAGGAGGATGAGCAATGGGACGCAGGGTTGCAGGGATGGCGGTGGGAGCGGTCTTGCTCGGCGCGACCGCACAGGCAGAGAGATTGGTTCCGCCGCCGCCGCTCGGACCGTATGCCCAGGAGTACGACCAGCTTTACTTCGACTCCTCTGGGAACGGCTTCGTGGCTTCGCGGGATTCTCTGTTTTTCACGCCAAGCGGGGGCGGCAGTTGGATCCGCATCATCGATGCCACCCGCGACGATTACGGAAGTGTTCGCGCTATTCAGTTCGTCGATGGGCACACGGCGTTCGTGTACACCGACACGGGCCTCTACATCACTGGGGGATCCGCTCAGCAGCTCGAGGCCTTGACGACGGAGGTTCCCGAGGCGCGCGCCCCTTCCGGGCACGACGTCGTGCGGTCCGGTTTTTTCTTTCTGGACCGGAATAACGGCTTTGCCTTGGGTAGCGGCCAGTTCCTCCGCACAACTGATGGAGGGCGGACTTGGAGCTCCCAGGCGATACCGGTTCGGCTCGGCGATGAACCGCTCCAGTTGCAGATGTTCGACGCACAGCGCGGCGTGATCTTTGCCCAGAGGGGGCCCATGGTTACGTCGGACGGTGGGAAGTCGTGGCGCGCCCCGGCGCCAAGGCCGGAAGTCGACGATGGCCGTTGCCTGCCGAACGGCGCGTGTATCGGGTGGAACGAGCTGAACGTCGCGAAGGCCCATTTTACGGCCGACTACGGCGAGACGTGGCGGGAGACCGATACCGGTCTCGACGCAGGCAAGGATTCCATCTACGGGTACGAAATCCTTTCGGCTGGCTCGGCATTCCTGGTCGGCACGCGCGAGGCGCTCAGCATGGCAGAGCGAAGCACCACCACGGGCGGGGAAACCGTGGTTCGTGCATCGCCGCGCAACGGACTCATCGCGCGGTGGGATGGCGCGCGCTGGACGGCGCGCGAGTATCCGGAGGTCGAGGTGTTTTTCGCCATCCATCACGCGACACCCACCGACGTGTGGGCCTCGGCGGATACGAACGGCATTCTGCACAGCACCGACGGCGGGCAAACATGGAAGCTTGTGCGCGACTACTATCGAGCGCAGCAGTGAGCGCCCGGGCGCTCGCATAGCCCGGCACTCGGGAACGGCGAGCCCGGCTTCCGGGCGGGGCGGCGGGGACCGCGCCCGAACGTTCCACTCGAGCGAAGGGAGGCCCAAGGATGGGACTGTCCAGTGCACGGACCCGAGCGCTCTCGATGGCGGGAGCGCTGGTCGGGATGGCGCTGTGCGCAGCTCCGGCGCGAGCGGAGCCGCTGGCGACGGGCGAGCTTCGCATCGCCGGGATGCGACTCGCTGTTTCCCCGGCGGTGCAAACGGTGCCCCGCGGCCAGGCCACGGGCCTCGAGGCCCACGTGGTGGACGCGGTGCGCGGGGAGCGCATGACGCTTCCCGGGCCCGAGGGGCTTGTCGTGAAAGCACGGCTTCGCGGACCTGGCCTGGACCCAGCGGTGCTGCTGCAAGCGCCTCTGGGCGAGTTGATTCGGGTCCCTCCGCTGCCTTTCGCCGGAACGTACCGGATCGAGGACGTCCGTCTGGAAACGGCGGCGGGCGACGCCATTGCACTGGGCGACCCCGCGACCGCGGCAATCACGTCCATCGATCAGGTGGTCGTCTCCTCGGTTTCCACGCGCCCGCTCTCGCTCGAGGAAATCCGGCAACGCGGCATCGCGATCGGGGACGACAGCTTCGCGGCGTTCGAGTTCGCAGTCGGCATCGCCACGCAGTCCGAGCAGGTGCCCATTCGCTTCGACGTGGCATTTCCAAAGGACCGATCCCTCGAGACTGGGGAGTCGGGAATTCGGCTGCCGCTGGTGTTGCCGGAGCTCGAAGTGCCAAATCTCGAGATTCAAGGGTTCCTTCTGGACGTTCCCATCGACCTCGGGGAAGCGGTGCAAATTCCCCCAATCCCCGCGGTGCTCGTCATCCCCGGCAACGTCGCCTTTCTCGATCAATTTTTTCAGGTGATCGTGCTGCTGGCGAACGTCGCCCCGGCTGGCAGCCAACTGATCATCCGGTCGGCGGCGGCCGAACTCCACGTGCCGCCGGGGCCCGACCTCGTGCCCGGCACCGCGGACGATCCCCTCGCCCTGGCGAGCGCGGGGGAGCAAGCCGGTGGCGGCGGCGGACCGGTAGGGGTTCGCAACAAGAACTCCGGCTCGGACTTCTTCGGTCCAGGCGAGGAAGCCCAAGGGGAATTCGTCGTCGAGGGCCGCGCAGAGGGGACGCACCGCATCGAGGTGTCCATCGAGGCCGAGCTTCTCGGATTGCCGGTGGGCCCAGTGCCGTTGTTCGGGAAGGCCGTGGGCGCGGTAGAGGTGCGCAACCCGCGCTTTGCCCTGACCTTCCATCATCCCGACGTGGTCCGCGCAGGCGAGCAGTACTCTCTCTGGGTGACTGTGCAAAATACCGGCGAGGCCGACGCGAACCTCGTAACTCTCGCCCTCGACCCCGGGGCGATGCGCGGCGCCGTGCTCGTGGGAGATTCGGATCCCTCCACTCCGCTCGGCACCGTTACGGTGCCCGTGATCGGGCGCGGAGATGTTGCCCTGGCCGCATTCGACCTGATTGCCGCGCGCAGCGGTCGAGTCACCGCAGCGGGCTTCGCCGGCAGCGGCGGCGCGAGCGCTGCCTTCGCGCTGCACACGGGGGTGGGCGACGGCGAGATTCCGCTCTCGCCGGACACGCTCGTGTTGCCGCCCGATGCCCACTGGGTTCCAGAGCGCGTGGTGCAGGCGGCATTGCGTGTCCTGGGTCTCGCTCACAGCGCGGCGACCGCGCCGGCGGGGTGGGCCGGGCTCGGGGCGGGACTGCCCAGGCAGTTGGTCGAGGCACGCGCGCTCGACCTGGCCGGCGCCGGCCTGCGCATTCGGCTGGGCGCGGAATCCAGCGCGGCGATGACGGAGCTGCTGCTCGACTGGCTCGGCAACGGTCAGAGCGGCCGCAACGGCGGCGATGCTTTCGACGCAATCGTGCGCCGCACGCTCGCGGGCCGCGAGTTCGAAGCCGCCATTGCGGAATGCGTCCACGCGGCTGGTGCTCCGAGCGCGCTGGCACTGCAGCGGCATCTTGCGGCGATCGCCCAGCACCGCGGTCCGCTGCTCTCTGTGGCCGTCGAGGGCCTCGCAGAGATCGGCCTGCAGGATGGCGAGGGACGGCGCACCGAGGGATGCGCCTCCGAGAATCCAGCCCGATGCCCACTCGAAGCGCAGTTGCGCGAGATCCCGAGTGCGGTTGTGCTGGGCAGCGGCGACGGACAGCTCGCGATCGTAGGTTCGCCCTCCGCGGGAATACCCGCCGTGCGGCTCGAGGGGCGCGGGGGCATGGCCGCCGTAGCTGCCTTGTACCCTGGGCCTGACGGAGTGCTGCGGGAAGCGGCGTTCGATGCACTCGCGCTCGAGGCCGGAGAGCAAGCGGAGCTTCTCTTGCCCGCCGCGGGCTCGCCGGACCTAGAAGCGCCCGTGCTCGTTCTGCGAGGAGGGCCACGAGCCGGTACGCGCTTGGAACCGAACACGATTGCGCGCTTCGACGGCGCGGACGGGCCCCGGATCGTGGGGGTCCGCCAGGTGCCCGAGGCGGATCCCCTGCGGCGCGGCCGCGTCGCCGGTGTTCTGTTCGACCGGCCCGTGGACGTGGCCTCCGCAAAGGAGCCGGGCCAGTTCGCACTCGCATATGCGGGAGGCGAGCCGGCGCACAACCCAGCCAAGCGCTGGCAACTGGTGGCCGGAGGTCGCGTCCTCCTCGTCAACTTTTTCTCCTCGATCTCCCGGTTCTTTTCTTACGAGCTTGTGGTTGCTGGAATTCGAGACACCGCGGGCCGGCCGCTGCGCGGCGGCGACGGCAACGCCGGCGGTGGGGAGAGCAGCGGGCCCTGGCGAGTAGTGCCGGATTTCTCGGCGCCAACTGGTGGCATGGTGCAGGGCTTCGTCCGCAGCGGCACTGGCGAGCCGCTCGCGTTTGCGCCCGTCGAGCTTCTGGAACGCTTCGAGGATGATCTGACCGGGCTCGACGTGGAGATCGCCACGGGAGAGACAATGACAGACGCGAGCGGTTTTTACCGCTTTGACTTTGTGGGCCAGAGCGACTTTGGCCCATTCCGCGTGCGGGCAACCGATCCAGCGACGGGCCGCCGCGTGGAGCGGCCCGCAGCGGTCGGTCGGGAGGGAGAGCGGCTGCAAATCGACCTGGCTTTGCTGGGGGTCGGAGAGGTGCGGGGCACCGTGATGGATGCCACAGCGGGGACGCCGGTGGCGAACGCCCGAGTGACTGTGACCAGCGTTCTCGAAGAGCGGGCCATCGAGCTCCGCACCGACGCTTCGGGAAACTTCTTCGCGGCGGATGTGCCGGTCGGGAACTTCCTGGTGGCCGCTCAATCCGTCGACGAGCGAACGGGAATCTCGCGTGCCGGCGCGGGCGCAGCGCGGCTGCCAGCGGCCGGTTCGCGCACCGACGTGCTGGTTCCGCTCTATGTCGACACGGGTGCTGTGGCCGGCGTCGTCTACGAGGCAGGGGCGGTTCGCCCCGTGGGGCCGGGAGTGCTCGTCGCGGCGCTCAACGAAAGTGCGGGGTTCGCGGCGCAAGCGCGGACCAGTGGCAACGGTTTCTTCCGCTTTCCGGCTGTGCCTGAAGGTCTCACCGCGGTGCGCGCCCTGCGGGACGAAACGGGAGAGCAGGCAACCGTGAATGTGTCGGTCACTAGGAGTGCGACGGCCGCGGCGAACCTGATCTTGCCGGGAACGGCGCCCGTCACTGGGCAGGTCGTCCACGCCGACGGGTCGCCCGCAGCGCGCGCGCGGGTGGTGGGGGGCGTGAGTCTCGTCGAGGCAGACGCGGAGGGGAGGTTTCGCATCGAGCGCGTGGGCGTGGGCCGGCAGCGCCTGCGGGCCGCCGATCCCGCAACGGGCGCCGAAGGATCGGTGGAGATCGACGTCGCGGTGCCGGCAGTGCCAGTGCAGGCCGCGATTGTGCTGGCGGGCCGCGCTTCGATCGAGGGAGTGCTGCGCGATGCGCAAGGGATGCCGCTGAGCGATGCCGCGGTGTTTCTGTGGACGAGAGGTGGGTTCCTGCGCGCCGTCACCGACAGTTCGGGCCGGTACCGGTTCGCGGGCTTGCCTCTCGGCGAGGACTACGTGCTGCGGGCAGTCTCGGATGGCGGAGATGGCGTGGAACAGCGCGTGCGCTTGCAGGTGCCGGGAGAGGCAGTGGTAGAGGAACTGCGACTGCCAGGGCTCGGGACCGTAACCGGAGTGGTGCTCGATAGCGATGGTGTCTCTCCTCGAGTGGCAGAGGTGGTCGTCCGCTATCGCGGCTTCGACGAATTCGGGAGGCCCACGGACATCGAAGAAACCGCGACGAGCGGCGAACCGGTTGGCGCGTCGGAGAACGGCTGCGGCGCGGCTTGCAGCGACTGCGCGGGCCGCTTTCGACTCGTGGTTCCCGGGGGCGTGCCGTATCGCGTGGAGGCGACGAGTCCGTTTTCGGCGGACTCGGCGGCTGCTACAGGGCGCATTCGCGATCCCTCGCACGCCGAAGAGCACTGCTTGATCTTGGGCCGCAGCAGCCGCATTCGGGGCACGGTGTACTTGCCCGGCGGGACAGCGGCGCGAGCGGGGATCGAGGTGGTTTACCGCCGGGCGGTCGAGGAAAGCACGGCGGCGGAGCGCACCGCTTCGACCGATGAGACCGGAGGCTTCGCGTTCGACTTGCTGCCGCCGGGGCCCTTCGTGCTCACAGCACGTGACCCGGCGACGGGAAACCGGGGGATCGCCCGCGGAAGCGCTCCCGTGGGAGACGAAGTGGCGGTGGATCTCTCGATCCTAGGCCGCGGGCGCGTGCGGGTGCACGTCGTGGACGGCATGGGGCGCCCGGCCCCGCAGGCCCGGGTCGAACTCGCGAGCGGCTCGCCCGTCGCGCATCTCTTCCCGCTGTTTTCTCCCCGAGATGCGGACTCGGACGGGATGGCCATCTTCGATGGCGTTCCCGAGGGCGAGTTCTCGGTGGTGGCTGCGGACGCGGTCTCTCCGGCCGGGGGACGCGCGGGAGGTGCAATTGTCGAAGACCTCTCGGCGGCGGAGGCGCTGGTCGTGCTCACTGCGGCCGGTAGCGTCCGCGGTTCCGTGGTGGATGCCCAGGGGCAGCTGGTACCGTTTGCGCAACTTCGGCTGCTCCAGGATGGCCGCCCAGCAGCGTTTCAAACGGCGGATGCGGGCGGGTCGTACGCGTTCGAGTTCGTTCCGCTGGGGGACTTTCGCCTCGAGGCCTTCGACCCCCGCACGGGGCGCGCGGGCGTGGCGACCGGCCGCGTGGGTTTTGCCGGGGAGGAGGTGGGGACCGCCATGCACTTGCTGCCGCTTGGCGTTGTGCGCGGGCAAGTTCGAAACGCGGCAGGAGAGGCGGCGAGCGCGGCGCGCGTTTCACTGGAGTCGGCGCTGCTCGTGCGAGCGGAGGGGTTGCAACGGGACGGATCCGTGTTCGGTCTCGGTGCCCTGGTCACTAGCGCCGATGCAGCCGGCCGCTTCGTGGTGCCGGGCGTGCCGCTCGGGGAGTTCGTCGTTCGAGCGGTAGACGCGGACAGCAAGGCTGAGGGCCGAGCGGCCGGAGAGGTGAGGGCGGAGGGCGACGCCGTGGATGTGGACGTCGTTCTCGCTGGAACCGGCCGGGTTGTAGGGCAGGTGCGCGCGGCCGGGAGCTCGGTTCCAATTTCTTTTGCCAGCCTGGTGCTGGAAAGCGGCGGCCGGCGGTTGCTGGGGCAAGCCAATGCGGAAGGGCAGTACGAATGGAACGGCGTCCCCCTCGGCCCCTTTTTCCTGTGCGCGCATGCCCCCGGGGGCCGCGACGGTGCCTGCGCGGCAGGGGCGCTGGAAGAGCACGGCGACGAAGCCCGCGTCGACCTGCTCCTTGCCGGGACTGCCGATGTGCGGGGCGTGGTTCTGGACGCTCTGGGCGCGCCGCTTTTGGAACCCGTGGCCCTGCGGCTGGCGCGCCAGATCCCGGATGCCGACCCGCGCGATCCGTTCGCTGAGGCGAGCTTCGATGCTTTCAGCGATGCGGTGACGGGTCAGTTCGCGTTTTCTGGCGTACCGGTTGGTCCGTTTGCGATCCTCGCGGAGACGCACGCGGGACTCGTGGGAAATACCGTTGGCGAGGTCGAAAGAGCAGGAGCGGATGTTCAAGGTCTGCGCGTCGTAATGGAACCCGCCGGTTCGGTCCGTGGCCTGGTCGTGGGGAGCGACGGGGCGCGGCCTGCGGCGAGCGCCGTGGTCGAGATCGCAGGGACGAGCGAGCGAACGGGGGCGCCATTTCGGAGGTATTTCCGCACGGGGCAGGACGGCGCATTTGCATTCGACGGCCTTCCGGTCGGCCCGTTCCGCATTGCGGTTTCGGAGGTGGGAGGCCGGGGCGTTGCGGCGGCAGAGGGTGCGCTGCCCGCGGCAGGCGAAGTTACAGACGTGGGGACGCTTGTTCTCGACGACCGCGCGCTTGCCGTGGAGGCCGTGGATCCCTCCGACGGCGCCGCCGGAGTCGATCTCGGAGCGGCAGTGGCCGTGCGCTTCACGGCACCCGTCGACCCTGCGACCGTGAATGCCGACGCGCTGATCCTGCGGAGCGGCGAGGCGGTGATTGCAGGAGTCGCGAGCCTCGACGGCACTAGGAGGGAGCTGCGGTTCGCTCCATCGGATCTGCTGCCGGAATTTCGGCGCATCGGCGTCGAGCTTTCCGAATCGATTGCCGACCGGTTCGGCCGGCACATCCAGGGCCGGCTGCGCTTCGCGTTTCAAACTCGCGACGCCAGGCCGCCGAGGGTGCGCGCCGTGCGCCGGGGGGCGCGCGGGTGGCTTGTGGAGTGGAGCGAGCCTCTGATCCCGGCCTCCGGTACGGCGGAGGTCCGCGATCTCGAAATGAACGCTGCCGAGCCGGCTACCATCGAAATGGCGCCCGACGGGCACGTGCTCTACGTGACCCCCGAGCAGGAGTCCGAGATGGAGCGTGCGGTGGAGTTGCGCCTCCGAGGCTGGCGCGACCTTGCAGGGAACGAGCAGGAAGGGACCGAAGTGCGTCGTGTCGCTGCTGCCGACACAGAGGCGCCCGCCCTCGTTCTCGTTGCCGACGTGCCGAGAGGCTATGCCGTCGCGGGCCAGGCGGTCACGGTGACCGCTGTGCCCTCGGCTCGAGACGACGACGTGCGGCTGGTGGAGTTTTTCGGCGATGGCATGCGCGTGAGCTCCGACTCTTTGCTGCCGTTCACGCACACGTTTCGCGCTGCGGCTTCGGCGGTGATCGGGGCCGTAGCCACCGACTTTGCCGGCAACCGGGGGGAGCTAGTGACCCTCGCGATCCCGGTCCGAGAAAACGAGCCCCCGGAGGTCGAGCTCCTTGAACCGAGCGAGGGGGCCGAGGTGGGGTCGGGAACCGCGCTGCATGTCCGGGCTGCGGTGTCCGACGATCTCGGGCTGCGCGATGCGGAAGTTCGCCTGCGCGGGGCTCGACTGGGGCTGGCGGCGCGGGAGTTGTTCGCTCCGGAGACACGGCGCGCCATCGCCTCGTTCCGCCTTGCCATCCCCTCGGGCGCTCAGCCGGACGACGCGGTGCAGATCGAAGTGGCGGCTCGCGACGCGTCGGGCCTACTGGGTACCTCGGAAACGAGGACCATCCGGCTGCGGGACAGCGAGCCACCCGCGGTGCAGATCACCTCCTTGGCACCGTCGCTGGCGGTGGATCCCGGGACGACTTTGCCGGTCGCCGTTCAGAGCAGCGATCCGGTCGGCGTAGCTTCGGTCCGCCTCCGCGCGGAAGGCGAGGTGGCCTACGAAGAGCAGCGAGCCGTGGTGCCCGTCTCGCCGACCGCACTTTTGATGTTTTCTCTGCCGGTGCCGAACGAGGCCGTCCCCGGGAGCTCGGTGGCGTTGGTGGCGGAAGCCTTCGATGCAGCGGGCAACAAAGGCGTGGCTCCGCGGGTCGTGCTCTCGGTCCGCGATGCGACGCCGCCGGCGGTGACGCTGCTCGCTCCGGCGCTCGGCGCGGAAGCACTCGGTGGCGAGAGCGTCCTCGCCGTTGCCGCGGCTCGTGACAGCGGGGGCATCCGCGAGGTCCAGTTCTTTCTCGACGGAAAGCAGGTAGCGTCGGATCGGAGTGGTGGGGACGAGGGAGAGTACGTGGCTGCGCTGTTGATGCCGCGCGAGCGGGCCTCGGCGGAGGTCGGGGCGCGCGCCATCGATCGGCAGGACAATGCGTCGGAGATGGCCACGGTCCTGGTTTCCTTGCGTTCGAACGAGCCCCCGGTGGCCGATGCCGGGGAGGATCGCACGGTCCTCGTTGGCGTTCCCGCCAGGGTGAGCGGAGCCGCTTCGCGGGATCCCGAAGGCCGTTCCCTGGCCTACCGGTGGCGGGTCGTGGAGAAGCCGGAGGGCAGCATGCCGACATTTACGGGATGGTATGTCGCCGAGGCGACTTTTGTGGCGGATCGGGCAGGGCGCTACGCCCTTGGCCTCACGGTGAGCGACGGGATCGACAGCAGCCCGGAGGACGTCGTGTGGCTCACCGCAGTTGCGCCCAACCCGACGTCCACGCCCACAGCGACGCTGCGGTCGACGGTAACCGCGACCGGCGCTCCCACCGCCTCGCCCACTGCGACCCCTTCGGTCACGCCGACACAGGATGTGGGCTGTGGCGGCCAGTACGCTGCGAGTGTGCTTCGGGTTCCTCATCTCATCGCGTACTGGCGTCTCGACGACCTCGAGACAGGTACCGCGACGGACTCCGGACCGCACGGCCTGCACGGTTCCGTCGAGGGCCCGCTTTCGGCGCAGGCGGGGGCCATTGCCACCGACTCTACATCGACGTCCATGAGCTGGCGGGCGGAGGGAGACGGCATACGAATCGCGTCGTCTCCGTTGCTGGATGCGGCCTACGATGCGGAGGGCTATACGGGTTTCGCGGTCGAGGTATGGGTCTATCCCGAAGAGTGGCGCGACTGGGACACGGTGGTTTCCAAAGCCAGCGATGGATTTAACGGCGGGTGGGGTCTCGGGCACACGACGGCGGACCGCGACGGCCCTGCAGGTGTCCGCTTCTGGATCAACCATTGGGACGATTGCGGCAAAGCCATCGCCGAGGTGCCGGTGGGCGAATGGAGTCACCTAGTGGCAACCTGGGATGGGTACAACCAGCTGCGCATTTACCGCAACGGCTCGCTGGCGGCGAGCGCACTGTATTCGTGCGGGTCGGTAAGGGGGAATGTCCGAGAGCTCTGGATCGGACGCGGCACCGGCGCCACGTGCACGGGTGCCGAGGCGTGCACCTTTCGCGGCCGCATCGACGAAGTGGCGATTTACGACCACGCGCTGGCCGAGAATCGAGTGGCGGAACATTACGCGCGTGCGACTCTGTGCCCCGCTCCGTTGCCCTCCTTGCCTCCGCCGCCCGCGTGTTCGAGTGTTGCGGGCCTTATCCTCGCCGCCGCCCCGAGCGCTTACTACCGGTTTGGAGAACCCTCTGGAGCACTGTTTGCCCGCGATGAGGTGTCCGGTAGCGACGGCGCGTATGGGAACGGCGCTTTGCTGCGCTTGGGGGAGCGGGGCGCACTAGCCGGGGACAGCGACGGGGCAGTTTCGAGCACGGGTGGCTACGTGGATCTCGGGAACAGTGCCGGGGTAGACCTCCAAGAGGAGGCGGCGACCGTGGAGGCGTGGGTCAAGTATGCCCACGCCAGTCTGAACATGCCCTTCGTCGGTCGCTGGGACACAACGGGCTCGTACCTCCTGGGGCTCTCGAACAATGCTCCGGGCCATCTGATGTGCGCGGCCCGAGCAGGGGGTGTACGTCTCCTGGTTACGAGCAGCGCTCGTTTCAACGACGCCGAGTGGCATTTCGTGGCCTGCCGGTACGACGGTCGTCCCAGCGGCAGCGGCTTGCAGATGTTCATCGATGGAGTGCTGGCCGCTACCGACCCGCGCGCGACCGGACCTTTGGACCGCGTGGCGGCGCGGACGCGTGTCTTCTGTTACAGCGACGGCGCGCGCTGCCCGGATTCGAGGTCGCGGATGTGGGTCGACGAACTTGCCTTTTACCGCAGGGCGCTCAGCGAGCAGGAGATCCGCGACCATTACGCGGCCGGCGCTGCGGGGTGTCGCGCACCGTAGCCGGCGCTCACAGTGCGTGACGGAATCCGTTTTGGGCCGGCCTTCCGGGGTGTTCGGCAATTCGGATCGGCCGCCTACTCCCCGCACGGGTGCCCGCGGGCGCCTAGGGGAGATCCGAATCGGGGTTGCTGGGCGAGACGGGAAACGTTCGCCGCAGGCTTTTCTGCGTAGCTTTGGTTGCCCGCGGAACCTCCATGTCTTCTCGGCGGCACCCGGCGGGGCGAACCGGGGGTGCTGCGGGGACTAGAGGAAGGCTGCGGGCGCGAGGCGCCCCGCGCGATCTCCCATAAGCTCAAGACATTGAAAGACAAAGCGTTGCTGCGCTGTGTGGCATGTGTTACGCTACACACGGCTTTTTGGGCGCGTGAGGGACCAAGGTGAATCAGCTGTCGCGTAACTTCTTGCTTTGGCTCGTCCTATGCCTGATGTTCGTCGCCCTCTACTCTGTCTTTCGCCAGCCGCAGGTTAGGGAAAACGAAGTTACGTTCAGCGAGTTCACGGAAGCCGTCGAGCGGGGCGACGTTGCGGACGTGATCATTCAAGGTCATGCGATCCACGGCAAGTATCACAACGGCGGGAAGTTCAAGACCTACGCCCCGGAATATCCCGACTTGGTCGAGCTCCTTCGGTCGAGGGGCGTGAAGATCGCGGCGAAGCCTGAGGAAGGCGAGCCGTGGTACCTGGTCTTTTTTGTTCAGTGGCTGCCGATCGCGGTGATGATCGGCGCGTGGATTTTTTTCATGCGCCAGATGCAGATCGGCGGCGGAAAGGCCATGGCTTTCGGCAAGAGCCGGGCAAAGTTACTGACCGAGAACCAGCACCGGGTCACTTTCGACGATGTCGCAGGGATCGACGAGGCTAAGGAAGAGGTCGAGGAGATCATCGCCTTTTTGAAAGACCCGAAGAAGTTCACCAAGCTCGGCGGTCGGATCCCGAAGGGGGTGCTGGTGGTCGGGCCGCCCGGAACGGGAAAGACGCTGCTGGCGCGCGCGATTGCGGGTGAGGCGGGCGTGCCGTTCTTCTCGATCAGCGGGTCGGATTTCGTCGAGATGTTCGTGGGGGTCGGGGCATCGCGGGTGCGGGATCTCTTTGTGCAGGGCAAGAAAAATGCGCCGTGCATCATTTTCATCGACGAAATCGACGCCGTGGGCCGGCATCGGGGTGCAGGCCTCGGCGGCGGACATGACGAGCGGGAGCAGACGCTGAACCAGCTCCTGGTCGAAATGGACGGCTTCGAGGCAAACGAAGGCGTGATCCTGATTGCGGCGACCAATCGCCCCGACGTGCTGGACCCGGCGCTCCTGCGTGCGGGCCGTTTCGATCGCCGCGTGGTCGTTCCGCGACCCGACGTGAAGGGCCGCGAAGAGATCTTGCGCGTGCACACGCGCAAGGTGCCCATCGCAGAGGACGTCGATTTGGCGCTGCTAGCGCGAGGAACGCCAGGGTTCGCCGGCGCGGATCTGGAGAACTTGGTGAACGAGGCGGCGCTGCTGGCAGCGCGCCGCAATGCCGACAAGGTCACGATGGCGGACTTCGAGATGGCCAAGGACAAGGTGCTGATGGGCTCCGAGCGCAAGAGCATGATCATCAGCATGGAAGAGCGCCGCAACACTGCCTACCACGAAGCGGGGCACGCATTGGTGGCGAAGCTGACGCCGGGTGCAGACCCGTTGCACAAGGTGACGATCATTCCGCGCGGCATGGCGCTGGGGCTGACGCAGCAGCTCCCGATCGACGAGCGGCATACGTACTCGAAGGACTACTTGCTCAACCGCCTGGCGATCACGTTCGGCGGCCGCGCTGCGGAGGAGCTGGTGCTGCACCACATGACCACAGGCGCGGGCGACGACTTGGAAAAGGCGACCGAGCTAGCCCGGCGGATGGTCTGCGAGTGGGGCATGAGCGAGAAGCTCGGGCCCATGACGTTTGGAAAGAAGGAGGAGCAGATTTTCCTGGGGCGAGACTTTACCCAGGTGCAGGATTACTCCGAACAGACCGCGGTGGAAATCGATAGCGAAGTGCGCCGGGTTCTCACGGAGGCGTACGAGCGCGCGAAGTCCTTGTTGGCGGCCAACCTGGATCTCCTGCACAAGCTGGCCGAAACCCTGCTCGAAAGGGAGTCCTTGCAGGGAGCCGAAATCGACGAGATCGTTCGCCTCCATCGCGAACGCCGCAATGGCGGCTCCCTGGACGCGGCTGTAGCGGAGGCATGAGGAGCCGTCAGGCAGGCCGTCTTTCCGCGGGCCGCCTGGCGGCTACCACACCTCGCCCGGGGCACGGCGCTCCGGCGAACGCGATCTCGGGGCGGGAGAGACCCGGCGCAACGGCCGGCCGGGGCCGTTCGCGGAGCTTCTGGCGAGGGCAGGGCAATGCTTGACGTGTTCGCGAACTTCCGCCTGCTCGACCTCGTCGACATCGCCATTATCGCGTTCTTGATCTATCGGATCATCGATCTGATCCGCGGCACGCGTGCCGTGCAGATGCTCATCGGCCTGGCCGTGGTTTTCCTGACCTACCTGTCCTCGCAGGCCTTTCAGCTCTACACGCTCAACTGGATTCTGGATAACTTCTTGAGTTCCATCCTCTTGGTGATCGTCGTGATTTTTCAGAACGACATCCGGCGCGCGTTGGCCCAGGTGGGCAGCGGCCCCTTTTTCGGCCGCGAGCGGCGCATGCAGTCGCAGGACTTGGAGGAAATCGTCCGCGCGGCGGTGGCGCTCGCCAGCAAGCGCATTGGAGCGCTGATCGTCATCGAGCGAGAAGTCGGGCTCAACGAGTACATGGAAATCGGAACCCGGCTGGACGCGCGGATCAGCAAGGAGCTGATCAACAGTATCTTCCTGCCTACCTCTCCGATCCACGACGGAGCGCTCGTGATCCAGAAAGGCCGGATTACCGCGGCGGGCTGTTTTCTACCGCTCACTTCGAACCCCTATGTCAGCAAGGCGCTGGGCACGCGCCACCGCGCGGCCATCGGCATCACGGAGGAGACCGACGCGGTGGTGATCGTGGTCTCCGAAGAGGAGGGCAAGATCTCCCTCGTGCGCGGCGGCAGGATCGCGCGCGATCTCGACGCGGGCACGCTGCGCGGTATGCTGCAGCAACTGCTCTCATGAGGCTGAAGAAGCTCGATTGGTCCGCTCTGGCACGCCTCTGGGCGCAGGTTCCGCGGCGGGTGTGGGACCCGCGCCGCTGGCTCGCTGTGGCGCGCCGCAATGCGATGCTCAAGCTCCTGTCCGTGGTGGCGGCGTTCAGCTTGTGGCTGTTCGTCAACGCCGGCGCGCGGGAGGCCGAGTTGGGCCTTCGGGTGCCGCTCGAGCTGCGCGGTATCCCGCCGCACCTCATGCTGATCAGCCCCAGGGTCGATTTCGTGGACGTCCTCGTCGCCGGTCCGCGCACGATTCTGGGGCGGATCGACCGCGAGCGCCTGGTGATTCCTCTGGACCTCGCCGGGGTGCGGCCGGGCCCGTCGGTGTTTCGAATCGGGCCCGATTCGATCGATTTGCCTCGCGGGGTGCAGATCCGCCGCATCAATCCGAGCCAGGTGACGCTCGAGCTGGCCCGCGTGGACCGAAAGACAGTGCCCGTGCGCCTGCAGCACGAGGAACAACTGGCGGATGGCCTGGTCCTCGGCGCGGTGAAGTTGGCCCCACGGTCGGTCGAAGTCGTGGGCCCGGCTGCCGATCTGGCCTCGATCCAGTACGTG